>JAZTWJ010000056.1:0-25547 GCA_045635785.1 Candidatus Flemingiibacterium sp.
AATTGCGGATACAGTGCTGTGCGATGTTCCTTGCTCGGGGCTTGGCGTCCTGGCGAAAAAGCCGGAGATTCGCTATAAAACCATGGCGGAAATCGAGCGCCTGCCCGAGATTCAATATTCCATTCTTCATAACGCGGCAAGTTATGTGAAGGCGGACGGCATACTCTGCTATTCCACCTGCACGCTGAACCGCGCGGAAAATGAAGCGGTGGCAGAGCGTTTCCTTGCCGAACATGCGGAATTTTCCCCCGTGGATTTTGCATGCGGAGATGCGGCATCGGCGGGCGGTATGTTGACGCTTTTGCCGCATATACATGATACAGACGGATTCTTTATTGCAAAATTTAAGAAGAATTAAGCGTTTGATACGATATTCGGATGCTTGATTTTGCAAAAGAAGGACAGCGAAAATCCAAAGTAAGGTGGACATATAAATGTTAGAACTCGACGGGAAAGCCGATCTTCTCAGCATGAATATTCGCGAGCTGACGGAATTTCTCGCCGCGCTCGGTGAACCGAAGTTCCGCGCGAAGCAGATCTTTTCATGGATGCATCGCGGTGTGGACATTGACGGCATGACCGATCAAAGTAAAAAACTGCGCGAAAAGCTGCATGAAACGGCGGTGGTGGATTTTCCCACCATCGAACAAAAGCTGGTATCAAGGCTTGACGGTACGGTGAAATACCTGTTCGGACTGCATGATGGCAATGTCATCGAAAGCGTGTTCATGCGCTATAAGCACGGCAACACCATCTGCATATCCAGCGAGGTGGGATGTCCCATGGGCTGCCGCTTCTGTGCATCCACCATCGGCGGACTTGTCAGAAAGCTTCGTCCTGCCGAGCTGCTCGGTCAGATCATTGCGGCAGAGAGGGATATGGGAGAGCGCATCTCCAACGTGGTCATGATGGGCATCGGCGAACCACTTGACAATTTTGACAATACGTTAAAATTTCTCGAGCTGGTGGGCGATCCCGATGGGCTGAACATCGGCAGTCGCCACATTTCGCTGTCAACCTGCGGGCTGGTGGATAAAATCGACGAGCTGGCAAAATGCGATAAGCAGATTACACTCTCCATTTCGCTGCATGCGGCGGACGATGAAACCAGATCCTCCATCATGCCAGTGAACAACAAATGGAACATCGCATCGCTTCTTGATGCCTGCCGCCGCTATTTTGAAGCGACGGGAAGGCGAATTTCCTTTGAATACACGCTGATTGCAGGCAAAAACGATTCGCCCGAATATGCGCGAAGGTTGGCGCAGACATTGAAACGCGGACTTTATCGCGGCTCCAAGCCTTTTCCGATTCATGTGAATCTCATCCCCGTCAACGAGGTGGAAGAAAGCGGGTTTTCACGCTCCTCATCGGAGGCGGTGGGGCGTTTTGCGGAAACCCTCGGCGGTCTTGGCATCAATGCCACCGTCAGACGGAAGCTGGGCGGTGATATCAACGCTTCCTGCGGTCAGCTCCGACGAGCAAAAATGAAAGAAAACGAGATAACAAGCACTTTGTCCTAATCGCCCGCCGTTTTGGCGGTCATTCTCCAAAGCCGTCTGTGAGGCGGCTTCATGTGAGATTTTTTGGGAGGAATTAATGGTATTATGAAATTTTTCGGCAAAAGTGATACGGGAAAAATGCGGTCCGCCAATCAGGACAGCTATATGATCCGCGGCATGTGCAAAAATGCTGCCCTATGCGTCGTATGCGACGGCATGGGCGGTGCCAAAAGCGGAAATGTTGCCAGTGCGTGTGCAGTGGACATTTTCTGCGAGCGCGTTTTCAAATATGCGGCAAACAAAATTGAAAACGATGTACTTACCCTGACATCCGATGACGCTTGCGTGATCCTCGACAATGCGGTGCAGGACGCCAATGCGGCTGTTTATAAAAAGGCGCAGAGCTCCCCCGATTATCAGGGTATGGGCACGACGCTTGTGGCGGCGCTGTTTGTCGATGATGTGGTCTACGTGGTCAATGTGGGCGACTCCCGCCTTTATCTCATTTCGGACAACACCATTACACAGATCACCCATGATCATTCCTATGTGCAGCATTTGATCGACAGCGGCTCTCTTTCCGCAGAGGAGGCGAAAAATCATCCCTTCCGCAACCGCATCACCAGAGCGGTTGGCATTCAAAGCGAGCTTGAGACGGATATTTTCTCGGTAGATCTGTCAGGACTTGATCTGTGCTATGTACTGCTTTGCTCGGACGGTCTGTGCGGACAGCTTCCTTCGGAGGATATCTACACCATTATTTCATCCGATTTGGATATTGATGTGGTGCTTGATGTGGAAACGGAGCTTCAGGATAAAACCGACAAGCTGATCGATGCTGTCAATGCTTTGGGCGGTCCCGACAACATCACGGCTGTACTTGTAAAATATGTTCGTCCCGCGGGCAGCGATGCCGATGTCGGGGACGGGGAATAGGATGGTGGCCATGGATATATATGAAAAGTATGTAGGTCAGGTCATTGACAAGCGATATCGGATCATTAAGGTGCTGGGTATCGGCGGTATGGCGGTCGTGTTTGAAGCCAATGATCTGCTGATGCGCCGTAATGTGGCACTCAAAATGCTCAAGCACGATATTGCACACGACACGCCCTCCGTCAAGCGCTTTATCAACGAAAGCAAGGCGGTAGCCATGCTTTCCCATCCCAACATTGTCAATATTTATGACGTCAGCGTTAGGGATGACTATAAATATATCGTCATGGAACTGATCGAAGGCATCACCCTCAAAAATTATATTCTCAAAAAGGGTGTGCTGCATTTTCATGAGATCATCAATATCACCGAGCAGATCCTTCTTGCGCTGGAGCATGCACATTCCAAGGGCATCGTGCATCGCGACATCAAGCCGCAAAACATTATGATTCTCAAAAACGGCGTGGTCAAGGTGACGGATTTCGGCATCGCAAAGCTACCCAATGCGGAAACCGTAACCATGTCCGATAAAGCCATCGGCACGGTTTTCTATATCAGCCCCGAGCAGGCGAGCGGCAAGCCCATTGACCGCCGCAGTGATATTTATTCGCTGGGCGTTACTATGTATGAAATGGCGACGGGCAAACTGCCTTTTGTGGCTGACAGTCCCGTGACTGTCGCCATCATGCAGGTGAAAAACAAGCCCCGCGCTCCCCGTGAGCTTAACAAGAATCTTCCCATCGGTCTGGAACAGATCATCATCGGCTCCATGGAGAAAAATCCCGACAACCGCTTCCAGAGTGCGGCACAGATGCTTCGCCATGTGGCACAGGTAAAAAGCAATCCCCGCACGGTTTTCAAAATGCCGAAAACCGTTGACACGACGGTGGAACCGTTGCCCGAGTACAATCTGCCAAAGGGTGTCAAAAAGCTGACGCCGCCGCGCAGAGCCAGCCGTTCCATGTTTCCCGTTATCGCGGGCGTGGCAACCGCCTTTTTGATTGTCTGCTGCGTCAGCGCTGTGGTTGTGCTGACCAAGCTGGTTGAGGTGACCACCACCGATCATTCGAAGCAGATCGAAATCCCCGAATTCATCGGCACCATTTACAGCGATCAGCTGAAGGAGGCGCTGGAGGGTCAGCATTACAACGTCGAAGTAGAGTATATCTATGATTCGTCTTATGGTCGCAATGAGATCATCGGACAGGATCCGCTTCCTCATGAAAAGCGCAAGGTCATTCCCGACAAGCAGCTGTGTGAGCTGACTTTGACCGTTTGCTGGGGTGCCGAGACCTGCGAGCTTCCCGACTTTGCCTATGACGATGCCCGTGATGCGGAGATCGAACTGCGTAATCTCGGTCTCATTCCCACACAAATGAAAAGCTCCCACGAATATGTGATTGAGGGCTGTGTCATCCGTACCGATCCGGAACCCGGTACTGTCCTAAAGGTGGGCGACACCGTTACGCTGTATGTATCCAGCGGTCAGGACATCCAATATGTGCCAATGCCCGATTTTATGAACAACACCGAACAGCAGGTGATGAATACGCTCAAATCTACCGGCCTTGCGCTGGGTGATGTGGTATACGAATTCAGCGAGACGGTTCCCAAGGGGCGCGTGATCAAACAGAGCCGCGCGGTGGGAGCCCAGACTCCGGTCGGAACCAAAATCAATTTTGTCATGAGTAAGGGTGTTGAAGCCGAAGAAACAACGGATGAAACCGATGAAGATTCGGAAAGAACGAAGCCGTCGGTGACAACGAAGCCTTCGGAAACAACAAAAGCTTCCGGTACAACGAAGCCTTCGGAAACAACAAAGCCTTCAGAAACAACGAAGCCCGTGGTGAATAACCGATGGAATTAAACCCGGAAGGAAGAATCATCAAGGGCGTGGGCGGACTTTATGAGATCCGCATCTCCCGGACGGATGCGGACAAGCTTCGCGCAGAGGGCGTGAGCATGGATGGAGACACCGTGCTCTGCAAGGCGCGAGGTGTATTCCGCCATGAAAAGATGACGCTGCTTTGCGGCGATATGGTACAGCTTCGCATCGACACGGAGCTGATGAAGGCAGCCGATGCGGATTCCCGCGGTGGAAAACGTGGCGAGGAAGCGCGCGGCGGTGTCATGATCGTGGAAGCGTATCCTCGCAAAAATGAGCTGATTCGGCCGCCGATGTCGAACATCGACATTATTTTTGCAGTTTTTGCGGCGGCAGAGCCCGAGCCGTCGCTGTCTACGGTGGATAAATTGGTGACGGTCGCCGAGTATAAAGAGATCGAGCCTGTGATCATTATCACCAAAGCCGATCTTGCACCCGATGCGGCGGAGCATTATGCGGAAATTTACCGCAAATGCGGTTTTCATGTGTTCATCGAAGGACTGAACATCGACAGAAGCAAATTAGAGGACTTTATTCGGCAGAATCAAGACGCCATCTCCGTTTTCGCAGGGGCATCGGGCGTTGGCAAATCCACGCTGATGAACCGCCTTTTTCCCTCGCTGGGGCTTGCCACGGGCGAGATCAGCGCGCGGACAAAGCACGGACGGCATACCACAAGGCATATCGAGCTGTTTTCGCTGGCAAAGCAGTTTGGCGGAGATGCAAAGGGATATGTGGCGGATACGCCCGGCTTCGGCATGCTGGATTTTCTGCAGTTCGACTTCTATACCAAGGAAGATCTCCCCTATGTATTCCGCGAATTTTCGCCGTATATCGGCAACTGCCGCTACACCAAATGTACGCATACGAAGGAAGAGGGCTGCGCCTTGTTAGAGGCGGTGAAAAACGGCAAGATTCCTCCGGAGCGGCATAAGAGCTTTTTTGAATTTTACGAAATGTTAAAAAACAAGCACGGTTGGGACAAAAAATGAGAGCATTGATATTCACGGGCGGCGAGATTTTCGAGCCGATCCCAATCCCCGCGGCAGAGCTTGTGATTGCCGCCGATAGCGGATATTTGAACGCAAGGCGATGCGGCGTGAACCCCGATCTGCTGATCGGCGATTTCGATTCGCTGGATCCGGCAATGCTGTCGGAGGGTGAGCCGGACGAAATCAAAAAAATCGCAGTTTCTCCCATCAAGGATGATACGGATACACAGCTTGCCGTGGACACCGCCATCGACCATGGCGCGGACGAGATCATTCTCTTCGGCGGACTTGGCGGAAGGTTGGATCATACGCTTTCCAATGTGTTTTTGCTGGAATATATCGCGGAGAAAGGCATTGGCGCGCATATGACCGACGGGCGCAATCATGTGGATATTCTGCGCGGCGGCGAAAGAATGACTGTTGCACGCGGTGGGGGATATCTGTCGCTGATCTCGCTGACGGATCTCTGCGAGGGCGTTTGTGTAAAGGGCGTGTATTATCCGCTGACGGATGCCGCGCTGACGCGCCGCTATTCCTTTGCGGTGAGCAATGAGATCATCGCCGAGGAGGCAGAGGTTTCGCTGGACAAGGGCGTGATGCTTGTCATCCAAAGTCGGGATTAACGAAAACCACGGATTCGCATATTCTGTAGTGAGCAGCTGCTCACGAAAGGATTTGCGCTATGAAGATCGTAGTCAAGAAGGCGCCGCGGCTGATTGCACCGCTTCTGCGGCGGATTTTCGGTATACCGTCCATCTCTAAAAATCAGAATCATTGAAAAAGCGTATCGGAAGCAATAGCCCTCCATACACTTTTTCTTTGGACCGTTAGAAATGCAGGCGATCCCCCTTTGCAAAAAATTGAACATAAACACGCCCCTGAAAGGGGCGTTTTTCCTTATGAAAGAAACCGTGTCAGCTTTTCGGAGCTGCTCTTTTCAAAGGAGAGAATATCCTCTGCCAGCTTCTTTGTTTCGGGACGTGCGTCTGCAGAATGGAGCTGCTTTTCGATGTTGATGATGCCCATCGTTGCGCCGTTGATCATCATCTCCGCAATGTGGGAGGTGGTGGTATCTAACATGGTGTTGAAGGTCATGCCGATCTTTGCGCCCGCTTTTGCCATCATACCCGGTTCTTCGGGCTTGAGTCCGCGCTCTGCCATGAGTGCGGCGACTTGCTTTGCGTAGCTCTCATAGCGTGCAAGCTCCGCTGTCATTTCTGCGCGCATGCGGGGATCGGATGCCTTGTCCATCAGATCGACGATGGATTCGGCGCCCATTTTCGTATTTTTGTAAAGCTCCTGCAGAAAGGATTCGTTGCTGTCCATCCGTTTCACCTCATAAAAAAATACCGTGGCAAAGCCACGGTATTAGTATGCGCGGATCGGGCGCATTCATGCGGTGCATCATCAAAGATCCGCCAGATCGTAGGGCGTGTTCTGATAAACGAAATAGTTTAACCAATTTGCAAACAGCAAATTCGAATGGCCGCGCCAAACATTGCGCGGACGCTTTTTGGGATCGTCCATGGGGAAATATCCGTGGGGGAGCTTGATGTCCAGCCCCTTATTCACATCACGGAAATATTCATTTGCCAGCGTGTCAAAATCGTATTCGGAATGGCCCGTGATAAACAGCATGCGCTTGTCGCGGGCGGCAATGATGTAGGGCCCCGCAATGTCGCTCTTGGAGATCAGCTCCAGCTCGGGCACCATGACGATATCCTCCTCGCGGATCTCCGTGTGGCGTGAATGGGGCGCACGGAAGATCTCGTCAAAACCGCGCACGATGGGATGATGGGGATTCAGGGCATAATGCTCGAACACGCCGAACATCTTCTCGTCAAGCGGATATTTTGGAATGCCGTAATGATAATACAGCCCCGCCTGCGCCGACCAGCAGATATGGAAGGTGGAGAAAACATGGGTTTTTGACCACTCCATGATCTCGCACAGCTCGGGCCAATAGTCCACCTCCTCAAAGGGAAGATTTTCGACCGGCGCGCCTGTGATGATCAGACCGTCAAACTTCTCGTGCTTGATGTCGTAGTAATTTTTATAGAAAGCCTCCATATGTTCGGCGGAGGTGTGCTTGGAAGTATGGGATCTCGTCTGCAAAAGCGTCAATTCGATCTGCAGGGAACTGTTGGAAAGCAGTCGGATCAGCTGGGTTTCTGTGGTGATTTTGGTGGGCATCAGATTGAGCACCGCAATGCGAAGCGGACGAATGTCCTGATGCTCTGCGCGAAAATCTGTCATGACAAAAATGTTTTCACGCTCCATAGTTTCATGCGCAGGCAGTCCTGCGGGGATTTTTATTGGCATTTGTGATACCTCCATTGTAACATCTTATAATATTATACCATAAAATTTGCGCGAACTCAACAGAGATTCTGAAATTTATCAGAAATTGAAAAAATCATTGCATTTCGTAAGAAATAATGATATAATATAGATATAACATGGAATGGTGGGTGATAACAAATGCGTAATGGATATGGGAAAGTGGCGATCGTATGTCTTTTTCTCATGCTTTTTGTCGTGTCGCTTGCTGCTGCCGAGCCGAAAATGGCGGATCCCGTGCAGATGCTGTCAAGCTTTTCCGACTCGGAGGACGGCTGGAAGGCAAGCTACAATGTACAGCGGGTGGAACGGGTGGATTTTGCGGCCAAGCCTGCAGTAAACGAGGAACCGGTTCCCACGCGCAGCTGTCTTCTGGTGCAGGCACAAAAGGCGGAAGTCAGTTGGATCCGCAGTGCGGAGAAAAAGTTCACCGAGCCGTTTTCGTTTGGTGAATACCGCGCGGTGAGCTTCGATATTTTCGTTCCCGCCTATGAGGCGGATCCCTTTGCAGAATATCTGACACGTTTGACGCTTGTCGGAAAAAGCGGCGAGCCCTTTGAATACCTCGCCGAGGTTACACCGGGACAGTGGTGTACCGTCACCGCCGATATCAGCGCATGGGCAGGCAGGGAAACCGTGATTTCTGCCGATGTCAGCCTTATCATCGGTACCGCACACGAAACCGAAGTCGAGAACAGCTTTTATATCGACGATGTGCGTGCGGAGGATCCCGTGGATATGTTGCTCGCGGAACGCTTCCTGTTCGACCGCTGTGAAACGGTCGGTGGGAATGCCACCTTTGCGGGAGACCGATCCATGATCACCCTGATCCCCGCTCTCGGTCAGAAGATGAGTGTAAAGGCGGCGATCATTCCGCCGGATATTGACTATGAGGCAAACTGTCTGCGCTTCAATCTCGCAAATTATACAAACAGCGAGGAAATGACCATCTTCTATTCCACCTCCGACAGTACTGCGGCAACCGAGGTCAAAAGCGTGACACTGTCGCTTGAAAAACAGTCGGACGAGCAGTACTATTATGCCTTCGTGGGCGATGTAACAAAGCTGACGAGCATTGAGCTTCGTTTTGAGGGAAGCGGGCGTGCTGAGCTGAAATCCATCAGCGCGATCTCGCTCTATCAGCCAAAGGAAATTCCCTCTGTCGGCAAAATTACATCTTGCACGCTTGGGGATGATTTGCAAACCGTTCAGTTCAACGGCGAAATATCAAGAGAAGAAGCCCTTCTCAATGCAGGCGGCGACATTCATATTTATTGCCTGCAAAACAGCGATGTTCCGTCGGCTGCACAGCTTGCCGAAATGCAGCCTGTGGTGATAAGCCCCATGACCACCGTCTTCCATTTGAACTACAGTCTTCCTGCCAAGCATGCGAGCTTTGCAAGGGACATGTACCTTGCCGTCAGCATGCGGAAGGACGGAAGCTTTGCGCTGATCGCACCTCCGTTTCAAATTGAAAATCCCGCGCGTGCCGCAACTTGCGAAGCTGGTTTCGAGCCCGGTGCAAAGGGCTTTGTACCCGAAGATCTGTCGCTGACGGGCGAGTTGGGAGCAGGCGTAACGCAGTTTACGCTGGAGGCACAGAAAATATTCGGCGAAAAAAATACCAGCGAGCGATATTTGTATAACGGCGAAGCCTATTATTTTGACAAGGCTTTCGTTGAACATATTTCGACACAGCTACAGGCACTTCACGATACGGACATTGCCGTTTTGGTGCGACTCGAAGGATTTGACTCCGTGGGACTTGAAGAAGTTCGCGAAAAAGCCGCGGCGGATCCGCACAAAGAGTATACCAGTGCACTTTCCGAAGCGGACGGTACCGATTATTTTGGTGCGATGACCGATTATCTGGGCACCAAATGGGCGGCAGAGGGTCTGATTGCAGGTGTCATTGTCGGCGACTACGCCAACAATTTAAGAGAAGGCATGCGTTCCATGGAGGCTGCGGTGAAAATGGCGGCATCCTCTCTGCGGATTGCACATGCAAATATTGTCTCAAAAAATGGAGCAGCTCGGGTATATCTCTCGGTCAGCGACACCTTCTCCTGCGAGCCGTGTACGGGCAATGAGGAGATGGGACTGCTTGAATTTATTCCCGCACTTCTTGCACAGATCAAGCAAAATGGCTCCTTTGCGTGGAGCCTGTGCATCGAAAACATGTGGCGTTTCGAAGAAAATGCCGATGCCAACCTAATTTCCGCCCACGACTGCGAGGAGCTTCTTGCGTTTCTTGGTGAAAACGGCGGAGAATCGGTGCGTTTGCTGTTCTGTGACTACAATTTCTCAAAACCGGATGTAAAGCTGGGCAGTGCCGCCGCATGGTTTGTGCGCGGATATTTGGCGGCGTACTTCAACCCCGCGGTGGATTCTTATTTAGCGATTTCTACCATCGAAGACGACACCTTTTATGAGATGATTCAAGCGTTGGATACCGCCGATTCGGAGCCGGTCCTGTCTTTGGCGTTGATCATGCTCAAGCAGGATAGCTGGTCAGATATCATCGACAACTTCGATGAGAAAAAAATGCAAAAGCGTAAAGTGACGCTTTATCCGGCGACGACGGAAACGCCAAAGGGTATTCTCGGCACCTTTTCTTATTATCGTTTTGATAATTTTATGGGAGTCGGTGAGCTTAAGCCCGCTTTTCATTGCGGCGCGCTGACTGTTGGCGATGACAAAACGCTGAGAGCTCCTCTCGGCGAAAAGACCTCCGGTGCGTGGATGGGCATTGTCCATCGCTTTAAGCAACCCGAAAATCTGAATTTCACACCCGTGCTTGAAATCAAGCTCAAGCTCGACAATGTGAAGCCTGCCGATACGGCAGAGGCTCCCGTTAAGCTGGTGCTTCTCGGCGAGGGCGAGCGTTTTGAGTCGGAAGCCGTGATCCCCACCGGTGAGTGGACGACGATTTACGTCTACACAGGCGATTTTGGAAAAATTTATAATACCGAAAGCCTGCAGCTGCTGGTGGACGGCTCCGCGTTATCCTCAGCAACGCTGTGCCTTGAGAGCATCAACGGTCTTTCCCGCGAATATAACGACGAATCGCTGGAGAGCGTGATTGCCGAGGAACGTCTAAAAAAACAGTCGCAGACGGAAGAAAAGCTAGGTACATACACCCCTTATCTGTGGCTTGCCGGCATGGCACTTGTGGCAATAGCGACCGTTGCCGTGGTGATCGTTCTCAGCCGCAGACGCAAACAGGATTTAGAGGAATAAACCGCAGCACGGAAATTCCTCCGGACAGGCACTTCGGTTTTTGTCCGTTTTTCCATTCGAAGGAGAGAATTTTCATGCTTCAGAGAAGCTTTTCAAGCAATACACCGCCCGAAAGCTTGCCCATCCGCTTATATGGCGTGGTGCGGGAGTCCATCGTTGACGGGCCGGGCTTGCGCTATGTGATATTCGTGCAGGGATGCCCTCACAAATGCGCGGGCTGCCATAACCCCGCCTCCCATGCATATCACGGAGGAAAAGAAACCACTACCGATAAAATTATTGCCGATATGGAAAAGAATCCGCTTTTGAAAGGCGTGACCTTTAGCGGCGGCGAGCCCTTCCTGTGGGGAAGCGAGCTGGCTGTGGTGGCAAAATATGCAAGAAACCGCGGCATGACAGTGATGACCTACAGCGGCTTTACATGGGAGCATCTTCTTGCAAAGGCAAAGACCGAGCCGTCGGTCCATGCGCTGCTCAGCCAAACGAATTATCTCGTAGAGGGCAGATATGTGGAGGCACTGCGCGATCTGACGTTGCCTTTCCGCGGAAGCTCCAATCAACGCATTTTTGATATTACCTGTTATCCTAACGCGGCGAATGCCATGCAGATCGAGCTTTAAGCAAGTCTGCGATCGACGATCAGAAACTTAACTAAAGGAGAGAAAAAATATGTCTAACGCTTACATGTCTCGCGGTGTTTCCGCGACAAAGGATGAGGTGCACAGCGCCATTTCGAAGCAGGATAAGGGCGAATTTGCCGGTGCATTCTGCAAGATCATTCCCGATCCCTGCGGAGATCCCGCGTATTGCGCCGCAATGCACGCGGACGGTGCGGGCACAAAATCTTCTCTGGCTTACATCAAATACAAAGAGACGGGCGATCTTTCCGCCTTCTATAACATCGCACAGGATTCCGTGGTCATGAATCTGGATGACCTGCTTTGTATCGGAGCCACCGACGGTTTTGTGCTCAGCAATACCATCGGACGCAACGCACACCGCGTCAACGGCGAGGCGATCAAGGCGGTGATCGACGGATATACCGATTTCTGTGCTATGCTCGGAAGCTATGGTGTGGGTATCACCATGTCCGGCGGCGAAACCGCGGATGTGGGCGATCTGGTGAATACGCTGATCGTGGATTCCACCTTCTTTGTCCGTATGAAGCGCACGGATGTCATCGACTGCGACAACATTAAAGCGGGCGATGTGATCGTCGGCTTCGCCTCCTACGGCAAGGCGACTTACGAAAAGGCATACAATGCGGGTATGGGCAGCAACGGTCTGACCGCGGCACGCCATCTCATGCTCTCCCACGATTATGCGGCGAAATATCCCGAAACCTTCTCGAATACCATTGATGAGAGCAAGGTTTACTGCGGTGCATATGGCGTGAATGATATTCTCCCCGGCACGGATGTTTCCGTGGTGGATGCGGTGCTTTCTCCCACACGTACCTACGCGCCCATTATCAAGGAAATTCTCGACAATCGCCGTTCAGCCGTGCATGGCATGATCCACTGCACCGGCGGCGGACAGGCAAAGTGCAAGAACTTTGGCGCGGGCATTCATTACATCAAGGACAACCTTTTTGATACGCCCCCTCTCTTTGCGGAGATCCGCAAAAATGCGGATATTAGTGACAGAGAGATGTATCAGGTCTTCAATATGGGCCATCGCATGGAGCTGTACTGCGATGCGGCAGATGCGGCATTCATGATCGAAACTGCGAAGAAATACGGCGTGGAAGCAAAGGTCGTCGGCCGCACGGAAGCTTCCGCGGACGGAAAGAATCATGTCACCATCATTGACGGAGGCAATACCTACGAATATTGATTCTGCGAAAATCCACATGTAAATCCGGCAGATGCGAAAGCAAATGAAGCCCCAAAGGGCAGAAAGGAAGCTTTCACTGCAGTGAAAGCAATGGTCATGCAATGAAACACAGAATTCTGACAGTCAGCAGCGCCAACATGGATTTTGTGATGAAGGTCGGCAGCATGCCGAAAGCGGGCACGACCGTCATCGAAAGCCGCGGATGCAGCTATGTTCCCGGCGGAAAGGGTGCAAATGCGGCGGTGGCTTTGGCGCGACTTGGCGCGGACAGCATTTTCTGCGCGAAGCTCGGCGCGGATGCTCATGCAAGACAGCTTCGCGAGCTTTATGCGGCAAACGGCGTGGACACACGCTTTATCAAGACAAACCGCAATGTTCCTACCGGTCTTGCGGCGATTTTGGTGGAAGATAACGGCGACAATCGAATCATTGTGTACCCGGGCGCAAACATGACCATGGACAGCGAAGATGTGGAAGAAGCCTTTGTCTGTCTGCCCGATGCGGTATTTTTGCAACTGGAAATTCCGGATGAAGCGGTGATCGCGGCAACAAAATTTGCACAAAAGCAGGGTATTCCCGTCTTTCTCGATGCGGGGCCTGCAAGAGCGGATTTCCCGTTAGAAAAGCTCGGACCGATCGAGGTGATCTCCCCCAACGAGCATGAGTGCTTTGTGCTGACGGGCGTGGAACCGACGACCATGAGCAACTGTCTAAGAGCGGCGGTGACGCTTCAATCTAAGGTGCAATGCAAATATGTGGTCATCAAGTTAGGCGGACGCGGCGCATACGTCTATGACGGACGGTATTACGAGCTGGTCCCCACCTATGAGGGACCTGTGGTGGATACCACCGCAGCAGGCGATGCCTTCACCTCGTCCATGGCGCTGGAATATTTGCGTTCCGGTGATATTTTCCATGCGGTGAAATATGCGAATGCGGTTGGCACCATTGTGGTCGGAAGACCGGGTGCATCCTCCTCGCTTCCCACCGCCATAGAGGTGGATGAATTTCTCCGCGCGCGGGAGATCAAGCTCTAAAGCATTCTATTCAAACTGCAAACTGCGGCTCATCCGTTGGGATGAGCCGCAAACCACCTATTAAACAAATAAGGAAGACTTGCTAAGCCAAGTCACGGTCACGATAATGGCAGAAAAAATATTAGGCGTGGATTTTGGAGACACGCGCACAGGGTTGGCGATCAGTGATTCGCTGGGGATGCTTGCCGGCGGTATCGGTTATGTGAATTCCACATGGATGCCAAAAACTGCGGAGCTTGTAGCCGCAAAGGCGGCGGAACACGGTGCGGCGAAGATCGTGGTGGGACTTCCCATCAACATGAACGGCACCAAGGGTCCCCGCGCAGAGCATGCCATGGAATTTGCGGAGCTGTTGCGCGAGCTGACGGGACTTCCTGTGGAGATGTTCGATGAGCGATGCAGCACCATGGCGGCACATCAGATTCTCAATATGACCGATACGCGCGGAAAAAAGCGCAAAGCGGCGGTGGATACCCTATCGGCGCAGATCATATTGCAGAATTATCTCGATGCACACCGATAAAAAAGTCTCCCGTTTAGGAAGACTTTTTTAAGCTGTAAGCGAATTATGATGCGGCGTCCTGCTCGTTTGATGAAACCTCGTCTGTAGGCGCAGGCTCCTCGGGGAGAATGTTGTTGTATTTTTCGAAATCCACCACATGGGTACAGTAAAAATCCACCATGGTTTGATACTGCCCGGGATTGAGATGAACGCCGTCATAGGTCACCTTTGGATCCAGCGTTCCGTCCTCCAATGTGAGAAGATCCGTCGGATCTAAAAGCAGAAGCTTCATTTCCGCCGCAATTTTTCGCAGTTCTTCGTTAAACAGGATCGCCTTCTCATTGGTGATACCGTATTTGGTGGTTTGGGACGACTCTGTGGTGACGGGCATGATCAGCTGAATGTAGATGGGAACATCCACATTGGCGCGGATGGTTTCGATCATCGTGCGATAATAAGAAGCAAACGCATCCTTTTCCCAACCAAGCTCATTTAAGCCCATGGAAATGTAGATCGCCTTATATTCGTCGCGGCGTATTTGCAGAGCTTCGATCAGCGTATGATTTTTCGGAGTGCCGTTTTCGTCAGGGAAGCGCACATATTTATTCAGCATGGCGGTCTTGACATTGATGCCCGTTGCCGAAAAATTGATGGGCGACATTTTGGTGTACATGATCAGCCCTGCGGTGCGGGAATCTCCGATGAACACCGTATCGTCAAAATAGGAGATGGGATGGGCGGTGCTTTCGGGAACGGGAGTTGTATAATCAAATGGCTCGCGGAAGCCTGCCAACGCTTGGGGAATATCCGTCTCGGGAATGCTGACGGAAAAATCGCTATCAAGCGCCGCCTTTGACGGCACGGGCTGATGGATGCCGTGGAATTCGTAGTGATATTCCGCAGGCAGGAACGAAACAAACAAAACCGCCATAATGATGGCGAGGAGCGCAAGAAGGGATTTGACGACCAAAATCGAAGCGGGAACCTCTTCGGGGAGCGTCAGAATGGGGTGCAGAGAGCACTCGCCTATTGGATTTTCGCTGTTCTGCGGATTTTGATTGTGATCTTGCTTGCTCAACGTCATGCCTCCGGCTCATTCAGAAAAATAGTCCTGCGTACATCAACATTATAACACAAATTCTTGCTTCCTGCAAGCCTTTAACGAAATATTCATGAAAACAAATTATCAATTGGAACTCGATAAAATATTGAAATCACAGCATGGAACGCCAAGACTGCTTCTGCATGCCTGTTGCGCGCCTTGCTCCTCCTATGTGTTGGAATATTTGACGCACTATTTTGACATAACGGTATATTTTTACAATCCCAATATCACCGATGCCATCGAGTATCAAAAGCGTGCCGATGAGCTTTTGCGGCTAATTCGCGAAATGCCCCACGAAAATTCCATTCGCCCGATCATCTGCCCCCATTCGCCCGATGCTTTTTATAAGATCGCAAGCGGGCTTGAGACGCTGCCCGAGGGCGGTGCACGCTGTTTTTCTTGTTATCGGGAGCGATTGACGGCGACGGCGGCATACATGGCGGTGCACAAGGGTGAATTTGACTATTTTGCCACTACGCTGACCGTAAGCCCCCATAAAAATGCGGCGAAGCTGAATGAGATCGGCATGGAGTTGGCAGAAACCTACGGAATCGCATGGCTTCCTTCCGATTTCAAAAAAAGGGAAGGCTATAAGCGTTCCATTGAGCTTTCGGCGCAATACGGCTTGTACAGACAGGATTTTTGCGGATGCGAATATTCCGCGGCGGCAAAGGCATAGCGGTATCAAGGCAGGCGCAAATCATCAAGACAGGATGGACTGATTATATCAGTCGCGGTGATCTTATGGAAACAGTGGAGGCAGGCGGCGTTATTTTTTATATCGTGCGTTCCAAACGAAAAACGATCTGCCTGCGTGTTCGTGACGATGGCACGGCAGAGATGGCGGTGCCCTTTCATATCCCATCTGCGGAGCTTCGCCCTTATGCGGAAAAATATGCGGCGAAGATTGCCGCTTTACAGCAAAAAAAGCTTGCGCAGCTGCATTGCCGCGAGGCATTTCGGTTGGATTACGGCTTCCGCTTGCAGGTGCTTGGCAAGGAGATCCTCCTGCTTTCGAAAGAAGGGAACAGGGCGGAGTATAGCGATACGGCATATTATGTGCCGCCGTCCATGTCTGCGGAGCAGATCAAGCATGCGGTGATCCGTCTCTACAGGCTGCATGCAAAAAATTACATCTCCCGTCGCGTTGCGGCGCTTAGTGAAAGGATGGGCGCGCATCCGATCTCGGTGAAGATCAACGCGGCGACCTCCCGCTGGGCGAGCTGTTCGGCGAAGAATACGCTGAATTTCTCTTGGTTTTTGATGATGGCAGAGCCGGAGACGGTGGATTATGTGATCATTCATGAGCTGTGCCACATGCGGTATTTTAATCATTCTTCCGCTTTTTGGAACGAGGTTGCACGGTACTGTCCCGATTATGCGCGGCACAAGCAGTATCTGAAACAGCTCGCGCAAAAAATTCATACGGAAAATTGGAAGCTTGAGCGATAAAAATTCCGCGCGCTTGTTTTTGAAGCGTGTAGATTTCGACATTGCAAGGAATGAAACTGTGCAGAGCAATATGCACAAATTTTAGGTGAGAACCCCACGAATTGTTCGTTTAATTGTTGGAAACCGACAAAAAGGGTTGCATTTTTCGGTAAGAAATGCTATAATAAGGAAGAAATATAAATAAGGTGCCAAACGTTTAGTGCGCGAACGGCATGAAGGAGTGATGAGTCATGGGACCGAGTGGAATGGACCACGGCGGCATGGGTCCCCGCGGCAATGAACGGCTGTATGTGGAAAAGCCGAACAACATTAAGGAAGTCCCCGAATATCTGAAAAAACTGTTCAGCGGCTTCTTCAAACGCTTGTTTTATATCTACGGCATCGTGTGGAAGACAAGACCTTGGATTCTGTTTTGCATGCTGTTTTTTGCTATATTTCATGGCGTTATGCCAATCATCGGTGCGTTTATTTCCCGTGAGCTTATCAACCTTCTTGTTGATGCGGTAACTGGCGATGTAAGAGATTTTACGGTGATTGTGCAGCTGCTGGCATTTCAGTTTATCTACATGTTTACCAACAGCATCGTAACGCAGATTGACCACATCACCACACGCATTGCGGGAGAGCTGGTATCAAATCATATCAAGCTGATGATCATCAACAAGGCAAAGACCATCGACACCGCCAGCTTTGATACACCCGAGTTTTATCATAAGCTGGAGAATGCGAATCGAGAGGCAGGCAACCGTCCCATTCAGATTCTCTCCTCCACCTTCAAAATCATGTCTACCGCCATCAGCATGGTCAGCTTCATCGCGATTCTGGCAGCGATTGCGGGCTGGGCACCGCTGCTTATCATTGTGCTGAGCATTCCCTCGGCGATTGTCAATTTTATCTATCGCAGAAAGAATGCGGACTACATGTGGCGCCGCTCCAAGGAGCGCAGAAAGCTCAACTATTTTACAAACATCATGTGCTCGAAGGACAATGTCAAGGAAGTGCGCATGTTTGATATGTCCGATCTTTTGATCGGACGCTATAAAGAGGTTTTCGCCGATTACTTCGGAGGACTGAAACGGCTGATTTTATCTGAAGGATATTGGCATATTGCCTTGACCATCCTCTCCACGGCAGTTAACTGCGGATTGTATATTTACATTGCGTATCGCGTTTTTGCGGGCGATCTGGAGGTCGGTGACTATTCGCTCTATACCAACGCGCTCAGTCATATCGCAACGGGTGTTTCCACGCTGGTGACAACCACGGCGTCCATTTACGAGGGTACGCTGTTCATCGACAATATGATCTCCTTTATGGAAGAAAAGGCCACCATTCTCCCACGTCTTGGTAAGCCGCATAAGGTGAAGCACGGCGAGGGGCATATCATCGAATTTGATCATGTCAGCTTCCGTTATCCCGGCGGCGACCGCAATGTTATCGACGATGTAAGCTTTACGCTGAATCCCAGAGAAAGCGTGGTGCTGGTCGGCTTGAACGGTGCGGGAAAGACCACACTTCTAAAGCTGCTCACCCGTCTTTACGATCCCACCGAGGGACGCATTTTGATGGATGGCATCGACCTGCGCGACTATGATGTGAAGGATCTTTATAAGGCATTCGGTATCATTTTCCAAGATTTCGGCAGATATGCCTTTACGGTGCGGGAAAACATTCAGTTTGGTGACCTGCATGGGGAAATGGATGACGCGCGCATCGAGTACGCCGCGGGGCAATCGGGCGCGGCAGCCTTCGTTGAAAAATATGAGGACGGCTATTCCACGCCGCTCATGCGTATCTTTGAGGACAACGGCAGAGAGCTTTCGGGCGGTCAATGGCAGAAGCTTGCCATCGCCAGAGCCTTCTACAGCCGCTCGGATATTATGATCTTAGATGAACCCACCGCGGCGCTGGATGCCATTGCCGAGCAGGAAATTTACAACGAGTTCGATGCGCTCAGCAAGAACAAGACCACGATTTTCGTCAGCCATCGACTTTCCAGCGCAACCCGTGCATCAAAGATTCTCGTGTTGGAATACGGCAAGCTGATCGAGGAAGGCAACCATGCGGAGCTGATGGCGGTAAAAGGACGCTACTATGAGTTGTTTTCCACGCAGGCGAGCCGCTATGTTGCGGGCGATGTTCCGCCGCTGCCAGAGGTCGGCGAGGACGACGGAAGCCATCCGTACGGCAGGCATGGCGAAGGTCGTATGCGCCGTGAGGGCGGCGAAGGTCGTATGCATCGCGAATAAGCCAAAACTACGCGATTCGGTTCCGTCAACGGCGTTTTTTCATCTAAAACGGTAAATAATTTTTGAAAAAAGTAAAAAAGACTTTATTTATGGCAGAAGATATGGTATAATGATAGTACCACCGCTTCTGCCATTCATTTTTATGTGAGAAGCGGCAGAATATTGAAGATGATCACTTTAGAGGAGCATATGAATAATCGTAATCAGCCGCCGCGCAGACCTGCGCCGCAGGGACAGCAACAGCAGTTCACACAAGGTAATCAAATGCCGCCGCGTGCGAATCCGAATGCGCGTCCCACCCATTCGCGTCCGCAGCCGCAGCGTCCACAGAATCGAAATGTTCCGCCACAGCAGTCGGCACATTCTTCGGGAACTCCCATGTCTCGCATTCAAAATCAGACACCCTCCAATCGACGCGCCGCGCCAAAGAGAATCAAGCTGACGGCGGAGCAAATCGAAATCAATCGCAGCAATCGCAGAAAAGAGCAATATCGCATCGCGAAACGCCGCCGCAGCGCCCTCAAGACATTTTTTGTCCGATTTGTGCTGTTTCTTGTGGTGTTTGCTGTCATGCTCGGAATCTGCGCAGCCGGTTTCTTTATCTCGCTCACGCGCAAGGATCCCGAGGATGCTTCCGGATGGAGCTATCGCATCGGAGGCGAGCGCTCGAACCTATCCGCCGAGGATGCGGTCATCGACGGACGCGTATATGTCAGCTTCACCGATGTGGCGGAGATGCTTGAACTTGCCGTGACAGGCTCCGCAGAGGATATGAAATATGTGATCAAAGGCGACGAGGCGGAGACGATCCGTTTCAAGGCAGGAACCAGAGAGGTTTATGTCAACAACGTAGAGACACGCCTTGCGGGCGACAGCTACTACAAAAACGAGGAGCTGTATGTTCCCGTGGATTTTGTCAGCGCCTATTTCAAAGGGCTGACCGTGGAGGTGGATGAGCGCGCGCATCGGGTGACTGTCGAACGCGAAATCACCAATCTTGCCGAAAACGGCAAGCTCCCGTGGGGCGAGGAGCCGCAGTACGGCGAGCTTTTCTTCCTCTTGCAGTCGATGGCACCCATGGATGGCATCAAAGAGGATGATGCGGTGGAGGCGACCATGCCCGATCTCGGCTTTGTCACGAGCATCGGCATTTATGAGGAGTACATGAATCCCGGCAATACCACCGAATATTTGACGCTGATCAATTATGACAACCGCCTTGCCGCGGATTATGTGCCGAATGATTTGATGGTGGTTGCCAATACCCGCAAGGACGGAAGAAACGATCAGCTGCTGCGACTCAATGCGGCGATGGCGCTGGAAGCGCTGTTCCGCGAGATGAAGGCTGCCGGCTTTGAGGACGTGGATGTCACCAGCGCCTATCGAAGTTATTCCTATCAGGAGCAGCTTTTTGCCCCCACTCTGCAAAAATATTTGGGATTGGGACATGATAAAGAGGAGGCGACGCGCCTTGCCATGGAGGAGTCCTTGCGCATGCCGGCAGGCGCTAGCGAACATCAATCGGGGCTTTGCCTTGACATGCACAACATTTCTACCGGTGCCAGCGAGGCATTCGCCGAGACGGATGCCTATAAGTGGCTGGAAGAAAACTGTTGGAAATTCGGTTTCATCCTCCGTTATCCCGCGGATAAGGTAGAAATCACGGGCATTGCTTATGAGCCGTGGCATTATCGTTATGTGGGGCGCTATCACGCTGCCCGCATCTATGAGTCGGGGCTTTGTCTGGAGGAATACTGGGCAAAGCTGAACGCATAGTAAGCCACAGTATCGCATAGTAAGCCATAGTATTCAAGAAAGTGCTTGACAAAATATACATCAGCGAAGCGTCCTTTGGACGCTTCGCTGTCATCGTTACCGAAATTTTGATATTTTGCCGATATTATCTTGACAAATTGGCATTTTTTTCATATAATAATAGTATGCTGAAATTTTGGACAATTTGGAATCTCTGAGAACTCATAAATATCTGAAACAAAAGTGTATGGAAGCGACCGACTTCCATGTATCTTTTTCAACACATCGATTTTTTAGAGATGACCAATTTAATTCTTAGATAGATTGAGGTAAATATTGTGCTGAAAGTAGTGAAATTCGGCGGCAGCTCGCTGGCTGACGCAATACAATTCAAGAAAGTGGCGGCAATTATCAAGGCAGAGCCGGAGCGCCGTTATGTGGTGCCCTCCGCGCCCGGCAAGCGCTCCAAGAACGACACCAAAGTGACGGATATGCTGTATACCTGCTATGAGATGGCTGCCAAGGGCGAGGATATCGGCGCATACTTCGCCGAAATTGAAGCCCGCTACAATGGTATTATCTCCGAGTTGGAGTTGGATTTTTCGCTGGAAAAGGATTTTGAACAGATTCGCAATGCCTTCATTCACAAGGCGGGACGCGACTTTGCGGCAAGCCGCGGCGAATATCTGAACGGCAAGATTTTGGCAGAATACCTCGGCTTCGATTTCATTGATGCAGCCGAAGTGATCTTCTTCAATGACAGCGGCAAATTTGACGCCGAGCGCACCAATGCGGTATTAGGCGCCGAGCTGAAAAAGCATGAATATGCGGTCATCCCCGGTTTCTACGGCTCCATGCCCAACGATACCATCAAGACTTTCTCACGCGGCGGATCGGATATTACCGGCTCCATCGTGGCGCGCGCAGCTGAGTGCGATATCTATGAAAACTGGACGGATGTGGACGGCTTCTTGATGGCGGATCCCAGAATTGTGGAAAATCCCCGTCCCATCAGCGAAATAACCTACAAAGAACTTCGCGAATTATCCTATATGGGTGCGACGGTGCTTCATGAGGATGCGATTTTCCCTGTACGCATCGCAGGTATTCCGATCAACATTCGTAATACCAACAACCCCGGCTCGCATGGCACCCTCATCGTTTCCTCCAGCGAAAAATATGATGTGGGCAATGTCATTACCGGTATTGCGGGCAAGAAGGGCTTCTCCGTTCTCTCCATCGAAAAGGATATGATGAACGCCGAGGTTGGCTTTGGCAGACGTGTGCTGGAGGTTCTCGAAAAGGAAGGCATCTGCTTTGAGCATCTTCCCTCGGGCATCGACAATATGAGCGTCATTATCAATTCCGGCGATTTAAATGGCAAACGTGAATCCATCAAAGCGGGCATCTGCCGCTCGGTGAATCCTGATGCCATCGAATTTGAGGACAACATGGCATTGGTTGCGGTTGTCGGACGTGCCATGGTTAAGGCAAAGGGCACCGCGGCGCGTGTATTCAAGGCGATTTCGGGCGCCGGAATCAACATCCGTATGATCGACCAAGGCTCCAGCGAAATTTCCATTATCGTCGGCATCGACGAGACGGATTTCGAAGAAGCAATGCGCGCGATCTATCAAGAGTTTGTGTATTAATCCACAAAAGCATGCAGTCGGCAATGGCCGACTGCATGCCTTTTAGAGAAGCATTTTCAGAGTAGAGAAGGACTTGAAATGTATAAAATTATCGATATTCATACCCATACCTATCCCGAAGCCATCGCCGCAAAGGCAGTGACAAGCCTCGGGAATTTCTACGAATTCAACGTAGAAGGCAAGGGCACCTATGACGATCTGGTGGAGCAGGGAAGCGATTTTGGTGTATGCGGCTATCTGCTTTTTTCGGTGGCGACCAACGGACATCAGGTGCCAAAGGTGAATGATTCCATCGCCGCACTGGCAAAAAAGTCCCGCGAGGCAGGCTTTGAGACGGTGGGCTTTGCGGGCATGCATCAGGATTTTTCCGATTTTGCGTCAGAAATTGACCGCGCGGAGTCGCTCGGATTGCGCGGCGTGAAAATTCATCCCGATATTCAGCGCATCGACATTGATGATCCGCGCATGATGGCGCTTTATGAGATCGTGGAGGGCAGAATGCCCGTCTACTTCCACATGGGCGATAATCGCCCCCAGTACCGCTATTCTGAGCCGAAGAAGCTGGCGCGGATTCTCGATCGCTTCCCGAAGTTAGAGGTGGTGGCGGCGCATTTGGGTGGCTACATGGCATGGGAGGAGGCAGTCGGTGAGCTGGCAGGCAGACCGAATGTATGGTATGATACCTCCAGCGCGGTTTGGGCGATGGATCCCGAGTATGCGGCGAAGCTCATCCATACCTACGGCACAGACCGCGTGATGTTCGGCACCGATTATCCCGTGAAAAATATGAAAAACGAATTTGCGACGTTTATGAAAATCCCACTCACCGAAAAGGAGCGCGAGGATATTTTCTATAACAATGCAAAAAAATTTTTGAAACTATGAAAATATATCACTGCGTGGACGAAATCGACGTCCGAAGCGATGTCTGGCAGACTCTCCAAGCAGCAAAAAAGCCCATCGTGCTGTACGGCATGGGCAACGGTGCAGACAAAATTCTTGCCGAATTTGAAAAGCGCGGAATCGAAGCGGCGGACTTTTTTGCCTCAGACGGCTTTGTTCGCCATCAGCAATTCCATGGCAAAACGGTGCTATCCTATGGGGAAATTTGCGAAAAATACGAGGATTTCATTGTGGTGGTCTGCTTTGGAAGCAGCCTCTCCGACGTGATTGCGAATATTGAGCACATAAGCGGCGAGCGAGAACTGTATATGCCGGATGTGCCCGTTGTCAGCGAGTCCGCTTTGTTTGATCTGCCCTTCTTTGAGAAGCATCGTTCAGAGCTTCAATCCGCATGCGAATTGTTTGCGGATGAGCAGTCAAAACAGGTTTTCTGCGATGTGCTTCTCTATCGCTTGACGGGAAAGATCGCCTATCTGCGGCGACATGAGACCACCCCTGCGGAGGCGATGGCTCTCATTAACGCGCAGACGGTTCGCAAGTGTGCCGATCTCGGTGCATATAATGGGGACAGCATTCGTTCGCTTGCCGCATATGCGCCGTCGCTTGCACGGGTGATAGCCTTTGAGCCGGATGCGCGCACATTTAAGAAGCTGTCCGCCTATGCTCAAGATGCACCCTTTCAGATCGAGGCACATAACCTTGCCGCATGGGATAAAGAAGAAACGCTGTCCTTTACATCGGGCGGCAACCGCAACTCCACGCTGATCTCGGCAGATGGCATCAAGGCGGGCGCAAAGGTGAAACCCGTTCAGGCGGCGCGCCTTGACTATGTTTATAAAGGCGACTGCGATTACATCAAATACGATGTGGAGGGCGCAGAATGGGAGGCGCTTCTCGGCTCTAAAGAAACCATCAGCCGCGCGCATCCGCGACTGCTTGTGTCCATGTATCATCGGAATGAAGATCTGTATAAGCTTCCGATGCTTGTCAAAAAGATGGGCTATGGCAGGCTTTATCTGCGTCGGTATGAATATCTTCCTGCTTGGGATTTGAATTTACTTGCGATTTGGGGATAATACTTGTTTACTGAAAATACAGTTTTTCAGGGGGATCGAATGATTTACAGACAAAATTGGATAAACAAATTGGAGCGAAAGCTCGGACGGATCGCCATTCCGAATCTGATGACGATTCTAGTCGGTGCCATGGCGATCGTATTCCTCATGGACAAAATGCTGATGCCCATGACGGGAGCGAGCCTTTGGCAGACGCTTTGCTTTGACAGGGCGGCGATTTTTGAGGGACAGATCTGGCGGGTGTTCACCTTTCTGTTTCTTCCGCCGTCAAGCAGCATTCTTTGGATCATTTTTTCGCTGTATCTCTATTACATGATCGGCGGCGCGCTGGAAAATTATTGGGGAAGCTTCGGCTTTACGCTGTATTATCTGCTTGGTGCCATCGGCGCGATGGTGTCGGGATTGATTACGGGCTTTGCCACCAACGAATACCTTAATCTGTCGCTGTTTTTTGCATTCACTGTGCTGAACCCCAATTTTGAGATATTACTTTTCTTTTTCATTCCCATCAAGATGAAATGGCTGGCGATACTCAACGGCGTGGTGTTTGTCGCATCCTTTGTCATGTCGGGTTGGGGTGGCAGATTGGCGCTTTTGTTTGCGGTGCTGAATGTGATCGTTTTCTTTGCGCCGCAGCTTGCGGATGCCATCAAGTCACTGTATCGGCGTTGGAAATGGAACCGAAATTTCAAACGGTAGAAAGTTTTTTGGGCAGGGAACAAATTTTTGTTTCCTGCCTTTACTTTAATATGCTTTTGTGATATAATAAGAATATACGATTCGATAAGGAGGAGAACACATGGACAGATTCAAGCTGCATGCGCCATACAAGCCCACGGGCGATCAGCCGCAGGCGATCGACCTGCTCAGCGCAGGTGTGGAGGCAGGCGAAAAATGCCAGACACTACTCGGTGTTACCGGCTCGGGCAAAACCTTTACCATGGCGAATATCATTGCCAATGTCAATCGTCCCACGCTGGTTCTGGCGCATAACAAAACCTTGGCGGCACAGCTCTGTTCGGAATTTCGCGAATTCTTCCCCGAAAATGCGGTGGAATACTTCGTCTCCTACTACGATTATTACC
>JAZTWJ010000057.1:0-9781 GCA_045635785.1 Candidatus Flemingiibacterium sp.
AACCATCGAAAAACAAGCCGCCCCCGCACGTCGGGGTGCGCGTTCGATTTCACTTATTCAAATAATGCGGGGACAAAGGCGGGAACCTTTCCGTCAAG
The DNA here is from genome assembly GCA_045635785.1 of Candidatus Flemingiibacterium sp. Classification (GTDB taxonomy): domain Bacteria; phylum Bacillota; class Clostridia; order Oscillospirales; family CAG-272; genus Flemingiibacterium. The sequence goes on from JAZTWJ010000057.1 coordinate 99, forward strand.
GAAAGCGAAGTAGAAGGTATTTTGGAAGGTGTTCTGCTCTTTGATTGCTTCGCGCTCACTCTCAGGCAACGTTTCGAGCAGTTTGAGCTCGCGCACGTGGATTTGCGAGACGTTCAGCTTTGCGATGGCGTAATACTGCGTATCCGCAAAGGTGTAAGGAGACAAGTTTCGCTCACCCGTGGGCGTTGCGGAAGCGGCGAGGATCTGACGGATCTGCTTTTTGTCAGTGATGGTTTTTTCGATGACATTATGAAGCTCCTCATTCATATATTGCTCAACCCTGACGGTGGCTCCGTCCTCGGAGGAGATGATGCCGTAGTCATGGTTTTCTCCTGCAGGACCCACCGAAACGATCTTGCATACGGTCAGCTCGTCGATCTGCTCCGCCATCTTGTCGAGGAAATCATCGGGCGTGTACAAAATCTGCTCGGTCTCTACCAAACGTTCTGTCACATCGGTCATGGTGGTAAAGATAGGAATGGTGACCATGCGATTCAGATTGTAGTTAAAATCATGGTAGGCATAGAGGGAGCCGCAGGTGGGATTCTGGAAGAAATCGAACCCCACATTGGCGTATTCCTTCGCAAAGAGATCTGCGCCGACGTTGTACAGGAACTCCTTCTGTCTGTCGGGTGCCTCATTTTCCATCACCACAGATTCGCCGTTGAAGGCGGAATACAGCGTTCCGTCGTCTGCGAAGCAGAAGCGGGGGATATTTGTTCCTACAAGCTCGTACTGCTCGTCGAAAGCGGAGACTTGCTCGGCGATGGCTGCCGCAAATTCCTTGCTGTCAAGCAGTGTGCGGAATTCTTCCTTGAAATCGGATTTGTTGTAAATGAGGATCCTTTTTGCAATGGGCAGTCCGATCTTTGGATAAAAGACAACCTTTATATTGAGGGTTTCGGTGTTCCAAATCGGGGACGGATAATCAAACGGCTCCGTTTCTCCCTCGGTGCAGATGCGGTGGAGGGCTTCAAGACATGCCTTGTCGGTGAAGCTCACGCCGCGGCCGGAATCTCCAAAAATGACCTCCGTTTTTGCGGTCATGGCGGGGGAGGGAACATAGCTGTTGATCGAAAAGGCATTGGTGGCGATCAGCCCAAACAGCACGGCGATGACGATGCTGTAAACGCAGAGGGGCTTCCAGCCGCGGAACATTGCCCTTGCCGTTTTTTGCAGGATGGTATTGGTCAGCATGAATACCAGCACCGTGCCGCAGATCATACCGAAGATCATCCAGAAGATGCTGTTCATGATGAGATAGAACAGCAATCCGCCGCCAACGGTGCCGATGAAGACCAGCACGAACTTGATCACTTCGCCAAGAGGCGTGAATACCACGGGCGTGCCTGCGCGCTCGCTTTTTCGGGAGAGATAGATGTAGTATGCGCCCACGAACATGACAGCCGCAGAAAGCAGCATCAGCAATGCTTCGGGAATGCTGAGAACCTCACTCTGATTGAAAAGGAATCGGAAAACGGGGGAGAGATGCGCTAAAATGCTTTCGTTCAGATACCAATCTTCCCACATATTCAGGCTGAAAACGGATGTAAAGACGACCATGAGCGCATACAGCGCGGGAACGATGAAGATGGCAATGCCGGTGAGGATCAGATGAACCGCGCTCACGCCGCTGATCATGCCCACAACGGTGGACAGAGCGCCAAAAAAGAGGGGATAAACCACGCACTCGGCGGAAGCGGCAAGCAAATTCTGCACGATCTGCACATCCATACAGCCGTTTACGGCGACGATGAGCAGGGTGAGAAGCATATTGAAAAGGAAGGGGATGATCAGCGAGACTGCGCCGACGATCAGCTGAACGAGATAGAGTCCGCCGCGTCGGATGGGCAGGCTGTGATAATAGTCAACCGAAACCTTGTTTTTCAAATAGCGGAGTCGGATGCAGGATACTACCACAGCGAAAACCGAAAGGATGGGCACCAGATACAGACGCACATTTTCCGCAAAACCTCTAAGGGAACGGAGCAGGTTGTCCTCGACCGGGCTCATATAGCCGTGGGTATCGGATACGATCATCAGCGCCGGTACGGGCAGCAGGAAAAACAGAATGATGGCAAACAGCAGAATGGTGGTCCAGAACTGCCGCAAGGAAATCAGAAGCAACGGCGCAAAGCCGGATTTATGTTTATTAGACAAGCTTTGAGAAGTCATAGCCTTTTTCCTCCATCTCGCTGATGAATATTTCCTCGAGCGTCAGCGGCACGGTTTCGAAGAAGGTGGGATTTCTTGCAATCATGGCGGCGTTGATGGCATCAAGGGAGCCGCGTGCGACAAAGGAGACCAAGCTGCCGCGCCGTTCGTAGCCGATGATCTTCATGGGCGCCAGCACGGAGGCATCGAACGTACCCTCAAAGATTGCCTGCACCTTATGCAGCTCGGTTTTCATATCGTCAAGCCCCTTGACAAAGAGCAGATCGCTCTTGTGCAAAAGTCCCACGGTGTCGCAGATGTCCTCCATCTCGCGCAGATTGTGGGAGGCGATGATGGTGGTCATGCCGTTATCCGCCGATTCCTCGGCGAGAATGCGCTTGACAAGCTGTCTGACCACGGGATCGAGGCCGTCGAAGGTTTCGTCGCAGAGCAGATATTTCGGACGGGCGGATATGGCAAGCAGAACGGATGCCTGCTTTTTCATGCCTTTAGAAAAGGTGTTGATCTTGCGGTCGCAGTCCAGCATAAAAATATCGCGGAGCTTTGCAAAGGTCTCGTCGGAAAAGTTTTTGTAAACGCATTTGTACATTTTCCGCATATCGTTGATGCTGCCGTGGGGCAGAAAGAACTGCTCGTCGGACAGATACAGGATCTGTTGCTTGACAGCGGGATTTTCGTAAACCTCGGCGCCGTCGTATGTGATGCTGCCGCAGTCGGGCTTGATGATGCCCGCGAGAATGCGCAGCAGCGTGGATTTTCCCGAGCCGTTGGAGCCGATCAGCCCAAAGATGGAGCCGTCCTCCACCGTGGCGGTGACATCTCTTAACGAGCGGATGTCGCCGTAGTGCATAGTAACGGATGAAATCTCAATCATGACGGATCCTCCTTCAATTCATCGTCGTTTTTTGGTGCGCAAAGTCTGTGGTCCGATGGTGCGGACGGTTTGGGTGAATCAAAAATGCGCGTCAGCATGGCAAGCGCATCCTCTTTGGTGATGCCCGCACTTTTTGCGGACTCCAATGCTTCGCACAGCGAAGCTGCCGTCTGCTCCCGATTGGCACGGGAAAGCGCCGCCAGATCATCCGAAACAAAGCTGCCCCGTCCGGGAATGGAATAGATGATACCTGACCGTTCCAGCTCGGCATAGGATTTTTGTATGGTGTTGGGATTGATGGCAAGCTCCACCGCCAGCGATCGCACGCTGGGAAGCTGTGCATTGGGCGCGAGAAGTCCGCTCAGAACAAGCCCTTTGATATTTTCCACGAGCTGCTCATAAATCGGTTTCCGTGCGCGTGTATCAACGGTGATGATACCCATGGCTGTGGTCTCCTTTCTTTGTGGTTACTGTATTATCTGTACTGGTACAGTTAGATTGTATCATACAGTATGCCCGTTGTCAAGAGGTTTTGGGAAATTTATAAAAGATATTTCGCAAAAGCTTGCGGCGGTGTTGACAAATGCTGTTCCGGACATTATAATTATATTGATACATTAAATTATGGAAGGCACGGTGAAGACGATGTCCAAGGTTACAGTCATGCTGGCGGGTATCAGCGGATACGGCGGCGGCTATCTATTGCATTTATTAAACAAATACGACGCAGGCGAGATCGAAATTGCGGGTCTTGTGGATCCCTTCCCACAATCCTGCCGACGACTTGAGGAAATTGAAAAGCGCCATCTGAAGATCTACGACAGCATAGAGGCCTTTTATGAGGAAAAAACCTGCGATCTGGCGATGCTTTGCACGCCGATACAGTTCCACACAAAGCAGATCTTGAAGGCGCTCTCCATGGGCAGTCATGTGCTATGCGAAAAGCCTCTGACGGGCGATGCTTCCGATGTGGAAGCGCTCATTGCCGCAAGAGAAGCGGCGGGCAAATTCGTCATGATCGGCTATCAATGGTCCCACGCAAAGGCGATCCTCGATATGAAAAAAGACATCATGGCGGGCGTATACGGCAAGCCCACCTTCTTCAAGACGCTCATTCTTTGGCCGCGCGCAAAGGCGTATTTCAATCGCGGCACAGGTTGGGCAGGCAAGCAGAAGGCGGCAGACGGCACGCTGATCTACGACTCGGTTGCCAACAATGCTGCGGCGCATTATTTGCACAACATCTTTTTCATCATGGGCGATGCATACGATCGCTCGCTGGCGCCTGTTCGGACAACGGCACAGCTGTTCCGCGCCAATCCCATCGAAAACTTTGATACTGCGCTCATCTCATGCCAATTTGAAGGCGGCGCCGAAGCGCTTTACATCGCTTCCCATTCCACGGATAAAACAATCGATCCGATTTTCGAATACCGTTTTGAGAAGGGCACGATCACCTTCAAGGAGAAGGAAGCGAATGCGGACGGCCCCCAACATATTTTTGGCAGGCTGTCCGATGGCTCCGTTCGCGACTACGGCGATCCCTTTGCCGACCAGATGAACAAGCTGGACATCGCCATCGCGAATGTGAGTGCGGCTCCCACAGAGCGCCACATCCCCTGCGGCATCGAAACCGCCGCCGCACAGGTGCAATGCATCGCAGAGTGCCAAAAGCATCCGATCGTTGATTTTTCGGCGGAAAGAAAACGCATCGGCGACAATGAATTGACTTATATCGAAGGATTGTACGGCGAATTGGTTGACTGCTACGAGAAGGAGCATCTGCTTTGATCTTTCGTCAAGCTGAACGTTGACGGATGAAATTTTGGAATGCAGGAGTGCAATCATGCCGTTCTTTCGGCTAATAGATACAAAACGCATCGCTAAATTTGTATAAATCGTCAAAAGCATCATGAACAAGCCATCATTTGGCAGAAACTTCGGCATATTGAATATTTACTTCAAGGTGGAAAAATGATAAAATATTATAGAATGTATTCGAGATTTAGACATTTCAAGCAAAGAAGTACAATAGGAATTCCGAGGTGTTAAAAATCAATAACAATATTTCCCGCAGAGTCGGGATTATGACGCTTGGATGCAAGGTCAATCAATATGAAAGCACAGCCATTGCCGAAGAATTTGAAAAGCATGGCTTTACCATTGGCAGGTTTTCCGAAAAATGCGGCATTTATGTCATCAATACCTGCACGGTTACCGGTGAGTCGGACCGCAAAGCCCGTCAGATGATCCGTCGTGCGGCACGCCACAATCCAAATGCATATGTACTGGTGACAGGCTGTTATTCTCAACTCAATCCCGGGAAAACCGCCGGAATTGACGGCGTGGACTTTATCTGCGGCAACGGCAATAAGCTGCGGCTTGTGGATGCGGCGCTGGGACTTGTGGCTTCCGGCGAAAAAAATTCCGCCGCCGATATCAAGGTGGACAATATTGAGACAGCGCCCTTTGAAAAAATGACCATCCATTCTTCTGAGCGCACCCGCGCGTATGTAAAGATTGAGGATGGCTGCGATAACCACTGTACCTACTGCATTGTACCCCATGCGCGCGGCTCTGTGCGCTCAAAGAAACCCGATGAGATCCTCGATGAAGTGCGCGGCCTGGTGAAAGCAGGATACATAGAGGTGGTGCTGACAGGTATCGAAACCGCTTCCTACGGCAAAGATTTTACAGACGGATACACGCTGATGGATCTGCTCGAAGCCGTGGATAAAATTGACGGATTGGAGCGGATTCGGCTCGGCTCGCTGGAACCTTCCATTCTGCGTCCGGAATTTGCGGAGCGCCTTTCAAGGCTCCGTCATTTTGCACCGAATCTGCATATTTCCGTGCAGTCCGGCTGCGATCGGATTCTCCATGCCATGAAGCGCAGATACAATGTGGAAATGATCGAGCGGTACGCCGCCGATCTGCGCGAAAAAATACCGAACATTACCTTCAATGCGGATATTATAGTCGGCTTCCCCACGGAAACCGAGGAAGAATTCGAGGAAACCGCCGCCTTTGTGCGTCGGTTCGGATTCAATCATTTGCACCTGTTCCCCTATTCGAAGCGCGCGGGTACCGAAGCGGCGGATATGGATGGACAGCTTCCCGAAAACGTGAAGGCAGACAGACTGGCAAGGCTGGATGCCATACAGCACGAATGTGCGCTGAAGGCGGCAGAGGGGCGCATTGGTCAAAAGAAAGATGTGCTGTTCGAGCTTTGTGAAGAAGGGCGCGCGACGGGGCACACCCCTGAATTTTTGGAGGTGGCGGTCATCACACCCGATGATTTGCACGGAAAAGTGCGAACGGTGAAGCTCAACGGCTTCGACGGAACTGTCTATACAGGCTTTATTGTCTAACGCATCGGCGGTCATTCTGCGGCACTTTCATGAAAAGCGCCGCCGCATTTCAGATGTTAATCAAAGCCGCATTTCAGATGTTAATCAAATAAGTATAAAGGAGTCGGAACATGGTTTACAGAATATTTGTTGAAAAACAGCCTGCACATGCCGTAGAAGCACGTTCCCTGTCGGCGGATATCCGCGAGAATCTGATGATTACCTCGCTTGATTCGCTGCGCGTGCTCAATCGATATGATATCGAGGGGATTTCTGCGGAGATTTTCGAGAAGGCGAAGAATACGATTTTTTCGGAGCCCCAGAGCGACATCATTTTCGATGAACCGGAGCTTTTGGAGGGCGATAAGATCTTTGCTGTGGAATATCTGCCCGGTCAGTTTGACCAGCGTGCCGATTCCTGCGCGCAATGCGTACAGTTGATCACCTACGAGGACAGACCTGCGGTTCGTACTGCTCGCGTATACATCCTTTCGGGCGATGTTTCCGAAGCTGAGCTTGCAAAGATCAAGGCATATGTGATCAACCCCGTGGAGAGCCGCGAGGCATCTCTTGCAAAGCCCGAAACGCTTGCCGAAAAGTTTGATATTCCCACCACCGTTGAGACCATCGAGGGCTTCATCGGCTATGGGGAGGACGAACTGAAGGCATTCCTCAAAAAGTACGCGCTGGCAATGGATCTTGACGATGTCAAGTTCTGCCTGCAGTATTTCCGTGACGAGGAGAAGCGCGATCCCACCATTTCGGAGATCCGCCTCATCGACTCCTATTGGTCTGACCATTGCCGTCATACCACCTTCCTCACCGCCATTGACGAAGTCAAGATCGGTGACAAATTCATCGAGGAAACCTACAACGATTACATGGAAAAGCGCAAGCTGCTTTACGGCGCGCGCAAGAAGAATGTCACGCTGATGGATATTGCGACCATCGCGGGCAAATATCTGAAGAGCATCGGTGCGCTCAAGAATTTGGATGAATCCGAGGAGATCAACGCCTGCTCCATCAAGATCAAGGTGGATGTGGACGGAGAGCTGCAGGATTGGCTGCTCATGTTCAAAAACGAAACGCACAATCATCCCACCGAAATCGAGCCATTCGGCGGCGCGGCAACCTGCCTTGGCGGTGCCATCCGTGACCCGCTGTCGGGACGTGCCTATGTATATCAGGCAATGCGTGTCACCGGCTGTGCGGATCCCCGCGTAGCGGTTGCGGACACCATGCCCGGCAAGCTTCCCCAGAGTAAAATTACTCACGGCGCATCCGCAGGCTACTCCTCCTACGGAAACCAGATCGGTCTTGCCACGGGCGCTGTCTATGAGCTGTATCATCCCAACTATGTTGCAAAGCACCTGGAAATCGGTGCTGTTGTGGGCGCCGCTCCCGAGAAAAACGTGGTGCGCGAGCGTCCCGAACCGGGCGATGTCATCATCCTGCTTGGCGGCAGAACCGGTCGCGACGGTTGCGGCGGCGCAACCGGCTCCAGCAAGGCACATACCGCAGAATCGCTTACCACCTGCGGCGCAGAGGTTCAGAAGGGTAATCCCCCCGAGGAGCGCAAGATCCAGCGTCTGTTCCGTGATGAAAATGTCACCCGTCTGATCAAACGCTGCAATGACTTTGGTGCGGGCGGTGTATCCGTTGCCATCGGTGAGCTGGCGGACGGCTTGCTGATCGATCTGTCCAAGGTTCCGAAGAAATACGAGGGACTTGACGGCACCGAGCTTGCCATTTCCGAGTCGCAGGAGCGCATGGCTGTGGTTGTAGCAGCCGAGGATGCGGAGAAATTCCGCGCATTCGCTTCCCGCGAAAATCTGGAATCCACCATCGTTGCCACCGTTACCGAGGAAGCACGCCTCAAGATGCTGTGGAACGGCAATTATATCATCGACCTTTCCCGCGAATTCCTCAATTCCAACGGCGCGGAAAAGCATACCGACATCGAGATCACCAAGGTCAACATGGACGGCCTGCTGGACGGCTATGCCGCACAGCTTGACACCGCTGATACCAAGGGCGCACTCAAGACGCTTATCGGCGATCTCAACATCTGCTCCCAGCGCGGTCTGGTCGAGAAATTCGACAGTTCCATCGGCGCGGGTACGGTCGTTATGCCCTACGGCGGCAAATATCAGCTGACACAGCCTCAATATATGGCGGCAAAGATTCCCGTGCTTCACGGTGAAACCGACACCGCATCTGTCATGGCATATGGCTACGATCCCTTCCTGTCCGAAAAGAGCCCCTATCACGGCGCGGTTTACGCGGTGGTGGAATCGGTGGCAAAGCTGGTTGCGGCGGGTATCGACTACAAGAATGTTTATCTCACCTTCCAGGAATATTTTGAGCGCACCGCCGGCAAGCCCGAGCGTTGGGGCAAGCCCATGGCGGCTCTGCTCGGCTCTGTAAAGGCACAGCTGGAGCTTGGCATTGCGGCAATCGGCGGCAAGGACAGTATGTCGGGTACTTTTGAGAACATTGATGTACCGCCTACGCTGGTTTCCTTTGCCATCAGCCCCATGGATGCAAAGAAGATCGTCACTCCCGAATTCAAGCAGGCAGGCGACCGCGTATACTATCTCGCACCTGCATACACCGCAGACAAGCTCCCCGATTTTGAGAGCTTGCGCGCACTGTTTGAGAAGGTTTATGCAATCGCGGATGCTGGCAAGGCAAAAGCCATCTACACCGTAGATGCGGGTGGCGTGGCAGAAGGCTTGATGAAGATGACCTTCGGTAATCGCATCGGCTTCAAGTCTGAAGGTATTGACGCAGATAAGTTGTTCAAGTTAAACTATGGCGCGTTTATTATCGAAACGAACGAAACGCTGGATGCAGAGTTGCTCGGCTATACCACCGGCGACGGCAAGTTCACCGTCGGTGAGGCTTCCTTTGCCATCACCGAGCTGGCGGATGAATGGGAAAGCACACTCGAAAAGGTATTCCCCACCAAAGTTCCCGCAATCAAGGCGGAAACGGTGGAATCCTTCACCTGCACCGAGCGTGCCAAGGCACACCATGCGGACAGCTTTGCAAAGCCTCGCGTGGTCATCCCCGTATTTCCCGGCACCAACTGCGAATATGATACCATGCGCCGTTTTGAAGCGGCAGGTGCATATGCAGACATCTTTGTTCTGCGCAACCTTGATGCCAACGCATTGGGCGCCGCGGTTGACGAATTGGTAAAGCTGCTCGATAACGCACAGATCATGATGATTCCCGGCGGCTTCTCCGGCGGTGACGAGCCCGACGGCTCCGGCAAATTC
>JAZTWJ010000058.1:0-22356 GCA_045635785.1 Candidatus Flemingiibacterium sp.
AGGCAAAGGAGTTTTTCTCCCGTGTAGGCATTCCTTTGCATTTATGAATAAGGGGTAAAGGCATACCCTATGCCCCACATGTATCACTTCACGAAAGGAGGTTCGTTACACCGTGAGTGAGAATAATGCTAAGGCAGCTAAACCGAAGCGCGGAAGAGGCGGTACTCAGAACTTCCCTTCCCATCGCAAACAGCCTGAGACTCCAGCAGAGAAGGCTTTCACGACTAAGATCCTCTCTGAGATTCTCTTTGAATACAGGCAGCCTAAAGTCAAATCCGACGAAGAGCTCATGCAGCGATTTGATGAGTACTTCCAGCGTTGCGTTGACGAGGCCCGTATTCCTACCGTGGAAGAGATGTACCTCTCTACTGGCTACGGTATCGACTATATCAGAGACATTGCGAACGGTAGAAGGAAGGGCTTTAGTCAAAAGACCGCCCTGATTATTAAAAAAGCTAAGGGAATATTACAAAGTTATGACGCAAAAGCGGTACTTTCCGGCGAAATCAACTTCCTGGCATACTGCTTCCGCGCCAAGAACTATTACGGCATGGTCGACAGACAAGAACACATCGTCACACCGAATGTGATCGAGGAGAGCGACTATAGCGCGGACGACATTGCTAAGAAGTATCTGGTCGACGACTCCGCAACTATCGAAGCGCTTGAAGCCGGCGACTCTTAAGCGACTCTAGCGGCTCTAGCGACTCTTAAGCGACTTTGCGACTCTAGCGACTCTGCGACTCTAGCGACTCTAGCGACTTTCCGGCAAAAATCGACCGAAATTTTCGCAGATTTTGCCCCGAAAATTGCCGGAAAATCAGCCGAAAATCCTCGAAAAACAGCCCAGGCGGCCCGGCCTGCCTCGGACGGCCGCCCTACCCGACCTGCTTTGGCGCCTCCGGCCCTTTGCGGCCTCGGAGAATACTGAAATAATGCACGCTCTGAGGCGCCTAGAATGCCTGTATACAGGCTTAAATCCTGCTGCTGGTACAAGGATATAACCGAAAGTAAAAACGCCATACAAGGCCATTTACAGGCCTTATGCAGCGTTGCTTTATTTGGCCGCCTCAGAGAGCCCGTAACGCGGCATAGCTGGCAGGGCAGCAGGGCAAAACAAAACGCCGCCCGGATCGCTCCAGACGGCTTAAAAGGGTAAAGAAAACCCCGGCGCTAGGCCGGGGCGGTGTGTTATTTGCAGATCCTCAGCAGCTCACCGAGGACGGCAACAGGCAGGATTAAACAGCAGACGATAAACAGCATTAGTAGAACCTCTCTTTCTTCTGGTTGGGTTTGCGGTATACTTTGAGCCGGGGTCGGCGGATCGCCGATTCTATCGGGGTGGAAATGCCTTCGAAGATACAGCCAAGGGTTAGAAAAACAAGGGCGGTCATTGGCTGCACCTCCTTAGCAGTTATACAGCTCTTCGAAGCATTCGTTGATAGCTTCGCAGGTTTCCGGGTCGATCGGGCAGGATGCTCGGTCGGTCCACCAGTAAAGCTGCACTTCACATGCGCCGGTGTCAATGAAGATGTTCGGGCCGCCGCAGGCTACCATTAAGCGAACGCTCTTGAACTGGCGTTCTGCGTTCAACCGGTATTCCACATCAAATACAGTATCGGTGAAGTAGTCGAAGAAGGTGGCCTGTTCGCAGTCGTCCAGGGTGATTTCTTCAGCCTTGCAGCACGGGCAGATATATTCCGCTTCGGTGTTGCTGAACTGGCTTTCGTGGATGAACTCACCGCACTCGGGGCAGCGGTACATCTGGCCGTTTGCGATCTGTTCGAGGGTTTCCGCGATTTCGATGCAGTGCTTTCTATTTTCGTTCATTTTTCAAATCCTCCTATGATTCTTGACAAGCCCCGCCCGGCTATGTTAGAATCATAGGCGGAAAAGGGCTGTTGCTTTCGGTCGTTTTTTCCATCTGCCCGGCAGCGGTCGCAACGCTTCCGGGTTTTCTTGTTACTTGGGTCGATCCTTGGCTATATCCTCACGGATTAGCTGTTTAATGTAGCCTTGCTTGCTCTCAACCTCGGAAAGACGCTGTAAAATGTCTTTGTCGGTGTTGTGGTTGAGCTTCATGGTTATTGTGCAAGTGTTTTTTTGCATCCATGCTTTTTTAGCTTCGGAGTCTGCTATTGACGTTCGCTCCCTTCTATGATATAATAGACCGCAAGAGGGGCCAACCGTGCCAGCGGTTGCGGCTCACCTCCCGAAAAGATTTATAATCTTGCGAAAGTGGCCTTTTACCGTGCTAGGGTGGGGGCTACTTTTTTGCGTTTATCACGCCGAAAATAACCACGGCTAACAGGTTAAGAAGTCCGAGAATTTCTAATACTGTCATTGGATCGCCTCCCGTTGAAGTCTGGGAGGCTTGCCGATTCCCTCTTGCTTGATACTATTATATCATAGGTAATACCTATTGTCAATAGTTTCCAGCAATTTTTTATGCCCATTTACACATATGTTTTATATTGTGGGCATTACATGTGCCCGTTAATAATGCACGGTAACTTATATGAGCACACGCTAATATGTACTCAATAGGCTGTGTTTAAATGGGCATTCACTAGAATAAAACGCCCCCCGCCCCCGTGCCCGGTCGGGTGCAGGCAGGCCAGACCCCACCCCAGGGGGATAGCCCGCCGCCCAGGCCGCCGTAATTACCCCTCCTAGCTCCCCAAACTGCAAAAAGGCATTTCTGGGCACAAAACATATTGACACAAAACGTATCATATGTTATAATGTCGCCAACACATTGAAGTCGGGGGTGCTTATCATGAAAGTTGGGTATGTGCGCGTTTCTACAGCCGAGCAGAACACAATGCGCCAAGAGATCATCATGGAGGAGCTTGGCGTCGAGAAGGTGTTTATCGACAAGGCCAGCGGCAAAAGCAGAGCTGCAAGACCTGAGCTTGCAAAAATGCTGGACTTTATCCGAGAAGGCGACACGGTGATCGTAGAGAGCATCAGCCGATTCGCCCGAAGCATAAAAGACCTGCTTGAACTTGTTGAAGAACTGCAAAAGAAGAAGGTTGAGTTCATCAGCAAGAAGGAAACGATTGACACCTCAACGCCTCAGGGCCGATTTATGCTTCATGTGTTTGGTGCAATGGCCGAACTTGAACGCGAGCAGATCCTGCAGAGACAAGCAGAGGGCATTGCTATCGCAAAAGCGGCCGGAAAGTATACCGGCAGAAAGCCGATCGACATTCCTGCGGACAAGATGAGCGATGTTCACCGCCAATGGTACAACGATGAGATCACAACTGCTTTCGCAATAAAGCAGCTTGGTGTAAGCCGTAACACGTTCTATAGAAGAATGTGGGAATACGAGGACGCAAACGGCATCCCTAGGAAGGGGCGCTAACCTGACGGGAGGAGACATATGAAAGATTTCCAGGTCATCTACAAGATTCTGAAGCTGCTGGAGAAATACCGAGGCCGAGAAGATTTTGAGTACGAACTGATCTCCGCAAGCGCGATGAAGATCAGCTTCGAGCGCTGGGAACAGATCATGATCGAGCTTCAGGTTGAGGGCTACATTCGAGGTCTTGTCTACACTCAGACGTTGAGCGATAAGTTCCCTCACCTGGTAGAACCGATCAGGCCCGCGATCACGATGAAAGGTCTTGCGTACCTTGACGAGAACAGCATGATGAGCAAAGCGAAAGAGGCCTTGAAGCTGGTTGGAGACATCCTGTAAGCCGTATAATTCTTTACATTTTCCTTCATTCGTGGTATAATGCCGCCAACGAACGGAGGGTCTAAGATGTTTCACAAGGTGGTATCTATAAAACCGCTTCCTGACTACTATCTGCTGGTGGTTTTTGAGGACGGCGTAGAAAAGAGATACGACGTAAAGCCCCTTTTTGAAAAGTGGGAGGTTTTTAAGGCCCTGCTTACGGATGGTTTGTTCAGACGAGTAAAGGTAGACGCTGGCGGGTACGGAGTAAGTTGGAATGATGAAATCGACCTGTCGTGCGACGAGCTTTACTGGAATGGAGTAGCTATTTAAAAGGAGCGATCATATGATAGGCTGTACGCTAATGCTGATGATCGGCGTGGTTATCTTTGGCTGCATGCTGGCGTTGGCCGGCGTACAGACTGACGCTGGATTTACCACAGCGTATATAATCCTGCTGATCGTCGTCGTGCTTGGCATGATGGACATGATGGGTGTTTTCAACAAGAAAGATAAATAAGAGCGACAATTTAAGACCTCATGGCGATCAAACGCCACGGGGTCTTTTTTTGTGCCCGGAAAGGAGCTTTGTGATGAAAAAGCTGCTTGATTTGATCTATACGAAGCTCCTTGAGGGCGGCAATATAGAGACATATCAGGACCTGTATTACACATGCAGGGACCAGATGGAAAACGGAGAGACAGAACTTGCTCTCTGCTACCTAAAGAAGCTGGTTATCGAGTGCGAGAAGCATGTTCCGGTGCTCGCGGGCAAGGACCTGAAAAGCGCCCAGCAGATGATGGGCATACACAAGCAGGCCCTGCTCGCCCTGGCGCCACACGATTTTGACAGCTTCCTGCTTTACGTCGAATGGGACAGAGAGCCCGAGAAACGGTTCTATGCGCCCAGGAGAAAGGTTTTAAGGTCGGTAGTTGAAGAGCTTCAAAAGTTGGCCGATGACGAGCTTGACCTGCTTGCCATTAGCCTACCGCCTGGTGCTGGCAAGTCCACACTGGCGATTTTTTATCTCACATGGATGGCCGGACGGATTCCTGACAGCCCGATGCTGACCGGCAGCCATAGTAACGCATTTGTGCGAGGCGTATACGACGAATGCCTTCGAATATTCGACGGAAGCGGAGAATACTTGTGGCACGACGTTTTCCCCGGCGTAGGCGTGAGCAATACCAACGCGAAGGACTGCAGGATAGACCTTGGCAAGCGTAAGCGCTTCGAGACGCTGGAGTTCACATCGATCGGCACGGGAAATGCTGGACTTTACCGCGCTGCCACACTGCTATACTGCGATGACTTGGTCAGCGGCATAGAGGTAGCACTCAGCCGTGAGCGTCTTGACAAGCTCTGGCAGACCTATACCACCGATCTCAGGCAGCGTAAGATCGGCAACAAGTGCAAAGAGCTGCACATAGCCACCCGGTGGAGCGTGCATGACGTGATCGGCAGGCTTGAGAGCGAGTACGGCGATAGCCCGCGGGCTAAGTTCATCGTCGTGCCTGCGATGGACGAAAACGACGAAAGTAACTTCGATTACGCCTACGGAGTGGGCTTCACGACGCAGTTCTACCGCGAGCAGCGTGACATCATGGACGATGCAAGCTGGAGAGCGCTGTACATGAACCAGCCGATCGAGCGCGAGGGCCAGCTGTACGCCCAGGATGAGCTGCGCAGGTACTTTGAGCTGCCTGACCGCGAACCGGACGCTATTCTTGCCATCTGCGACACCAAAGACCGCGGCACTGACTACTGCTTCATGCCGATCGTCTACCAGTACGGTAATGACCATTATGTAGAGGACTGCATTTGCGACAACGGCAAGCCTGAGGTGGTCGAAGCAAGACTGGCCTCGATTCTTCTGCAGCATAAGGTGCACATGGCGAGGTTCGAGTCAAACTCTGCCGGCGGCAAGATCGCCGAGAAGGTGCAGGGCGAGGTCAAGAAAAAGGGTGGCCGCACGAATATCACCACTAAGTACACAACGGCGAACAAAGAGACGAAGATAATCGTAAACTCGCCGTTCATCAAGGAGCGTTGCCTGTTCAAGGACGATTCCGTCATCAAAACCAACCGGGAATACCGTAAAATGCTGGATTTCCTGTGCGGATATACGATGATGGGCAAAAACAAGAACGACGACGTACCTGATGGCTTTGCGCAGTACGCAGAGTTCATAAAATCAATGACAAACACAGCCGTTGAAGTATTTCAGCGGCCTTTTTAATAGGAAGGACGTGATGCTATATGAGAGGCGGAATGAACCTGTTTGGCCGCAGAGAAATTACATCGGCTGTGCCCGCAATTACGCATGAAAATGTCGTGAATGTGCTGCGAGATGCGCTTTGCACGCATGACGAAAACAGCGCAGAGATTGAATACCTGTACCAGTATGTGCGCGGCAACCAGCCTATTCTTGCCAGAACGAAGGCTGTGCGCCCCGAGATCAACAACAAGATTGTTGAGAACCATGCTGCAGAGATTGCGCAGTTCACTTCCGGCTATTTCCTTGGCGAACCTGTAACCTATGTTCACCGCGGCGAGAATCAGGGTTCTTCCGACGATATCCGCCTTCTGAACGATTACATGTTCTTCGAGGATAAGTCTACTCACGACAAAGAAATGGCCACTTGGATGGCCATCTGCGGCGTAGGTTACCGCATGGTGCTGCCGGATAAGGGCGTTGACACCTCTTATGGTGACGATGCGCCGTTTGAGCTGGACACCCTGGACCCTCGCCACACGTTTGTTGTATATCATTCCGGCTTTGGCCATAAGCGCCTTATGGGCGTTCAGGTGGTCGCCGTTCCGACCTCTGAAGGCGCACTGCAGCTGAGATATTGCGGATATACTCCTACGCACTATTTCGAGGTTGCCAACGGCAGGCTTATCGTGTGGGAGGAGCATGCGCTTGGCGATGTGCCTATCTTCGAGTATCGCCTGAACATGTACCGCATGGGCGCATTTGAGCCTGCCATCCCGCTGCTGAACGCGATCAATAATGCTTCTTCCAACCGCATGGACGCTATTGAAACCTTCGTTCAGAGCTTCCTTAAGTTCAAGAACTGCGATGTTGACGAAAGCGCGGTTGAGAGCCTTGCCCGCCTGGGCGCAATCAAAATCAAATCCACCGATGGTCTGGATGCGGATGTAGAGCTGATATCGCAGGAGCTGAATCAGACTCAGACGCAGACGTATGTAGACTATCTTTACGAACAGGTGCTTACCATTTGTGGATTGCCCTCGACAACGAAGGGCGGCACTTCCACGTCCGATACGGGCGCGGCGGTGTTCCTGCGAGATGGTTGGCAGCAGTGCGAAGCCAGAGCGAAGGACACTGAGCAGCTGTTCAAAAAGTCCGAGCGTGAATTCCTGAAGGTTGTTCTTCGGATCATGCGCGGCACGAGCGACGTCAAGCTGATGCTTTCCGAGGTTGAGTGCAAATTCACCCGCCGCCAGCATGACAATCTGCTCACCAAGACCCAGAGCCTGCTTCACATGCTTGAGGCTGGCCTGAAACCCGAAATCGCCGTTGCAACCTGCGGTCTGTTCAACGACCCGATGGACGTTGCGGCACAATCCAAGGAATACCTGGCTCGTTGGGAACCCAATGATGAGGTTCCTGCCGAGCCAGTTTCAATTCCGGCAGAAGAGAATCTGCCTAACAACACACGAGGAGCTAGAGAAAGCGCCTAAGCAAATTTCGCACATTTACCTAAAACGCAGAGAGAACTGCACAAACGCAAAGGAGGAACCCAGATGAACATTGACTGGACTACTATCGAAGGCTATCGCGAGGACATGACTGCAGAGGAGAAGCTTACCCTGCTTGAAACCCACGAGCCTGCCGCCCCGGCTGCAGAGCCTGCCGCCGAATCTAAGAAGGAACCTGCTCCCGCCGCACCTCAGAAGGGCTTTGTAAGCAAGGCCCAGTTTGACAAGGTCACCAGCGAGCTTGCCGCCACTAAGAAGCAGCTGCGAAGCAAGATGACCGAGGAAGAACAGCGAGAAGCTGACAGAGCGGCTTCTGACCTGGCAGTCAGGGAAGAACTTGAGACTCTGCGCAAGGAAAAGATGCTCAGCACTTACAAGGCTTCTTATCTCAGCCTCGGCTGCGATGAAAAGCTCGCAGATGAAGCAGCTTCCGCAATGGCCGACGGCGATATGGATTCCGTGTTCGCAACCATGAAAAAGCACATGGCAAACGTGGAGAAAGAGCTGAGGGCAAAGATCCTCAAGGAAACACCTGTTCCTCCGGCCGGAAACAACCCCGACGAAGCAAAAGAAAAACAGAGACTGGCAGCCCTCAGAGCTAATTTCGGGCTGCGCTAATTTAAGGAGGTAATTTACTATGGCTAACACTATCGCACTTGCTCAGACCTACCTGCCCATGCTGGATGAGGTCTACGCTGTATCTTCTCGCACCGCTATCCTGGACGCCACCAAGGTTGACATCCTGAACGGCAACACCATCAAGGTTTTCAAGACCAGCATGGACGGCCTTGGCAACTACGACCGCAATGACGGCTACACCAACGGCGACGTAACCGGCGTATGGGAAACCCTGACCCTGTCCAAGGACCGCGGCCGCAGCTTCCAGGTTGACCGTATGGACAACGAAGAAACCCTGGACATGGCTTTCGGCACCCTGGCCGGTGAGTTCATCCGCACCAAGGTTGCACCTGAAATCGATGCCTACACCTTCGCCAAGATCGCTGGCACTGAGAACATCCTGAGCGCCAACGCTGACATCGAAGTTGGCTCTACCGACGTTCCCAAGCTGATTAACATCGCAGAAATGGAAATGAACGAGGGCGAAGCTCCTTCCGAAGGCCGCATCCTGTTCATCTCCGAAACTGCTTACGCTGGTCTGCGTGAAAAGATCGTTCGCTCCGTATCCAACGAAGCAACCGGCATCAACCATGACGTTGAAATGTACGACGGCATGCGCGTAATCCGTGTGCCCCAGAGCCGCTTCTACACCGCCATCACCATGCACGACGGTAAGACCTCCGGCCAGACTGCCGGCGGCTTCGCAGGCGCTTCCAACGGCTACAAGATCAACTTCATGATCGTGCATCCCTCTGCACTGACCAAGGTTGTCAAGCACGCACTGCCGCGCATCTTCACTCCCGATCAGAACCAGAAGGCTGACGCCTGGAAGTTTGACTATCGTATCTACCACGATACTTTCGTCTACGACAACAAGGTAAAGGGCATCTACCTGCACCGCGGTGCCACTGCTCTTTCCTGATAAGGAGGGGTAACAATGGCTGAAATCATGACGCCCAACGGCCTTGTCGTTGGACTGACTGCAAAGCCTGCGCAGGCTGCGCCTAAGGCTGTGAAGCCGGAAGTGAAAACTCCCGCTCCTAAGGCTAAGCCTGCAGTAAAGGCCGCTAAGGCCTAACCAAGGGAAGGAGGTAGGTCCTCATGACTATGTCAGAAAAGGTTGAAATGCTTGAGCTTATGCTTGACGACTCGACAATTTCATCCGACAAAATCGAGGCCTACCTCACCGCTGCAGAAAAAGAGATACTCGCATGGAGGTACTCTTATTCCAAACAGGCGGTTTCCGAGGTACCGGCTGAGTACGAAATGACTCAAATCCATGCAGTTATAGCTGGCCTGAGCATCAGCGGCGCTGAAAACCAGACTCAGCATTCCGAGAACGGCATCAACCGCATGTTCAAGTACCCTGACATGGTTGCCTACATTCGCAGCAATGTGGTTCCGATTGCGGGGGTGTTCTGATTGAGATGCCTGACCCGAAATAAAAGGCCGTTCTGGTACGCAAAGTATTCTGACCGCGTTGAAATTGTTGACGAACAAGGCAGGCGGACAGGTCAGTATCGCGTCAGCTATGGCAAACCCGAAAAAGTTATGGGCAACATATCAGCGGCCAAGGGAGAATCTGGCACCCGGCAGTTTGGCGACGACGAGAGCTACGACAAGGTAATTGTCATCTCTGACCCCAATACTGCAATCGATGAGAATTGTGTGCTGTGGGTTGAGACTGAGCCTAAGCTCAACCAGCAAAAAGAGCTCATGCTTGATGAGCGCGGCAACATCTCAACCCCTCACAATTACATCGTCCGACAGGTTGCCAGAGGGCTTGGCAGCGCATCGATCGCAATAGGTAAGGTGAATGTCCGTGGCTAAGACAATCGCCTTTGAATTGAGCGATAAGGGCATCAGCGATGCACTCAAGCAGCTGCGCGCGTATCGCCTTGACATCGAGACCAAGACCAAAGAACTGCAGAAGCGCATTGCCGAACGGATCTCGCAGGAAGCCCTAGCAAATTTTGCCGGTGCTGTATGCGATGACCTTGTCAATGGCGGCACACGTTCTGCTTCGGTGAGTATCAGCGTCGAAACAGGAGAGACCACTTCGGTGGTAATCGCCAGCGGCACCGACGCTGTATTCTGCGAGTTTGGTGCAGGTGTATACCATAACGGCGCTGCTGGCTCCTCACCGCACCCCAAGGGTGCTGAGCTTGGCATGACGATCGGCAGCTTTGGCAAAGGCCACGGTGCGCGCCGAGCCTGGGGCTACTACGAGGGCGACACGCTTGTTCTGACCCGAGGCACCCCGGCGTCCATGCCCATGTACAACGCATATAAAGCGGTGTGCGAAGAAATCTACACAATAGCAAAGGAGGTGTTTGCTTGATTGATATCGAGAACGAGGTTTTCTCCGAGGTGGCGGACTACGTTGACCGCAAACATCCCGGTGTATACCTCACTAGCGAATACGTCAAAGCACCTTCTTCTTTCCCTGCGGCTTCCCTGGTTGAGATTGACAACACAGTTGTCGCCTCTACGCAGACGAGCAGCAGTAACGAAAATCATGCAACGGTACTATATGAAGCGAACGTATATTCCAACAGGCACACTGGTAAGAAGGCCGAGTGCAAGGAAATCATCGCGCTTATTGATGAGCGTATGGTCCAGATGGGGTTCACACGGATCATGCTGAATGTAGTTCCTGACCTGTATGATGCAACAATCTATCGCATGGTCGCCAGATACCGAGCAGTGGTGTCCGCCGATCGTGTTATTTATCGACCGTAGAAAGGATGATGACTAATGGCACGTTCTACTTATATGACCTACCTGATGCACAAGCCCAAGGGTGAAGATGATTACAAGAAGCTGGTTGACATCAAGGATTTCCCGGATCTGGGCGGCGCCCCCGAAATGCTGGAGACCACCACTCTTTCCAGCCCCATGCAGACCAACATCCCCGGCATCCAGCAGATGGACGCTCTGGAGTTTACTGCCAATTACACCGCTGCAGAGTACTCCATGCTCAAGGAACTGGAAGGCGATGAACTCGACCTGGCAGTGTGGTTTGGCGTCACCAGTGAGGACGGCAGTACCAAAGAAAACGGCAGCGATGGCAAGTTCTCCTTCATGGGCCGTCTGTCCGTATACGTTGTCGGCGGCGGCGTAAACGAAGTTGTCGATATGAAGATCACCATCGCAGCATCTACCCCCATTACCGCAGAATTCCCTGCGGCTTAATTACAAATAGAGAGGTGAGAAACAATGAGCAAGCAGCTTAAGTTTACTTTCGGAGACAAGGATTACACCCTGGAATACACTCGCAAGAGCGTAGAAACCCTCGAACGACAGGGTTTTGTGGCCAGTGACATCACTGAAAAGCCCATGAGCACCCTGCCCAAGCTGTTCGCAGGTGCATTCCTTGCAAATCATCCGTATACCAGCAAGAACATTATCGACAACATCTTCTCCAAGATGACCAATAAGCAGGAGCTTATCGGCAAGCTGGCAGAGATGTACAATGAGCCGATCATGGCGCAGGTAGATGAGCCGGAGGAGAACGAGGGAAACTTGGACTGGACGGCCAGCTGGTAAACAGCCCGCCGTCTGAGTCCCGGGGAGGCGAAGAAAACGCCTCCCCTTATCCTTATAGTGATCGCTTTCACAAGGAATTTCCTTATTATCTGGCAATCGGCATGACGTATGACCAATTCTGGAACGACGATCCCGGGCTGGCTAAGGCATACCGAAGAGCTGCTGAGATAAAGGCTGAACGGAAAAATCAAGAGCTTTGGCTGCAGGGCATGTATTTTTACGACGCATTGTGCTGTGCCTCGCCGATTTTCCGCTCGTTCTCCAAGAAGGGCACTAAGCCTGTACCGTATCCTACTGAGCCGTATGCACTAAGTGCGGCGCAGCAGAAGAAGGAAAAGGTGTCTCGTGAAAAGCGTACTTACGATAAGGGCAAAGCAAAAATGCTGGCGTACATGGAAAGAGTGAACGCCAGGTTCTCACAGACCTCACAGACAGCTACAGAAAGGAGTGGGTCAGATGTCAGTGACGATAGACTCCCTTCAACTTGAAGTTCAAACCAGTAGCAGGTCTGCTGTAGACGGCTTGGAGGCGCTGGAAACTTCACTAAATAAAATCAAAAACGCGGTAAAAGGCGGACTTGGGCTGACCGCTACTGTAAACCAGCTTACCAAGCTCGGTACTGCAGCGAATAGCATAGGTTCTACCGCGGGTGCGAATATTAGTTCGCTTGCAAAGAGCCTTGAGGCTTTGAAGCAGGCAGCGAGCGGACTCAAGATTTCGTCCTCCGTCAAAAACCAGCTTGAAAAGCTGACGAAGGTTACGGGCGGCCTTGATGATTCCGGCATCGCAAATATCCGCACGCTTACATCTTCTTTGGCGAGTCTGAATGAGCTGCGTGATCTCAAGATTTCGCCTAATATTGCAAACCAGCTTGCAAAAATAGCTGCGGTTGCAGGCGGTGTCGATGGCAAGTTTGCCACTCTTCCTGCAAGCATAAAGCAGCTGGCCAATAGCACCAATCAGCTCCCGACTGCGAACAATGCGGCATCGAGATCCTATGGAACACTCGCGATTCGCATAGGTGCTGCCTACGCAGCCGTTCGCGGGATCGCGACGGCCATTGCAAGCGTCGTGAAACAAGCCATGACATACGTTGAAAACCTGAACCTTTTTAACGTATCAATGGGCAATTACGCTTATGAGGCGCAGAAATACGCCAACAAGGTCAGCGAGGTTATGGGCATCAACCCCAGCGATTGGATGCGCAATCAGGGCGTATTCATGACGCTCGCAACCGGCTTTGGCGTTGTATCTGACAAGGCATACCTTATGAGCAAGAACCTCACTCAGCTGGGTTACGATATCAGCTCTTTCTTCAACATCCCTGTCGAAGAAGCTATGCAGAAGCTCCAGTCTGGTATTTCGGGCGAGATTGAGCCCTTGCGCAGACTCGGCTACGACCTCTCCCAGGCAAAACTGCAAGCAATTGCAGCAAGCCAGGGCATTAAGCAGAGCGTAGCTGATATGACTCAGGCGCAGAAGGCACAGTTGAGATACTACGCAGTAATGACTCAGGTCACTTCCGTACAGGGTGACATGGCGAGGACCATCAATTCTCCGGCCAACCAGCTGCGCATTCTGTCGGCAGCTGCCACTCAGGCTGCACAGGCACTGGGCAGCATCTTCATTCCGATTCTGAATGTCGTGCTTCCTGTTGCCATCGCAGTCGCAAAAGCAATCCGCGCAGTAGCGGTCGCAATTGCAAGCCTGTTTGGCTATACGCTCCCGTCCGTTGACTTCTCCGTGGCCGTAGACGGCATCGGCGGTGTAAGTGACGGTATGGACGATATCGCAAGCGGCGCAGGCAATGCCGGCGGCGCAGCTAAGAAGCTCAAGAGCATACTGATGGGCTTTGACGAAATCAACCAGCTCCAGGACCCCACCGGCGGCGGTGGCGGCGGAGGCGGAGGTGGCGGAGGCGGCGGTGGATCTATGTCCGGCGTAGACTTCGACCTGCCCGAGTACGATTTCCTTGCGAATATGGTTTCTTCCACGGTTGATACCATTTACGCAAAGATGAAGCCGGTCATCGATTATGTGACCGAGAACATTGATGGTCTGCTGTCTGTTATCACTGCTATTGGCGGTGCTCTTGCATCTTGGAAAATTGCAAGTGGCCTGATTCCGAATCTTAAGGATGGCTGGGGATATCTGGACAAAATCGGCAAGATTGTTGCGGCACTTGCAGTATCTGCAATTGAATTTGCCCTTGTTTACAGTTTTGACACTAAATACCTTAAGACGGGCGATGGCTGGCAGCTTATCGCTGACGGACTGAGTACTTTGCTTAGCGGAATCATTATGGGACAGATTTTTGAAAAGTCTGTCGAGGGAACCAGAGGGTTCGGTGTTAGCATTGCTTTCGCGATAAGCGCAAGCGCTACAATCGCAGCAGTATTTGACGACGTCTCAACCGAAGGCTTTTCGTGGGACAACGAAAAGGTTGTAAATGCTCTGATACTCGCCATTGGCAAGGGAGCTGCTGCCGGCGCGATCGCTGGGTTTACTATAGGTGGTCCTAGCGGAGCTGTGGCAGGCGCATTGATCGGCATGACTATTACTGCAGGCGTTGAGGCTTTTGCGGTAATGGCAGGTCTTGAAAAGAAAAACATTACCGACAAAATCAACTACGGCACTGTCAGGCTTGAGGCGGATGGCGTGCAAAACATCATCAATCGCATGTTTGACTTTGATGTGAAAGCTACCATCGACGTTCTTGAGGCAAACTTAAAAGACACCGCGGCCGCGGAGACTCAGGTTTCTACGGCGATTACGAAACTCGAAACCGTGCTCGCCCCGATCAAGGTAGGTCTTACCCCTGACCCGGCTGTTACGGCTGAGTCGCTTAAGTCCAAGGCGGAAGAGCTGATTACCTCGACGAACAAGCTCCTCAAGACGGGCACTGAGTCTATTATATTGGCCGCTAATATTCAACCTTTCACCGGATCGGGCGGCACGGACATGACTGGCGCTCTGCTTGGCGCCGTACAGGCGGCAGATACGGAGCTTACGTCCTACATGAACGGTCTTGGCACAAGCCTAGCTGAGGAACTGAACAAGGGATTGACTGACGGAGTGTTTGACTGGAAGACCATCGAGGCAATTTCCGAAAAGATGGTAGAGGTTTCTCGCGCAATTTCCATCGGCACGACGCAGTCCGAATATTCCGGCAACGTTGCTGGCGCACTTTCGGGCCTCACTAAGGATTCCCTTGGAGAAGTGCTTACTCAGTATGAAATCATTACTGAGCAATTTGAGCAGCAGCTCCGCGCGAACGAGATCGCGGCCAAGGCTCAGCTTGAAGGTAAGCGTGCAGGTCTGGAGGCAGAACTTGGCCAGACAAGCGATCCGCAGAAACGTGCAGAGCTGCAGGGCATGATCGATAATCTTAATGCGATTATCGACGAGTGGAAAATTGAGGAGCGAGTAGCGGGGGCTATCGCAGACATGCAGGGCCCCACAAAACTTATGTGGTTTGAGGCGCTCCAGAACATCTTTGGCGTGAGCTTGGGCGGTATCGACATGTCTGAGGTCGCTCAGAATATCTCTGAGTCCCTCAACCAGGGATATTTGTCCGGCCTGGTAAGCACTGAGGATGGCCTTAAGGGCGCGGCCGAGTATCTTTCGTCTGCTATATCCAGCGCGGTAAGCAATGCCACCAACGGCGACGAAAACCTGATAAAGGCGCAGGAGCTCTTTGGCATAACCGACTGGCAGCTTTTGACCGCGGATGTTCAGCAGAATCTTTATGATTCTCTGGTGAGCGCTGTAGGTTCTGAGAATGCAGCGGCTATTTTCTCGCAGCTTGGCTTGACTATCGGCGACACCATCGCTGAAGCCACTTCTCTTGGCACCGCGCTTGAGACTGCAAACACCGAACTTGCCGAGGCTCAGACTTCAGCGACTACCGCCAACAATGAAATCAAGACCGGTATGGGAGAGTCCAAGACGGCGACCGAAGACCTTGGCACCGCGATCACTGATATGGGAACCGATGTAACCGAAGTGACCGCAGACGCAACCGAGGCCTTTGGTGAGGCTAAAGCAGCAATCGTTGGCACTGGCGAGGAAGTAACCAATCTGAACACCAAGATCGTTGAGATCCCGACGGAGAAAAGCATTACTCTGAGCCTTACCAACTACGCCACGAGCATGACGAAAATCGACAAGTTCAAAAAGAACCTGGATGGCATCAACAACCTCTCCGTAAACCTCAAGGTTAAGGCAGGCCTTACGGCTGGTGCAAGAAACTTCTTGAAGCAGATTCAGGCTCTCGATGTCGATTCGTCTCTGGGCACGCAGATTCAGAGGATAATCAACCTTAGCCAGTTTGCAGGCGGCGGTTTCCCGCGGTCTGGCGAGCTGTTCATCGCAAATGAAAACGGCAGGCAGGAAATGGTTGGCCGAATCGGCAATCGTGCAGCTGTAGCTAACCAGGATCAGATCGGCGATGCAATCTTCAAGTACATGGACGCTCACGGCTCGCAGAACGACGGCATGAGCGCCGACGCACTCGCAAATGCAATTGCTGGTGCGCTTAAAGCAGCTGGCATCGGTATGGTTTCCCTGGATGGCCGTATGCTTTCCCAGTCCATCAACCGAGAATCGCAGCGCATAGGCAGACCCGCAATCAACTTTTAAGGAGGCTCGGTAAGAAATGGCAATTATCAGTGTAGGAACATCAGGAAGCAACCTTACCGAGCTTCCTGATCCTTCTGTAATGACTGTTCTCTTGCAGGACATCGATACAGCAGGAACGACCAGAAGTGCCAACGGCACTATGCTCCGAGACCGAGTCGTCGGTGGAGCAACAGCAAAGAGAAAAATTGAACTTGAATGGCCACCCCTGAATGCTGACGATGCAAAGACGATCTTACAGGCAATTCAGGCGGTGTTTTTTTATGTGAAATACCCTGATCCTTACGAGGGCACGGATAGAACGGTTCAGTTCTACGCTGGTGACAGGTCCGTGCCGATGTATCATTATAACCTGCACGACCAGGGAATCTTGTGGGAAGGCCTTAAGGTCAACCTGATTGAAAAGTGAGGTGGTCTAATTGGCGCTGACCTACAACGGCGCGGTTCGAAATCTTTCGATCGAGGGCGTAATTACCCTGGCTTCGAATGATCCGAACAACGTTGAAACGATAAAGCTATCTGCCGCTGACGTAATAAGCTACAACGGCAATGGAACAATCGGTTCTGAAGGATTGCCGCTCGGCTCAGCTGAAGCGGCGTCCTATACCCTAGTAATAGACAACATTCTCAGGGACAAAAACAGTGAGCCCGTGGGCAAGAAATACGCCCCTGAGATTTTCGACAACGCCGAGGTTCACATGCACATCGGCATAGAAACCAAAGGGGAAATGGTTTACTCCGATTTCGGTGTTTGGTATGTCAATGACAGCTTTGCGCCGGAGCAGGGCGTGACGATCACGCTCAACGGCTATGATGCCCTGGCCAGCCGATTTGAAGCGGTTTTTGAGGACGACAAGAACGATTATGGCAACAGTAAAATGAATCTCGCCCGAATGGTGCAAAGGGCTTGCGATGCGGCGGATATAGATTTTTCTGGTGAGGCGTTTCCGAATTCGACAATTGAAATCAGCAAAATGCCGAGCTGGGAAGAGAACACCACTCTGAGACAGGTGCTTAGCTACTGCGCCATCCTGGCCGGCGGCTTTGTTCGTATGTCCCGCAAAGGGCAGGTTGAGATCGTTTCGTACTCCGGGGGTAACACTTATGCACTTGGCCCGGATCTGTACCAGCAGTACTCCGCGACAGGCGGCTCTAAATTTGAGTTTAAAGCAATCGAGGCTATGCTGAAGGCCGATTCCGATGAATATTCGACCTTCACGAAGCTAGAGGGGGAGGAATTCACGAAATTTACCCCCGACGCGACCACCACAATTCAGGTTGACTACAATCCGTTGCTGGACGAAAACCGGCTTAGCCTGACGGTGGATGCTCTTGCTAATGCTGGCCTTGTGTTCGAGTCTGGCAGCCTCGTGTGGGGCGGAGACCCGGTTGTGATGTGTGGCGATAGGTACGCAATTACCGATTTAGAAGGCAAAACTCATGTGCTGCTCATCACCCAGCAGTCTTTCCAGTTTGACGGCGGCCTGAACTTCTCCGATACATGCACGTTGCCTTCGATAAACACTGTAAGTTCGCCTACGTTCAGCACGAGCACGAACATGTACGACGCGAACGGCAACCTTCGCGTCACTCATATATCGGGCTTTGGACAGAGCGTTATAAACGCAACGAAAGGTTATATTGGCAATTTGACTGCTGAAAGCATTGCTGCCGATGAGCTGTTTGCGAAGTACATCTCCGCCCTCAACCTGCTCGCTGGGGTGATTGAAGCGGAGACCCTTAAGGCGGAAAGCATCACGGCAGATCAGCTTGCCGCGGGCGCTGTAACGGCAGAGAAGATTGCATCAAAGACCATAACCGCTGACCAGATTGCCGCCGGTGCGGTTGATGCGGATGCTGTTAAAGCTGTCACTGCGGAGGTTAAAAAGCTCACTGCAACTGATGTCGAAGCAGACACTATCGGCGGTGCGTTGGCGGACTTCACAGTGGTCACCGCGGGGACGGCGACCTTTGACCTTGAAACTGTCAAAAAACTCGTCTCTGAAGCTCTGACGCTGCGAGAGGGCGTCGCTGGCAGCATGTACATCACGAACCTCGCGGTTACTTCTGCCAACATCCTGAATGCGACCATCGGTGACCTTGTTATCAAGGGCGACGACGGTAAATATTATCAAATCACAGTAGGCAGCAACGGCAACATCAAGGCCGAGGAAGTCACTGTGAGCGAGGATGAAATCGCAGCAGGCGAGACCGCTACGGGCAATCAGATTGTCGAGGAAAATATAAATGTACAGACGTTGACTGCAGAAAATGTATTTTCCAACAATGCAACTTTTATAGAACTGTTCACGGACCTGTTGACAGCGGGCAAGATTTCCGCTGCAGAGGCTGCGCTGGCGAGCGCTAAAATCCCGGAACTGTATACCACAGCGGTAAACGCATTAGGCGATAGCATGTCCTTCAGTGCGAACAAGACGATCCAGCTCCTTCTTGGTGAGCAAGATAAAATGGGCAAATGGTTCACGTTCGACAATGAAAAGGGCTTTAGCATTCGCAAGCCGGAATATACGGACGAAAACGGAACAAAACATCCTGCGTCCATATGGTCTACTGTAACGGATGAAACCGGCTACCACATCAAGCGCAGCGACATGGCAGGTTACATCGGCAGCTTCCACAAGGAGCAGCTTGACGTAAAAGCCGTAGCTCTGGGCGGCGTTGTATGCCGCGAGATGTATGGCGGCGGCTGGCTGTGGACGGAAGAATAAAGGACGGTGAGAAAGCATGGCGACTTATAAAATTAAAAGCTCGTATAGTACTGGTTCCTATGCGAACGTGACGATCACTCCCGATCCTGTCAATACATTATTCCAGATTGGCGATACCGTTACTGTCTCCGGCACAGTTTACAATGCAAAAAGTGCGCCTGTCACAAATATCCTTGTAATGCTGAACAACAGCGGGCAGGGCGGGATTGAGGTAGACATAAAAAAAGGCAAAACTGCCAGTTTCACAAAAACGCTCACGATACGCCACTACCATGTAAGCAGCAATGCTGTTGTGGGGGCAAACGCCAATGCGCTGTTTGAAATTCGCCTTGATTATGATACCGTAAGTGAATTTGACGATCTGAGCATCGTTGAGAGCGATGCCGTCGGCGGCAACGTCTTGCGCTTCAAAATCAAGGACGATACTGTTGCACCTGTGTTTTCCATTACCGATGTGCAGTTCACGGATAAAAATAAGCACCTGGAACGCTTTGGACAGTATGTTCAAAGCAAGAGCGCATGCGAAGTATACCTTCCGCTTGACCAAATAACTGTGGACCCAGATGGGCAGCCTTCAGGAACTGTTGAATATGTCGCGCTTGAGATTCGGAACGAAGCAGGGGATAAGGTTTTTTCTGCGAAAAAACTTCGGCCGAAAGTACCGTTCGATGTAGGCGAGATATTTACCACACCGGGCGGCTACACTTTTTTAATCACTGTAACAGGTGAATATGGCAAGTCAAACACCGGAAGCATGGGGCTGACGGTATTGCCCTATACGAAGCCTGCCTTGTCTGCGATAGGCTCCGATCCTGTAGTGCTTCGATATAAGAAGGGCGTGGACGATTACGGAGAAACGATCTATACGCCGGATATGACGGGCACATTGGCTCTGTTCAAGTTCGATGGCGGGATTGCGCATCTGAACGGGAAAAACACCTGGAGCCTGTCGCTTGATTACGACCTGGCAAATGCAGACGTTGCTGCCGTAAGCTCCGGCGGCGTGATTGCAAGCGGCACGGAAAGCAAGTCAATAGGGTATGACTACCTTGACACGTTGGGATTTATACCTGCTGAACCTTTGCCTGTTGAGTTTTCACCCGCCAATAGATACAGATTTACGTTCACACTTACCGATTACTTCGGTGAAACGGCGGTGCTTACGGGCTACGCCGACAAAGCAACCGGTCTGTTTAATGTCACGAAAAACGGCGTTGCGGTTGGCATGATTACGACCGGCGAACCTGGAAAGAAGAAGTTTGAGGTAAACGAGAACTACGAATCGCATTTCTACGGCGGCATCCACGGCGTAACCAACTACTCAGACGGCGAAATTGCCACTGGCGGACGCTGGCGGGACAATAAGCCGGTATATAGAAAGACTGTCATGCTGCCGTCGGTTTCTAAGGGAAGCACCAGCACGACCACAAGAGCGGTAATAAGTCAAGATATCGAACACGTTATTGGTTTTTATGGGATGATGCAAGCTACAGACGGCATATGGTATCCGCTGAATTTCAGGTCGGTATCTAGTTCCGCATACGTTGTTGACTGCTACGTCAAGAGCGATGGTGGCGTTGTATTACGAACAGGCTCCAGCACGGCTCTTAGTGGCGGCTACATGGTATGCCTGTACACCAAGAAAAGTGATGACCCCATTGAATCTGATGACGGCACTGCGGCGCTGATCGATTCGGGCGGTGTGGCAGTTGCCGATGCGGGCGGCACGCCGTATGTAGCGCGAGCGAACAACACAGACCAGTACATATCTGCTTACACTGGCGCTCAGATTGACGCAGGTATCGCAAAAGCATACGATGCTTTGCTTAGAAGCGGCGGCACGATGGAAGGCATGCTGACCCTGTTCGCTGACCCTGTGGGCGCAATGGACGCGGTCACGCGGCAGTTTATGGAAGCTGCGATCAGGCAGATCGAACTTACCCCCGGCCCCAAGGGCGATACGGGCGTGGGTATAGTCAGCATCACTATCAGGGAGGTTGGCGAAACGGACGAACCCGACACGCCGGTTGAGCCTGATGTGCCGGTTGACCCCGATGGCACGCACATTGCTTTTACGGACAGCGAAGGCAAGCTGTTCATTGATGCCAATAACAACAGCTTTATGACGGAGGTGTAATAATGGCAGAGTATAAATCCAAACATACTGGTGCGGAAATTGATGCCGGTATTGATAGAGTAAATGACGGTGGTTCGCTTCCTGATTACTGGAAAACGCACATTGACGCACGAATCTTCGACATCAGGGCGGCATTGGAAGCTGCTGGGTGGAATAAGTCGGCTTTCCTTTGGTATCATGACGCGCATTGGACTAACAGCTATCAGCGCAGTCCTGAAATTCTGAAATACCTTTATAAAAATACGCCGATCAACAAGACCAATTTCGGCGGTGATATTTGCGACTACGAGAGCGTGGATCGCGAGGATATGCTTTATTTGTGGGACTGGCGCAAGGCTATTCGTGATTTGCCGAATCATCACAGTGTGGTAGGCAACCATGATGACGGCAACGGCAGCGAAAATGTGAGCGATGGTTCTTTCCCGGTCGGATATACCTATTCTTGGCTGCTGGCGGCGGAAGAAACGCCGGATATTGTGCGTGGCGATGAGTTTTACTACTACATCGACAACCCGAGCGAGAAAACCAGATACCTCTATCTGGATACAGCAACGAAGAACTACAATATTATGAGCAATACCGCCCAGCAGGAATTTGTCAAGGAAGCCTTGAAAAGCACGCCTGATGGCTGGCACATCGTTGCGATTGCTCACATCTGGCGCACGGTTGATTATGACGTAACGCCGCCTGCGGATAACGGCTGGTCATACGGCGGCACGACCTGCCTTGAAATGTTCTATGCCTACAATAACCGAAGCGGCGAATATGCAAGCTGCGGCGGCAAGGTTGAATTCTGCATCGGTGGACATACCCATGTGGATGCAAATTGGTTGTATGAGGATTCGATTCCTGTCATCCTGACGGAATGCGAAAGCAAGCATGTTCGTAGCGATTTGTCTTGCACAGAAGGAACTATCACTGAATCTGCGGTTAGTGCTATTATTGCCGATTACAATAACAACAAAATCCATATCATCCGAATTGGCAGGGGCGAAAGCCGTGTGGTGGACATTCCTGGTGGTACGCAAGCCAATTATACCAACCAACTTCCCATCGCAACTGACGGAAGTGGCAACATCTACAATTCTGTCGGATATAAAGAAAATGTTCGTTTGAATAGTAGCATTGAAGAAACAACAGCAACAGGTTGGGATTTGTCAGGCTTTATTCCTTGTAAGCAAAATGATGTTGTCAGGCTTAAGAACGTCGCTTTCTTAGATATGACTGGCGCGAATGGCACGTCTCCCAGAGCGAGAATATTCTACTATGACGT
>JAZTWJ010000059.1:0-20669 GCA_045635785.1 Candidatus Flemingiibacterium sp.
CTTCTCCCCTACACCAGCCACAAATCAGAAAAACAAAAGCCCCCGAGGCCTTTGCCGTCCGCGTTTTGCATCAGAGATATAATTCTTTGAACAAAACCATGCAAAAAAGCAGCAGCGATACGTTTCCGCCGCATAAAAGCAGCAGATACGCCGCTGCAAGCCATAAAAGAAAAAGCGCCGCCGCTGAAAGCACCGTCAGTATACGATCCGCTTTTTGCGGAATCATATGAAAAAGAAGCGCCGCGGCAATACAGCCCCCGTCCAATGTTCGAATCGGCAGCAGATTGAGCACCGCCAACGTCACCGAACAGCAGGCGAAAAATACGGCAGTCGGTCTATGTGGCGCAAGTAGCAGCATAAGCGCGGCGGTGAGCAGATTCATGCACGGCCCCGCCGCATGCAAAGCCGCCATGCGAAGAAAGCTGATCTCCGTCGGCACACTGCGGATCTCCGCGCCGAACAGCGAGACCTCGATCTCGCGCACGGGCACACCGCACCAAAGCATGACGAGCAAATGTCCGACTTCGTGCAGGATCACGGCGGTCGGCGGTATCAGCGAGAGGGCGCTTCGGTCCAGTGCGGCAATCGCGCCGAAAAATATTACGGCGGATGGGCGGATGCGAATGCGCGGCAGTCTACGGCTTTTGAACGATGGGCTCGTCAAGTGGGATCTCGCGGAACGGTTCCGTAGGCGTTGCGGCGGTGAACACGCTGTCATGCGCCATGAGATTGGCGGCGGCGGCTTCGCTGATGACGGCGGCAGGCTTGACGAAGGCATTTAATTCCGACAAGGAGACGGCGAGGGTTCCGTCACCGACGGTTTTGAAATTATACGCAAGGACAGCACCTGTGACGGTGAACAGCGTGACTGCCAGCATGATGCGATCGACTTTTCGATTGGTGCGGGGCATAAGCATCCTCCCTGTTTGTAGTTTCATTCCATCTATATGTATTCGATTTCGAGGTTATTCCAAAAATAAAATCCCAATTCCCGTTTGTGTTCCCACCTATAAAAAGAAACTTCGTCGGTTTGATTCTGTAGGAGAGGCGCTCTGATGGGAACACAGCTTCGAATTGGGACAAAATAAATAGCTTTTGCGATGCAAAAGCGGAGGTTTTCGCAATGACAACAGCCAAGAAGCGCACGCCCCTTTTTGTGCGCGATAAATCTTTTTACCGTATAGTATTTCGCCTGGCTCTGCCGATGGCGCTGCAAAGCGTCATGCAGCTGCTGCTCAATATGATGGACACCCTGATGCTCGGACAGGTAGGCGAGCATTCCGAGGCGGTGATTTCCGCAGCTAATCTTGCAAATCAGCCCTTTTTTGTCTATTCGTTGTTTTTGTTCGGCATGGTATCGGGCGCATCGGTGCTGATTGCCCAATATTGGGGAAAAAATGACACGGATGTTATCAATGCCGTTGCAGGCATTGCCATGACTGCCGCATTTGCGGTGGGCGGTGTTTATACCCTCATTTGCTATCTTTTTACGCCGCAGGTGATGGGGCTGTTTTCGCAGAGCGATGAGGTGATTGCACTTGGTGTCAGCTATCTTCGCATCGTGTTGGCTTCCTATCTTGTCTGCTCAATGACAACGCTTCTGTGCGGTGTCATGCGTTCCACGGAGCAGGTGAAGATCCCGCTCTTTTCCAATGCCACGGCGATCTTTTTGAATATTTTCCTCAACTATATCCTTATTTTCGGAAAATTCGGCGCGCCTGCCCTCGGTATCGTCGGCGCGGCGGTGGCGACGCTCATTTCCCGTATCGCAGAGCTTTGCATCGTGCTGATTTATGTGATTTTCTTTGAGAAGCGCGTCAAGCTCCGCATTTCGAGGATGTTTTGCATTAAGAAGGAGCTTGTCCGAGATTTTATCAAATACAGCATTCCCGTGATCTGCAACGAGACTCTTTGGGGGCTGGGAATAACCATGCATTCGGTAGTGATCGGCAATATGGGCGAAATGTCCTATGCGGCATATTCGGTGGCGAATATCATCGAGCGCATCGGCTTGTTGGCGGCGCTCGGCTTTGCTAATGCCACGATGATCATCATCGGCAAGGAAATTGGCGCGGGGCGTTCGGACAATGCCTATCCATATGCTAAAACCATGCTGTCATTGTCTGTGCTGGTTGGTATTTTCATGGCGGGCGTGGTTCTTCTCGTCCGTCCGATGACATTAGAGCTGTTCAACGTTGCCGATGAGACAAAGGCATCTGCCTTTCGCATCATCAGCGTGATGCTGATCGTTATTCTGATCAAGAGCTTTAATACCACCGCCATTGTGGGCGTCATTCGTGGCGGCGGTGATACCGTGACGGCAATGCTGCTTGATTTTATTCCCATGTGGATCGTTGCGATCCCGCTTGGTGCCATCATGGCGCATGTGGTGGGACTGCCGATCTGGTGGGTATATGCTTGCCTCATGAGCGATGAGGCGCTGAAGTCGGTATTCTGTCTGTGGCGGATTACAAGCAAAAAATGGATCAAAAATGTTACCAGATAAACAAAAGAGCCTGATTTTCAGGCTCTTTTTATGTATGGGTTCTTATTTCAGGATCTTAATTTTGTTGATGAAGGGAAGCTCTTTTGCCTTGCCCTGTGCCGCATAAACAATGCCCATGATTGCGAAAATAAAAGCTACAAAGGAAATGATGGTGCCGATGACGGGAATAACGCCAAAGAATCCGGCAATAAAGAGGATCAAGCCTTGATTTGCATGGAAACGTGCAAAGTTTGACTTAGGAGCTGCAAGAATCGGAATCAGCACCAACCAACTGATATAGGATAGAACTGCCATGATCTTGTTGTCAGCGATGTCTTTGGGATCAAACTGTGCAGTTAGGTCAGCTGCATCTGCAGAATACTGAGATGACGCAGCAGACTGGGGAGCAGCTGCTTCCTGTGCGGGAGTCTGTTCTGTTACGAGCTTTTCGCCGCATGCGGAGCAGAACTTTGCGCCTTCTTCGAGATCGGCGTTGCACTTTGGACATTTAGCCATGATAGAATACCTCCATAAGATGACATAAATTTGTTCGATTTATTATAACATAATTTGCTTTGGTTTGTCAATATGTTATAAAATTTTTTATGAAACAAACGCATTCTGACATAAAAAACAGATGCCGCATGAAAATGCGGCATCTGCGATATTTTTGGTATTCGCGATAATTAGTTGAGCTCTGCGAAATACTTGATGGTGCGAACCATCTGGCTGGTGTAGGAGTTCTCGTTGTCGTACCAAGCAACGACCTGAACCTGATAGGTGTCGTCGTCGATCTTGGTAACCATGGTCTGGGTAGCATCGAACAGAGAACCGTAACGCATACCGATAACGTCGGAGGAAACGATCTCCTCGGTGTTGTAACCAAAGGACTCGGAAGAAGCAGCCTTCATAGCAGCGTTGATGCCTTCGATGGTAACATCGGAGCCCTTAACAACTGCAACAAGGATGGTGGTGGATCCGGTGCAAACGGGCCCACCCTCAGCGGAGCCGATGCGCTTCCTGTTGAGCTCGGCAATTACAAGGCCGATAGCCTTTGCAGCGCCGGTGGAGTTCGGAACGATGTTCTGAGCACCTGCACGTGCGCGGCGGAGGTCACCCTTTCTGTGGGGACCGTCGAGGATCATCTGGTCGCCGGTGTATGCATGAACGGTGGTCATGATACCGCTCTGAATGGGAGCGTAATCGTTGAGAGCCTTAGCCATAGGAGCGAGGCAGTTGGTGGTGCAGGAAGCTGCGGAGATGATCTTGTCATCAGCGGTAAGAGTCTTTTCGTTTACAGAGAAAACGATGGTCTTGAGGTCGTTGCCAGCGGGAGCGGAGATAACAACCTTCTTTGCGCCTGCGTCAATGTGAGCCTGGGACTTTTCGAGAGAGGTGTAGAAGCCGGTGCACTCGAGAACAACGTCAACGACGAGAGCAGCCCAAGGGGAGTCAGCAGCGTACTTTTCAGCATAGATCTTGATAGTCTTGCCGTCAACAGTGATGCTGTCAGCGCCTGCCTCAACGGTGTGACCGTCGTAACGACCCTGAGCGGTGTCGTACTTGAGCAGGTGAGCGAGCATGTCAGGGCTGGTCAGGTCGTTGATAGCAACGATCTCGTAACCCTCTGCGCCGAACATCTGACGGAATGCCAGACGACCGATACGGCCAAAGCCGTTAATAGCAACTTTAACAGACATGATAAATCCTCCAATATATTATAAAAAATTTTGACTTGTTTACGGTTGGACGCACACGTTAAAATTTTAACATCCGTGTTTGTCCATCCTCTAATATTTTACCTCATTTTTGTCAGAATTACAAGGGGGTTTTTGAAATTTTCTAAAATTTGTAACATTGCATTCAAAACAGGCGTGTTTTGCCCCGAAATTTATCAAATGTTTCAACACAGCAGGTTGAAAAAAGATTGGCGAAGCTTGAAAAATTCGCATAGAATATAAGGAGCTTCTTGGTATGGTTCAAGACAGCAGTGGAATATAACATTTTTCGGAAAAACACTTGTAAATTCCGTCAAAGTATGCTATAATGATTACATTCTGACAATTTTTACGAAGGAAACAGCTTTTATGATATACAACAACATACTCGAAACCATGGGACATACGCCGATGATCCGCTTGCAGAAGCTTGCCGATCCCGACGGCGCGGAGATTTTGGTAAAATTCGAGGGACTCAACGTGGGCGGCTCCATCAAGACGCGCACTGCCTTTAATATGATCCCCGATGCGGAGGAGAAGGGGCTGATCGGCCCCGATACCGTCATCGTGGAACCGACCAGCGGAAATCAGGGCATCGGCTTGGCTCTAGTCGGCGCTGTGCGCGGATATAAAACGAGAATCATTATGCCCGACTCGGTCAGCTCGGAGCGCCGCCTGCTTGTGGAGCATTACGGTGCGGAGGTCATTCTCGTCCATGATGCGGGCAACATCGGTGCTTGCATCGAGGAATGCCTTGATCTGGCACTTCGCATGAAGGCGGAAGACCCCAACGTATTCGTTCCTCAACAGTTCGAAAATCCGGCAAATCCCGCCATTCAGCGCTCGCAGACCGGTCAGGAGATCTTGGCGGATGTGGACGGTCCCATCCACGGCTTTTGCTCGGGTATCGGCACGGGCGGCACCATCACCGGCATCGGAGAGGTGCTCAAGGCAAAGAATCCGGACATGACCATTTGGGCGGTGGAGCCGGAAAATGCAGCGATTCTGTCCGGCGGTTCCATCGGCACCCATGTGCAGATGGGCATCGGCGACGGTCTGATTCCGCCGATTCTCAATACGCAGATATACGATGATATCTGCATTGTCAAGGACGATGAAGCCATCCGTGTTTCCAAGGAACTGGCAGCGAAAGAGGGCATCATGTGCGGCATCAGCAGCGGCACCAATGTGGCGGCTGCCATCCGCCTTGCAAAAAAGCTCGGCAAGGGCAAGACCGTGGTCACGGTGCTTCCCGATACGGCGGAACGGTATTTCTCCACACCTCTGTTTGAAAATGAATAAGCAAAAGCGCACAGCAATTTGCTGTGCGCTCTGTTTTTTATTTGTTCATGACTTTATAGACTTCATTTTTCGGCATGCCGCGATCCTTGGCGCATGCCTTGATGGCATCCATTTTGGATTTGCCTTCCGCCATATAATGCGCCACATGCTCCTCGATGCTCATCGCCGACCAGAAGGCTTCCGCCGCCGCTTCTTTGGCGCTTTGTCCTTCCACGATCAGCACATATTCGCCGCGCGGCTCCCGATCGTCATACAGGCTGACCGCATTTCCCAGCGTGGTGCGACAAATTTCCTCATTGAGCTTGGTAAGCTCGCGGCAGAGGGAGATCCTTCGATCGCCGAGGGCATCGTACAGATCGGCGAGCGTCGCCTTCAGCTTGTGCGGAGCTTCATAGAATATCAGCGTGCGTGTATCGCTCTTTAAGGATGCAAGATGTGCCTTGCGCTCTCCTTTGTTTGTGGAAAGGAAGCCTTCAAAGGCAAATCTTCCCGTAAATAAGCCCGACAGCGTCAGCGCGGTCATGGCGGCGCACGGCCCCGGAACCGCCGTTACGGGAATGTTTCGTTCGGCGCAGAGTCTGACGATATCCTCGCCGGGATCGCTGATGCCGGGCATGCCCGCATCCGTCACCAACGCGCAGGATTCTCCCGCCGCCAATCGGTCGCAGATCAGCTCGCCTCTTTCCCGTTTGTTATGCTCATAGTAGCTGACCATCGGCTTTTTGATGCCGAAGATCGCAAGCAGCTTTGCGGAATTGCGGGTGTCCTCCGCCGCAACGAAATCCACGCCTGCCAGCACCTTTTTCGCACGCTCGGACAGATCGGCGAGATTCCCGATGGGGGTGGTCACAAGATACAGCCAGCCCGCGTTGATTTTATTTTTTTCTTCTCCCTCGTCCGCATACAGCAGATCAGGGTCTTTGGTAAGACTCATCGAAATCCCCCGTTTCGTAAATTTTCGTCAGCGTATTTGTATATACGTTTTCATGTTCATACAAAATCAGCGGCGGCGTTGCATACATACCCGCAGCCGCACCTTTTTTGGATTCGCATAAGACGAGGCAGGGTGCAAGCTCCGCCCTCGCATAGACGAAAGTCATGCGCTTTGGCTCCAGTCCGGCCGCACAGAGCGCCGCGATCAGCTCGGCAAGCCTGTCCGGTCTCCACACGGTGTAAAACAATCCGCCGAATTTGAGGATCCGTGACGCCGCCTCGCAAAAATCGCCGATGCCGCCGGCGATCTCGTGGCGGGCGATGTTTTTTCGATCGCTCTCGTTTGCTTTGCCGGTGGGCTTCATGTAGGGCGGATTTGAGATGACGATATCCACCGTGCCGT
Source organism: Candidatus Flemingiibacterium sp. (assembly GCA_045635785.1). GTDB lineage: Bacteria > Bacillota > Clostridia > Oscillospirales > CAG-272 > Flemingiibacterium. Next base: position 6,842 of record JAZTWJ010000059.1, read on the forward strand.
CCGTATGCTGTTCTGTCAGACTTCGCACATCGCTTAGAATGGGGTGCAGCGCGTCCGCAAAGCCGTTCAGGGCGGCATTGCGTCCGATCAGCTCTGCAAAGTCGGGCTGCAGCTCCACCGCATAGGCGGAGGAGACCTTTTTTCTTGCTAGTAGTAAAAGCGGAAGAATGCCCGTGCCGCTGCCAAGATCGGCAAGCCTCGCATGGCTCTGCCGCCTGACAAAGGCGGAGAGCAGATATGCATCCGTGCCGAAGGTCAGTCCGTCACGCTTTTGGATCAGCCGCAGGTTGTCGTTGATCGCGATCATGGTTTCATCTTGGCAGATCCGATTGTTTTCCATCAATAAGACCATGGCTCTCGCCGCGGCGAAAGCATCCTTTCTGTTCCAAGGCTGTCGGATCGACAGCCTTTTTCCGTAAATAAAAGGGGGTACAAGCCCCCCTTTTTCCTAATTTGCTTTGTCAAAGGTCATCGGATCGGGAACGATGACTTTCTTGATGTCTGCGCCTACCGCGCGAAGCTTGCCGACCACATCATCGTAGCCGCGCTCAATGTAGTGAATGTCCTCGATCTCGGTTTTGCCCTTGATGGCAAGACCGGCGATGATCATCGCCACGCCTGCACGCAGATCCACCGCCTTGACAGGCGCGCCCGAAAGTGGCATGCCGCCTTCGATGATCGCTGTGGCGCCGTCCACCTTAATGACTGCACCCATGCGTTTCAATTCTTCCACATAGCGGAAGCGATTGTTGAAAATGCCCTCGGTCAAACAGGATACACCCTTTGCCAGACAGAGAAGCGCACCGAACTGCGGATTCATATCCGTGGGAAAGCCGGGATAGGGAAGCGTTTTTACGTTGACGCGATGGAGCTCGCCCATGCGGATGACTTCGATGGAGTCATCATGCTCGATCAGCGTTACGCCCATCTCCTCCAGCTTTGCAGAGATGGATTCCAGATGCTTAGGAATGACATTTGTGATTTTGAGGTGCCCACCCGATGCCGCCGCGGCACACATGTAGGTGCCTGCTTCGATCATATCGGGAATGATGGCGTAGGTACTGCCGTAAAGGCGGTCAACGCCCTTGATTTTGATGATGTCCGTGCCCGCACCGCTGATTTTTGCGCCGCAGGAGTTTAAGAAGTTGGCAAGGTCGACGATGTGCGGCTCGCGTGCCGCGTTTTCGATGATGGTCGTTCCCTTTGCACGGGAAGCGGCAAGCATGATATTGATGGTTCCGCCAACGGTTTCTACGTCAAAGTAGATGGATGTGCCCACAAGCTTTTGCGCGCGGGCATCAATGTAACCGCCTTCCACGTTGACAGCCGCACCCAAAGCTTTGAAGCCCTTGATGTGCTGGTCAATGGGGCGAACGCCGAAATCGCATCCGCCGGGCAGACCTACATAAGCCTTGCCCCAACGCGCCAGCTCGGCACCCACCAGATAATAGGAGCCGCGCATTTTGCGGACCATTTCATAAGGCGAAATGCCTCCCATGGCACCGCGCGAGTCGATTTCGATCGTATTGCGGGACAGCATGCGGACCTTGCATCCCATCGCGGAGAGGATCTCCAGCGAAAGGGTGACGTCACTGATGCTCGGCACGTTTTCAATGATGCACTTGTCGTCGATCATCAGGGTTGCCAGGATGATCGGTACAGCGGCATTTTTGGAGCCGCTGACTTCGACAGCACCGTGCAGAGGTCTGCCTCCGTTGATAATAATTTTTTCCATAAGCAAAATCTCGTTTCCCGGCGAGTGAATGGCGTCAAAGGGCGCATCGGAAGCGATGTTCCCAAAATGAGCGCAGGTTATGATGCGGCAGTCGTCCGCCGTGACGATGCCGTGGAGTTTACAGAATTTATCAAAAATTATAGGGGAATGTCCATTGGTAATTAACAAATCGTTAACAATTAAAAAACTGTCAATAACATTATACCACTTTTCTCACGAAAATGGAAGCCCTGTTTGCAAAATGTTTACAATGTTAACAAAATGTTATCAATATCTCGTATAAATCGTGCCATTTGCGGCATTGTATACGATTGTGTCTGCACCAATGTGTGTAATATGCCATGCGGGGATGAAATACAACGCCGTTTTGTCCGCATTCCAGTAAATGATATAGCGGGTTTCCATGGATTCCACCTGCGGAATTGCATTGCCCGTCACAGGCGTATTGATCGGCAAAGGGGGAGAATCCGGCAACGTTGCATTCGACGGAAGCGAGAAGGCATCGATGCGCTCGCTTTGGAGCGTTTCAAAGTCGGTAAACAGGATATTCAGCTGATTTTGAAGCTCTGTGGTGTAGCTTTCGTCGAGGGAGGAGAAATACCAGCGCCCATGTGCGCCAAACAGCTCCTCCTCGCGGAACACTAGCACCGCATAATGGGAATGAACCAAATATTCCCCGATCATTTGCCGAACGAGCAGGTAATCAAGTCCGCTTTTCGGATCGTGATAGCTGTCCTCAACGTGTAAAGTCAGCGCGGTTTCTTCATCGGAGGCGGGGCATAAAAACGCTGCCGCCGCTTCGGTGTGCTGCTTCAGCTTACCCGATGACAAAGCCGTGCCGAAAACGGCAAATTTTTCGAAAGTATCGGCTGTAATGTCAGTATATGCAGACGCCTTGATTTTGTCCGTTTGGGTATAAACAAAGCCGAATTCCTCATCAAAACGCACATAGGTGCCGCTGCCTAACATGCCCGAAAGTCCGCCGTCCGGCTGCATATAAAGCGGCACATCCTCCGTATCGGTCAGCAAGGATGCGGCGCGTTCGTGATAATCGTCGTTATAGAAGCTTTCGTAGATCGGGACCCGAAAGCGGCGGGTAGGAATGCTTGTAATGGGCACGATCAAGCCGCGCTCGGCAAGCAATTCAACTGCGCCGGCAATTTCTTCTTCATCCAAAAAATTACGGGCGCGGTTCTGCCCGGCGATATTATAAAGCATAAACAGATTCGCCGCAAGGAGAATGGCAATCAATAAATTCTTGACCGATGACCAGTTCAGAGAAATCGCTCCTTTCCTGCGTGATTGAAGGCTCAGTCGTTGGCTTTTATTACCGCGAGGACGGCATCGCTTCCCTCGTATTGCATCCGAAGCTCGCTGAGGCGTTCATTTTCTTCTATATAGCCAAGCTCTGTCATTTTTCGCAGCGTGAATTCCGGTCGCAGACAATGGCTTGTTTCCTCTGTGGCATTAACGGAGGTGGGAAGCAGCTCCACACGGCTGATGGTATCCTTTGTAAGCACCGCCTGTAGGATCGGCTTGCCGACTAAAGGGATATTGTTGTAAGTGAGGATATATTCGATGACAAGCATGGAATCGCTGCTGTAAATGCTTCCGAGGCAAAGGGATGCTTCGCCGCCGATCAGCGCGGGGGAAATATCGCCTAAATGGCGGATAAGATTGTCTACCGCAGTAATCTGGTCGAAAAGATTCAGCGTGGTGTCGCTGGAATATCCGAGCAATGAATCAATAGAAATGCCGCGGAGACTGTCGGACAGAGCATCGTTGGTGGCAAAGGAGATGTGATCCTTGGCAACGCGCAGACGGCTGTTGGAGTCAACGTAGACATTGGCACCTGTTTCGTCAATGTAGCTGTTCAGCTTATCGGGATTGTAACCAAACAGGGATAAAAGCGGCGTCAGAACTTCCTCGTCGGACAGCTCTTTGCCGGATGCTTCGATAACCGTATATTCCGGCTCCGCATCCACGATGGGATGTGTGGAGGGCAGACGGGGATCCTTCGAAAAATGGAACTCTGCGGTTTCGATCTTCGAAGCCGCCTCCGCCAGCTTTGAAATATAGAAACCGGAAGCCACCATATGATCCTCGGGACGAAATTCAAAATAATTGCCGTCCGTATCATGGGCATAGGCGAGGAATCGGTGTCCTGCCGATTCGTAGTCGGGGACGATAATGAGCTCGCTGACATAGGCGCTGATGCTTCCGCCCTCGCCCGGGGCCACATCGCTTTCGGCGACGGTCAGCTTGTTGGCGGCGTAGGCGTAAATCAGCTGATACAGTACAGGCACATGGTAGCGCAGATAGATGAATTCATCCGATTCGATGGCGCTTTGAAAGCGCGCCTCACCCGCTGTCGAAGAAAGCGGTCTGCACACGGAATCGCTGCCGAACAGCTCCAAAAGGCAAGGCTTGATCAGTCCGTACAGCTCCGATGCCGCATCCGCATTGGCATAGGCGCAGATCATGCTGCCGCCTGCCTGACGGTATCCGACAAAGGCGGGCAAAAGACGGCTTTCGTCAAGACCTTCCGCAGATGCCGCGCCCTCGACGCGCCAGAGCTTATCGAAGGTTTTCATCGTGCCGTTATTTTTTGCGGAGATGCTTTCATAAACATTGGTTCCGCCGATGTACACCGCAACCAATGTGATCATGCTGAGCACCAGTATGCCCAGAAGAACACTTTTTACGGTTTCCACCACATGGCTGTAACGCTTGATGTGATCCCTTATCATAGTTCCTTTCACTGTAGGAATGGCAGAAATATATGCCGCCTATTCCACCGATTTCAATTTGGTTTCAACGGGCAGACGGATAATGACTGTGGTGCCGACGCCCATTGCACTTTCTACGGCGATGGAGCCGCCGTGCGCTTCCACAATTTCCTTTGCGATGGCAAGGCCGAGACCGGTGCCGCCGGTTTCGGAGGTGCGGGATTTCTCCACGCGATAGAATCGCTCAAACAGATGGGGCAGATCCTCGGCAGGAATGCCGATGCCCGTATCCTTGACGCGGATCTCAAATTCGTTGTTCACAATGCCTGCGTGCAGGTCGATCTTTCCGCCGTCGGGCGTGTATTTGATGGCATTGGAAAGAATGTTGATGACGACCTGCTCAACCCGCTCTTTATCGGCTGTGATGGAGGGCATACCGCGTTTGGCGGTGTAGACCATTTTGTGCTTGTGCGCGTCCGCATCGACCTGCATGACCTCGCAGATATGCACCAGCATCGCATCCGGATCAAAGGACTGAATGTTCCATTGGGTGCGCTTGTTGTCCAGCCTGGACAGCACAAGCAGATCGGAAACGATGCGCGTCATACGGTCGCATTCGTCCACCGCCATTTGCAGGAAGAAGTTCTCCATATCCTCCTCCATCTCCGGATCGCTGAGGATGGTTTCGCATGCGCCCTTGATGGAGGTCAGCGGTGTTCGCATTTCGTGAGATACGTTCGCCACGAATTCGCGGCGGGATTTGTCAAGCTCATAACGTCCGGTTTCATCGTGGATGACCGCCAGAACGCCGTTATGCGGTCGATTGTTAGCCATATAGCGGATCTTGCCGAAGTTCACATCCAGCACTCTGCCCTCAAACATGACATCGCTGACATTGTAGCCATCCGCATCTGCGCTTTTTTTGCGATCCACATATTCCACGCTGAACTGCGGCTCGTAATCAATATCGAACAGATCCAAAAAGCGGGAGAAGGTGAAATTCTTGTCATATTTTGCGCCAAGAAGCGCACGGAAGGATTTGTTGATGTGCAGCACATGCCCATCCTCCGTGAATGCGATAACGCCGTCATGCAGATAGGTAAATACCGTTTCCAGCTTCTGATGCTCGCCCGAAACCTCCTCAAGTGTATTCTTCAGCGTTTTTTTCATGTCGTTGAAGGTGTCGGTCAGCGTGCCGATCTCATCGTGAGAATGCACGTCGATCTCGTGGGAGAAGTCGCCGGCTGCGACCAGCTTTGCGCCTTTCGTCAGGCTCTGAATGGGCGAGGTGATCGCCTTGGAGAGGAAGAATGCCAAAATGACCGCAAACAGCAGTCCGAACATCAGCGCATAGAGAATGATCGAAAACAGCATCCATGAAAATTGCTGCATTTCGTCCATGGAATCCTTCACATAGATGATGCAGGAGACCGCTCCGTTTTCAAGACGCACAGCATAATCCGCAAAATCCGCACCGAGAGGCTGGGCGTTGGTGGGCGTTCCGCGCATGGCGGCGATCATATTGGGGGTTTTCTGCAGGGTGCTTCCCAGCTTTGCATCGGAGCCTTCCAAAAAGCTGCCGTTTTCATCCAAAACATAATAGTTCCGATAATCGTCGATGCCGAGTAAGCCAGCGTGTGAGTTTAATATTTTGGAAAGCTCGTTGGCATAGTCATTTGACCGTAGGGCATCGTGGAGATCCGCATTCATCTGACTGTCAAAGCTGCGGTCCATCTGTGCGGTGAATTCGTTCATATAGAAGCTGTTGACGCTGTTGATGAGAACGGTTCCGATGACACACATGACCGTGATCATGAATATGACGAGGATCAGAATGATCTTAAAATAAAGACTGTTATACATAGCTTATTTGATATAGTAGCCCATGCCGCGCTTGGTGAACAGATACTCCGGCTTGCCCGCATCGCGCTCCAGCTTGGCGCGCAGACGGCTGACGGTCACATCCACGCTGGATGTGTCGCCAAAGTAGCTGTCATATCCCCAGACATCGGAAAGCAATTGCTCACGGGAATAGATGGTTCCTTGATTTTTCGCCATAAAGACGAGAAGCTCGTACTCTTTTTTTGTCAGCTCGATCGGCTCGCCGTCTCGCGTGACCTGATATTTTGAGGTGTCGATGGAAAGCCCGCGGATCACGATGGCGGAAGCCGCTTCTGCGGGAGCGCTCACAATATCTCCTGCGGAGCGGCGGATATTCGCCTTGATGCGGGCGAGCAGCTCATTCATGGAAAAGGGCTTGGTGACGTAGTCATCAGCGCCGATGTCAAGTCCCATGATCTTGTCCACTTCTTCCACTCTGGCGGTGGCGATGATGATGGGGGTTGACAGCTTTTCGCGTACTCTGCGGCAGACCTCAAAGCCGTCCATTTTCGGCAGCATCAGGTCGAGTAGGATCAGGTCAAAGGTTCCGCTGAGCGCTTTTTTCAGTCCGTCCTCGCCGTCGAATGCCATGTCATAGGCATAGCCGTTCTTCATGACGTTGTAGGCGAGCGTCATGGCAATGTTTTTCTCATCCTCCACGATGAGGATCCGTTTTTTCTTCGTTTCGGGCATGATGGTTCCTTTCAGGCTATATCAGCCGACACTTGAGTATTCGTTATGTGCGGGGGAAATGGTGCGTACATCGCATACATCGCGGTTGTTTTCGATAAACGCAAGGACTTTTGCAAGCGTTTCTGCTGTTTTGCTCGATTCGATGAAACGCAAAATGACGACTTCGTTGTTCCAAATGCCGTTGATGGCAGTATCGGCGGCACGGGATGCGGTCGTGTTTGTGGGGACATTGATATTGTAATCCCAGATCACATATCCTTTTTGATTGAGCGCAAGCTGTACCTCGGGAGTGAGGGCGCTCATTTTTGCCGATCCCTCGGGCGCGCGCCAAATATGGGATTTTTGCTTGATGAGTCGGGATAACAGCAGATTTTCCGCTTCCATATCCGCAAGGATTGCATTGGCATTTGTCAGCCTCGACGTGCTGTGATTCATGGTGTGCAGACCAATGGCATGTCCGTGCGCCGCAATACGCGATACGGTGGCGGCATTCTCGGCAAGCTCGCTGCCGATCAGGAAAAAGGTTGCTTTGATATTATAGTCGCGCAGAATCTTAAGAATGTCTTCCGTATATTTGCCGGGGGAATCTTCGATGGTGATATAAATGGTGCGCGTGCCAAGCTCGGGTGTGGGCGCGGTGACGGGAGGCGTGGTGTCTGTGCCGGGACGCTGTGTGGTTTCACTTGTAATCGGCGGCGCGGTGTTTTCTGTGGAGCTTTCAGCTGGGAAAAAGGCAGGGTATTTGTCGCGGATCAGCTCCTCAAAGGGCTTGGTTTGTGAGCCGTCCGTAATGCGGATGGCGGTTTCGCCCGTGACAGGGCTGACCATTTCCTCAAAACCCAGCCGCAAATAACTGCATACAGATCGCACGGGCACGTAATGGTCGCCGTGATAAAAGGCACTGCGCCAATACATCGGCTCGGAATCCTGGGTGTAGGCGAAGTCGGTTTTGACATTAAAGGTCAGCCAATATTCGCCGTTTTCGATGACGAAAAGGTTTTGTCCCGCGTTTTTCTTGACGGTGACATTGTTAAGCTGGGCAAACAATGTGACGGGGACATAGAGTGCGGAGTAAATCTTTTCCATGGGATGGCTGTCTCCGCGCGGCCATGCCTTGTCGTTGTAATACATCAGCGTGGCGGAGGAAGCCGCTTGCACTTTCGTGCGGGTTACAAGCAGGGCGCTTCCCATGAGTGTCAGGCAAAGAAAAACGGACATCAGCTTGATGAAAAAGGATTTCATGCGGGCTTCTCCTTTCGATGGATTACTCTAATCGTTTGCGGCTTGCTTTACATAGGCGCAGGCGAGGTCTACGACCATGCCGTAGCTTTTTTCGCCTGCTGTTTGCCCCTGCGCCTTCAGATAATTGTCGTTGAGCGTGGAGCTGACATCGGCTGCGACGTTGTCGCGGTATTTTTCGAAAAACTCGTTGTACGCGGCAAGCTCATATCGCACGCGCACGTCAAGACTGCCGTAAACCTCGGCAAAGGTATCATAATCCGCCGAGTAAAGGGCGGAGTTCAGATATTCGTACATGCTCAGATATCCGCTGTAGCGGATGTAAGGATCCTCCGATTCGGCACAGACGAGAAATGCAACAAAATTTGCCTCATTCTCGGGCAGGATCCCTCTTTGATGCGCCAGCTCGTGGGCGGCGGTAAAGGGCAGGGTGTAATCGGGGAAGTTCGTGTTGAGATTCGCCTCTCCGGTATAGAAGGTGTACATACCCGACATATGGGTATAGGTCATCGGCTCGGATAGACAGACGGGCTTGACGCGGGAGGCAAGCCTTGGGATGAAGCGGTGCTTGTTTGAAAGGCTGTCATAGGCATCTAACAGCTTTTTGTTCATTTCCGAGAGGGAATAGGGCATGATCGAGGCATCGGCAAAACGGAAATGCACCTCGTCCAGCGTCTCGTCCATGCGTTCGATCATGAATGTTGCCGCGGTGCGCAGCTCGTCCACGCTGACGGGATCTTGCGGAAGCTCCAGCTTGCTTGCAAGGGAGGAGCCGTTATATGCGACGATGGTGGTGGCGACCAACATGCCATACATCAGCGCCAGCACGGACAGCAGCTTAAAAATCATGCGAATGCCTTTTTTCGCATCGCGGTTGTTGATGCGAAAGCATATAACAAGCAATACTACGAACAGCAGCGGAATGGAGATGATCAGCCCCTCTGCCACGGAAAAGGGAAAAATATTTGTAATGGTCGCGGTCAGTCCGCGGAAAAGTGAACCGATGTAGCGGTTGAAAAAGTCCGAAAAAGGCGCGGACAGCTCGCTGGCCAGATGGACGATCGCCGCGAGAAGGGCAAAGCCGAACAAGATCAGCGAGGGAAGCGGACAATATTCTTTGATGAAGGATCTTATTTTTGTCATATTAGTTGCACTCTGTTTCGGTGCGGCAGATCTTGTCGCACAGCATCTGCATATCGGGTGGAAGCGGAGCCTTGAATGTGAGAATGCCGCTGTCTCGCTCCACAGTGAGGGCGGCGGCATGCAGAGCATGCCTTGTCATGGCGCGGTCATAGACCGAAGGAGCCGTTTCTGCGGTTCCGTACAGACCGTCGCCCACGATGGGACAGCCCTTATGGGCAAAATGTACGCGAAGCTGATGGGTTCTGCCTGTGATCGGCTCTGCGCGAACAATGGAAGCATCGGCGCAGGAAGCAACGGTTTCGTAGACCGTCCGTGCGGATTTTGCATCGGGGAGGTTTTCGTCGCACGTCTCGCGGAGGATGATGCCCTCACGCTTTCGACGGATGCAGGCGTTGATCTCACCCGATGGGGGCGAAAGCTTGCCGTTCAGTACGGCGATATATGTTTTGCGGATCCTGCCTGCCTGCATGAGATCGGCAAGCTCGGAGGCAACGGGACGGTTTTTTGCGATCAGTACCACGCCGCTGGTATCGCGGTCAAGGCGATTGACCGCACGGAACACAAAGGGTATTCCCCTCTTGGCGAAATAATAGGCAAGTCCATTGGCAAGGGTGTCGCAAAAATGCCCGATGGAAGGATGCGTTGCCATGTTGGGCGGCTTGTTGACGGCAATGAGATTGTCGTCCTCGTAAAGGATGTCAAGCGGCATTTCTTTCGGGATGAGGTTTTCGTTTTCATCCTCGGCGCGGTCATCGCATTCCAGCACGAGCAGATCGCCTGTATGAAGGACATAGCGGACGGTGACGTGCTCACCGTTGACGGTGATGCCGCGCGGCAGCTTTTTGAGATGGGTGATCATTTTACGGGAGATGTGATGCCGATAAAGCCAATCCTTGACGGTGCGTCCGTCAAAATCGCCGTCGATGATCACATTCATGCCGCATGCCTCCGCGCTTTTGTAGTCTACCTTATATTATATCATTTCGTGCGCGGAATATCAAGTGAAATTCGTGAATTATTCGTGAAATGGGGGCAAAAAAACCGCTTTTTTTCAAGAAAACGGCGGTTTTTGGGCGGCGTAGCACCGTTTTCGATGCACACAAAGCGCATAACGAGGCGAAATCGCGCAAAAGAGGTGCCATGCGGCACCTCTTTTGTTATTTCATTCTTTCACGGAACGCGTTGTATACATTTTCAAACCAATTGTCGCGGCTTGGAATGGGGCGAACATCCTCAAAATGGGATGCGATCGCGCCACCGTTCCACGCGGTGATGCATACCTTATCAAAATGCGCCTTGTCGATGTCGATGACCGTCTTTCCATCGGGAAGCGACTGTTCTCCGCGCATGATCAGATAGGAGCCGCGGCTCTTTCCGCCGTCCTCCATGTAGGCGAGGATCGCCGACAGATAGGTGATCTGCGTAATCAGAATATCGCGGTTGATGGAAAGCTCCGCAAGCAGAGCTGCATCGCTCACCTGATAGTTGCCGAAATTCTCAAGCTCTGTCTTGAGTGTGGGAAGCAATGCGCGGATCTTTTCCTCGCTGCGGATAAAGGCACCGCATGCGGTCATGCCCGATGCATATTCCCGGCGCTTTGCGAGAATGTCATCCCGCGTCATACCGCCGTTGACGGTCAGCGCGAGAAGCGCCTTCAGATCGGAGATGTCCGCTTTCGCAGAGGCTTCATAGCCGTGGCGAAGCATTTCCAGAATTTTTTCTGCCGCTGCGGAGGAGGAAACCTGCGTAGAGTTGAGCGCGCTTCCGCCGGGGCGGTGGATGCCGAATACACCTGCCGCTTCGCCGACGATGAAGAAGCGATCCAGCGAGGTGCTGGCATAATGCATATCCACCGCAAAGCCGCCGTTATTGTGCTGGGCGCACATGTCGATTTCAAGCGGTTCTGTGTAAAGGTCAATGCCGTGGCTTTTATACAGCTCAATGGCGGGCATGTTCATCTTTGCAAGACGTTCGATGGGCGTGGCAAGCAATGCGCCTGAATTTTTCAGATAGGTATGTGTTTCGGAATCGGTCAGAGAGAAATCCAGCGCACCGTTTTTGTCTGCCGCCGAAGGATTGTAGCGGAAATCCATAAATACGCGCCGTCCGCGCTGACGCTCGTTGAAAACGGCGATGTCAACCATGGACGAGCCGCCGCCGTACAGCTTGGCGGGGTCAAAGGGCCATTGATAGCCCTTGAGGAAGATGGCACGCAGGGTTTTTGTGGTGTCCTCAAAATAATCGTCGAGGAATTCACGCGCATCCGAGCCGTCCTCGTTGACGGAGTAGTAGCGCGGCAAAACCTGCTGATAGGTGCCGGACAGATTCCAGCGGAATTTCACCGAAGCAAGCCCATATTGGCTTTCGGTGATGTTGCAGGCAGCGGCACCGGCTTCAAGAGCTGCGCCGTGAGAGCAGGTCTGGCTTTCGGGATACACCGTCGCCGCGTAAATGGCGGAGGGACCGCCCGTTGCCCAGACGATGAAATCCGCTTCGATGACGGAAAGTCCGTATTCATTGAAGATGCCGATATCATCCGCCGAAAAGGTTGCAACGCCGACGGCGCGGCCGTTTTCGGTGAGAAGCTTGACCGCGCGGTGCCCGTCGAAGATGGGGACATTGTGATTGCGGACAGCCTTTTCCAGCGCTTCGGTCATGAATTTGGATGTGAGCGGACCACAGGAGGTGGCACGGGTACGGGTGTCGTGGTCGGTCTGATAGCCGGCAAATTCTCCGTATTCGTTGCGGGGAAACGGCACGCCAAGCTCGGTCAGTCGAATGAACGAGCGGGCGGAGCCTGCCGCCTCGCGCAGGGCGATGTCGCCGTGCATGGAGCCGCCTGCAAACAGCGACTGTGCCATATCGCCGACGGAATCGGGTGTATCGCCCGAAAGGGTGAGCTTATAATAGGTCTGCTTGTCCGAGCCGGTGTTGCGGGAGGTTCCCATGTTGATGCCCTCGGTGATGATCGCCGTATTGCATCCGCCGACTGCGAGCAGATCGGCGCAGTTGAAGCCTGCCGCACCGCTTCCGATGACAGCCGCGCAAAAACGGTAGAAGGGAACCTTTACCGATTTTTCACCCACGGTAAGCTCGCGCAGCTCAGGCGCGATATAATCCTTTGCAATGATCATAATCTGGACAGAGCAAAGCCGCCGTCAATGTTCATGACGCTGCCGGTGGTATAGGTGAAATAGCCTTCGCAGAGTGCGTATACCGCTTTGGCGATGTCCTCGGGCTGCCCCATGCGCTTGATGGGCAGAAGGCCGCCGTCAATGAGAGCGTCATATTTGCCCTTAACGACAGAGGTCATGTCGGTTTCGATGATACCGGGGCGCAGCTCATAGACATTGATGCCGTATTCGGCAAGGCGGTCTGCAAACAGCTTTGTTACCATGGAAAGCCCTGCCTTGGAAATGCAGTATTCGCCGCGGCTGGTGCTGGAGGTTTCGGCGGAGATGGAGGTGATGTTGATGATCATCTTATGAGCATCGGTTTTGCGCTCGACGAGAAGCTTAGCTGCCGCCTGCGTCAGCAGGAAGGTGCCCTTCAGATTGATGGTGAGCAGACGGTCAAGGCTCTCCTCACTCATATTCAAAAGATCCTCGCGAACAAGCGGTGCCGCGCCTGCGTTGTTGACGAGAATGTCAAATCCACCGGCGTTTTGTGCTTCCTCTAAAAGATGCGCGCGGCATTCCGGCTTTGAAATATCGCATGCAACGTAGAAGGATTCGGGAGAGAGCTTTTGCAGCTCGTCGATGTATTCCTTAACTGCTTCCGGCTCGCGGGTAGCGGCGGCAATGATCTTATAGCCCTTTGCGGCAAGCATGAGGGAGATGCCGCGGCCGATGCCGCGGGATGCGCCTGTAACGATTGCGGTTGGCATAATGAAATTCCTTTCTTGTGGATTATTTGTTGAGACAAGTCTTGTGGATTATTTGTTGAGACAAGCTTCCTTGTAGATGGGTGCGTACAGCTGGCTGTCACGAACGGGACAGCCCGTGGTGGTGTAGGCGCGCATCAGCTCGGTGCATTTTCCGCAGGTGAGGCAGCACTGCGCGGGCTTCATTTCGCCTGCGATGAGATCCTTTGCGAATCCGTCGTAAGCAAACGCCATACGTCCAAAGCCAACGGAGGTGATCATGCCGCTTTCCACAGCACCCGCCGCAAGATAGGGCGCAAACTGACGAAGGAAGGTATATCCTGTGCCGATGAAGGTGATGTCGGGGAAGGTTTTTGTAAGCAGAGCGGCGCCCGAAAGCATACGCTCCACGCCCACCAGAGGATGCTCCGGCGGCTCGTAGCCTCCCTTGCAGTAGGGACGGTTGACATGGGGATTGAAGTAGGGTGTACCCATGGTGATATTGATAAGGTTGACGCCGAGTGCGTGAATTTCATCGATGAGGCG
>JAZTWJ010000060.1:0-2213 GCA_045635785.1 Candidatus Flemingiibacterium sp.
CAGTACGGCCTTTCCATGCGTACGACGCTCCCGCTCGATTTTCATGCCGTGCGCTTTCATTGCGGCAAGCACGCGCTTTCGTGTTGCCGTGCTGATATCCGGCGCGCCCTTGATCGCCTTCGAGACGGTCGCAGGTGTTACGCCGATCAGCGCCGCCAGCTCCTTCTGTGTCATGGTATCGCCCCCTTTTTCTATGCGGTATTATATCATACGCCTCGTTCATTGTCAAGTCACGAAATTTCGTGATTACTTTTGGAGGGCATGACAAAAGGAGAGAGGGGTCGTTATGGATGTATACGAAAATACATGCGGGTGCTTGGCATCCCACCGATCCCGCTATATAATGAGCATAATATAGTGCAACAATCACAAAATTGTTTTGTGAAATTTGTGCATGATTTTTAAGAAAGAAGGACGATTCATGAAACACTTTCTGAACCCGAAACGTACTGTTATCGCGATGCTCACCATGGCGATGCTCGTCTGTCTTGCATCCTGCGGCGGTAATGCACCCGCATCCGATTCCGACACGACAGATGTCCCCACCACCGATACCACCACCGCCGAGGTCACCACCACCGTTGCCGAAACCGCTTATATCGACACGCTGGAAAAGCGCGATATGGGTGGCCGCGAGATCATTTTCTACGGTCAGAATTCTGATGACAGACAGAATTTTTATATGGAGGAAAAGGGTAGCGAGCTCGTGAACGATACGCTGCACATGCGCGATATCGCCGTGGAAGAGCATCTGAACGTGACACTGACCTTCATCAGCGAGAGTGACCGCTCTGTGGTCAAGGATAACGTAAAGAACTCCATTTTGGCGGGAAATGAGGAGTATAACGTCATTCTGACCTCCATCTCGGACGGCATGAACACACTCACCACCTCCGGCGTGCTCTACAATCTGCGTGAGATCCCCCATTTGACGTTGGATTCCGAATATTGGAATAAGTCCATCTACGAGCGTCTTGAAATCAACGGCGCACAGTATTTCACTACCGGACCGATCTCCTACAGCTTCTACCTCACCCCCATCAATATGCGCGCCAATCTGCGCCTGATCAAGGAATACAATCTGGAAGATCCCTATGAGCTGGTGCTTTCGGGCAAATGGACGGCGGATAAGCTCGCCGAGATGGCAAAGGATAAGTATCAGGATCTCAACCAGAACTCCAATCCCGATGTGGGCGACTTCTTTGGTCTGATCATGGACGGTACCTTCGGTAACGCACTCTATACCGCCGCCGGTCTTGATACGGTTTCTCACGAGGGCGGCGAATGCAAGCTTACGCTGGACAGCGAGCAATCGGTGAATCTGATCGAAAAATATGCATCTCTGTTCGGCGACCGCAAGCAGTATCTGAACGATTTGAATGGCAGCGAGTCGTGGGAAACCGACATCTTTAAGGCCGGAAACTGCATTTTCCAGCCGTCTACCATTTCCGGAACGATGAGTCTGCGCGACATGGAGGACGATTTCGCCATTCTGCCGATCCCGAAGTGGGATGAGGCACAGGAAGAATATTACACCGCCTGCAACACATGGCTTCCCAGTGGTGTGGCTGTTCCTGAAAACTGCTCCATCGTCGACGATCTCGGTTTGGTGCTTGAGACCATGGCATACTACTCTCAGGAGATGGTAACGCCGGCGGTTTATGAGATCACGCTTCAGGGCAAGGTCAGCCGCGATGAAAATTCTGCGAAGATACTCGACATCATCTACAGCAGCGCCGCGTTCGATTTTGTTACCGCGTTCAATTTTGCAAACAGCGGCAACGTCCTGCGCGAAATGGTTACAGGCGACCAGCAAAATTTCGTCTCCGGCTATGCACGTATCAAAAAACCCGCCCAGGCTGAGTTGAATAAGGTTATGAGCTTTGCGGAGGACTGATTACATGAACTTCGACTATATGGCACATCTCGGTGATACCGCATATCTCCAAAAGCAAATCAACGAAAATGACGAGATCATCATCCCTCGCGAAAATCCGCTGACCGGCGATGCGCTCTGGCTGATTCGCCGCCGTCTCGTCTTGGATTCGGGCAAGACTGTCATTCTCGACGGCGCACACCTCCGCCTCGATGACGGCATCTACGAGCAGATTTTCGCCACCGAGCCGGAAATGGGCATGGATCAGATACCGAAGGAAAACATTAAGATCATCGGTAAAAACGGCGCGGTTCTTGACGGCGGAAACTTCAACGGG
>JAZTWJ010000061.1:0-29951 GCA_045635785.1 Candidatus Flemingiibacterium sp.
GCAGATACGGCTTGATGTCAAAAATCGGCGTGCCATCCACCATATCGGCACCGCTGACGATGAGATCGCCGCCGTCTATCCGCAAAAATCTGACGCAGGACAGCCCCAACGAGTTGGGGCGGAAGGGCGAGCGCGTGGCAAAGACGCCAACACGGGTATTGCCACCCAGCCTCGGCGGGCGCACCGTGGGCGACCAATTCTCCCGCAGTGCTTCGGAAAATTGCCAAATCAGCCAAAGATGCGACCATTCTTCTATACCGCGCAGAGCCTCCGCCACCCGATATTCGGGCTCGAATACGATGCGCGATTCCAACATATCGAGAATACCGCTCTGTCGGGGAATGCCGAATTTGTCGGGAAAATCTGTGCGGATGTGCGCGATGGGCTTAATTTCGTAATTCATATATTGCCTCTGAAATTTGGGTGCGGACGTTTGTCCGCACCCGATTTGTTTGTTTCTATAATGAAATCATTTCCGCAAAACGCAAATCGAATAAAGCAAGCGATTTCAGGCTTTTTTCTTTGCCGCATCCACAGCGGCATACAGACCGAGTATGTAGCTGTATGCACCAAAGCCCGCGATCTGTCCTGCACAAACAGGTGCTATCACCGATGTGTTACGGAAGGCATCTCTCGCGTGAATGTTCGATAAATGCACTTCAATAACGGGCAAGCGAATGGCTTCGATGGCATCACGGATGGCGTAGGAATAATGCGTATAAGCACCCGCATTCAGCACCACCGCATCAATGCCGCCCTTTGCCATCGGACGCGCCGCATGCAAGCGATCAATGATCGCCCCTTCGTGATTGCTTTGGAAAAATTCCACCGAAACGCCAAGCGTTTGCGCAGTTTTTGCAAGCTCGGTTTCGATAGCGGCAAGGCTCTCCGAGCCGTAATGGGCGGGATCCCTCTCACCGAGCAAATTAAGGTTCGGACCGTTGATAATGAGGATCTTCACGTTTCACAATCGCTTTTGCACGGCAAAAGCTTCCTTTCTTTCATAATAATGTGCAACGCAATTTGAAGAATGGAACCGATCAAGCCATTTCCTTCAAAAGCGCGGTGTAGGTTCGTTTCATGGCAAGGGCGTCCTCCGCCTGATGCCCCGCAGATTCGCTGATGATACGCGGGCAGACGTTTTCCCGCACCAGCGCTTCCATCAGAGGCTCAAAGGGCGGCTCGTAGCCCTCGTCATCGAAATTCATATGCTTTTTTTCACCCTGCTTGGTGTATTCGATCTTCGAAAAATGGCAATGGAGCGTCTTTGCATAACCGTCGCCCAAACGGTTTGCGATGCGGTCAAACACCGCCCGATAGTCGTCGGTTTTTACGAATACGCCGCCTGTAGGCGTTTCCTGTGCTTCATCAAAGATGCCACTGTGGAATCGTCCACGGCAGTTGAGATGCCCGAAATCCACCACGGGGCAGAGTCTCGGATCCATCTTGCAAAGCGTTAGAACCTCATCGAGTGTACCGAGCTGATTGAGCTTGCCCATGGTTTCAAGTCCGATGCGAATGGGGGTTTCTACCTGCGCGAGCAGCTTGTACAGCGTTTCCGAGGCGTATTGCATCGCCTGCGCGCGCGTGATCTTCGCCGCGCTTCCCGTATGCACCACAATGGTATCCGCACCTAACAGCGCCGCCGCACGAAGTCCTGTTTTGATGTACTCCACGCTGTTATCCCGCTTCTCCGGCTCCGTGCTGGAAAGCGAGATGAAATAGGGGGTGTGCAGACTGAGAAGAATTCCGCAACGCTTAGCCTCCGCGCCCACCTGCACCAACGATGCCTCGCCTGCCTGATAGCCGCGCCCTGCCTGATATTCATATGCGTCAAGCCCTTTTTCTGCCAGCCACGCGGGGGCTTCATAGGTATGCTTTTTCCCCTCCGCGGCGAAGCTGTCGGGATTGCCCGCAACGCCAAATGCAGCTTTGTTCATATCCTCTATGATCCTTTTCCATGCAGATTTGTTTTCTAAAATGCACCCTTGCGGAGCATATTAGATGCTCGCTTAAGCATCTTTGCCTTCCCCGGATCCTGCGTTCGGATTTTGCATCTGAAGAAGCGCATCCGCATCGGCTTCCTTCTCGGAGCCGTCGGGCTGTTTTACTCTGATCTTGATGCCGTAGAATTTCATCATATCACCGATACCCTCTCCAATTTCTTCCATGGAGAAGTTGCAATCCGCCAGATCATCCTCGCTCATTTGGGAAAGTCTGGCGTAAAAATCCAGCGCGATTGCCGCATAAACAGGCTGATCGATCTTGAAGGAGTCGAAAAGAAGGTTTTCGGCAACGTTGACACTGCGGCTATCAATGAGCTGGCGCAGACGTCTCCAAATGATGCCCGGCTCGGATTTTTCGGGCAGCGCATCCTCGGGGATGATCGGCGAAGGCTTGCGGAATACCGCGCCCGCCAAAATTTTTGTCAAATTGTAGTATTTGGATTTGCCCTCCTCGGGCTTTGTCAGCGAGGGATCCACAGAGCTTCCCGCTTCACGTTGGATCTTGACCTCATATGCCTTGAGCATGGCATCAAGCCCCTGTCCGATTTGATTTAGGGTGAGGTTATGCGCCTGTAGTTCCTCCTCGGAAAGCTCGGATAATCTGCCGTAAAAGTCCAGCGCAAACCGTGCGAATACGAGATTTGTTTTATCGTAGGACGCCTTGAGCATTTCCTCTGCTTCTACAAAATTTCCTGCATCATAGAGCGCACGAAGCTGCTTGTAAAATTTTCCCGACTCTGTATGATCCTCAACCGTATCGTCGGGGATAATATGCGAGGGAAGCTTGAAAATATTGACCGCGATCGCTTTGATCAGATTATAGAATTGGGACTTTCCTTCCTCCGGCTCCACATTCAACAGCTGCGGAACGTTTTCTGTGGGCTGCTGCAGCTTGATACCGTAGGCTTTCAGCGCTTCCGCCAAGCCGAGCCCCACCTTTGTTTGAGAAAAGTCTGCCTTTTCCAATTCCTCCGCAGGCAGCTCGGATACGCGGGTATAAAAGTCCACCGCCATCTGTACAAAGATGGGCTTTTTGGGATCGTAAGCCGCCTTCAGCTTTTCCTCCGCCTCCGTCAGCTTGCGCGCGTTGAAAAGCTCGAGCAGTTCGGCAAAGAATTTGCCGGGAACGGAATCGGCAGAAAATGCGTTTTCGGGAATAAACTGGGACGGCGCCTGAAACACCGCCTTGGCAAGTGCTTTGGTCAGACAGTAAAACTGGGATTTTCCTTCTTCAGGTTCAATCTCTATCCGATTCATGCCATTTTCGCCATCCTGCTTTTTTTGCACCTTTACTTCGTAGAAGTTCATCACGTCCGCGATGCCTTGACCGATGGCGTTTACAGAGAAGCCGCTCGCCTCAAGCTCGCTCTCCTCAAGCTCGGAAAGCTTTGCATAGAAATCAATCGCCACCGCCATAATAAGGGGCTGATTTTTGTCATAGGCTTCGCGCAGATGCTTGTCGCCCTCGGCAAATTGCTTGGCATAAAAAAATGCACGCATTTCCGCGAGAAGCTTGCCGGGGGGAGTGTCCGACGGCAGTGCGCCATCGGGAATGATGGGCGACGGCTTTTTGAAAATACCTGCCGCCAGAGCTTTGGTTACATCATAAAATTTTGTCATAATCATTACCATACCGTCGCAAGTGCGAAGGCTTCCTTATTTGGGTATTTTGAGGCTAAATTTCCTCGTTTATTTTTTGATACATTCCTTGCCGGTGCCGGAAAGGATATGCATACGCAAAATCACAGCGCGATCCATAAAACCGCGGGTATATTTGTCCATGCGGTCGGGCAATGTGGGCGCGTGGACCTTGGCAATTTCCATCAGCACCGCATATTTTTCGTCGGGATCTTCTACGATCTCGGCATCGGCAAAGAAAATGGCAGATTTGTAGTCAAGACCGAATTTTCCGGGGCGTGGCACGCATTCGGATACCGCCGTGATGCAGACGCGGGGGTTTTCTTTGATGCGCTCCAACTTTTCGCCCTCTTTTGCACAGTGGAAGTAGATGCAGTCGTTCATGAAAATCGGCGACATGGGCACCGCGTAGGCATCGCCCGAAAAGGCAATGTTCGCATAGGGTGCGTTTTTGATAACTTCAACAGCGAAAGCATAATCGCGCTCTCGATCGGCTCTTCTCATTTTATCTGTCCTTTCTTTTTTCGATAAAGCCGCAAAAAGGGCTTTTCAAGAAGGCGCTTCGCCTTGAAAAAGAGCGTGCGCTTATCCTTGATGGGGGGCACGAGATAGGCGCGGATCCCGCATCGCTTCGCCGCCCACACATCGGTGAAAAGCTGATCGCCCACAGCGGCGGTTTCTTCGGGTGAAACCTTCATATACGCCATGGCTTCCTTTAGATACCGTCGAGACGGCTTCGCCGCATTCGCATGAAAATAGCAGTCCATGCCTTCGCAAAAGCTTTCCACACGGGGGGCGTGATTGTTGGAAACGAAGGCAACCTTGATCTTCGCCTCGTGCATGGACGAAAGCCATGCGGCGACGGATGGCGTGGGCTTGGGATCATCGTAGGTCACCAGCGTATTGTCAATATCGAGAATGAGCGCCTTCACTCCCGATTCCGTCAAAAACGCGGGCGTGATGGCGTAAATATCACCAAAAATCTCGGTGGGTAAAAATGCTTCAAACATCAAATGCATCCTTCAACTATAAGTATTCAGTATATATTGTACCACAATGTTCCGCCGCTTTCAAGTCTATTTTGAAAATTCCGATCTCTTTTTATACAATATCAATTTTTTTGGAACTTTTTCTTCTCTTTTTTCGTCAAATACCGTGTAAGCCTTACCAAAAGGAATCGAACGAAAAAGAAAGCCTTCGCTTTTTGCGAAATCACGGTGTTGATCATGAAAAAAACATCTGCTTTTATGCCTGCGCTTCTTGCAATTGTACTGATGCTCACCGCCCTATGTTTAGGAAGCTGCGGTTCTGCTCCCACCGATATCGAGGAAACCGCACTCAATCCAAATCCCGATATTGTCATGAAAACCGCCCTTCCCGTCTATGATTCGGGCTATGCTTATGCGGTGCTCACCATCGAGAATCATTCGGACGAAACCATAGAATTTGGCGCCACATGGCATTTAGAAAAAAAGTCGGGCGATGCCTGGAACAAAATGCCCTTCCGCGAAAATGTCGCTTTCCACAGCATTTTGTACAGCGTTTCGCCGGGCGGAATATTCGGTGATACCTGCTCATTCTTCATTTTGAAAAACGATACGCTGGCAAAGGGTGACTATCGCATCATCAAATACATAAACGATGCACCCTATGCCGCCAACTTTACGGTCGGCGCATCCAACGCTTCGTCGAAGGCGCCCCACGGCTATGCGCCCCTTCGGTCGCTGCCCGAAAAATATGAGCCGCAGCATGCCGTCACCGATGGCGTGGTGGTTCTCTATGACGATCACATCGAAAATGAAGAAAAAATGATCGAATTTTTCAAATTCGCGCATCTGCCCAAATGGCGCGGACAGCTTCGCATTGCAAGCTTCACCGTCGAGGGCGATATGATCCTTACAGATATCGTGCGCGCGACAGACGGCCGCATTGACGTCCACCGCGATGCCACCCGCGACGATTCCGGTGACGACGAAATCACCGTCAGCTTTTTCAGCAGCTTCATCTCGGACGGCAGCACCGTTTTCCTCTCGAATCACCGCATTTACGGCGAGCAGCCCGAAAATATGCCGCTGATCAAAGGAAGCAAAGCGGCGGCGGAATTGGTGAAGGAATACGAGAGCAGCTTATACAGCATATCGGATCTTTCCGTATGGTCGCCCGACGGCAGCATTTGCGCGTCCACTGCCTCCCACGACAACTGCGGTTTCTTGCTTTCTACATCAAGCTGGGGTAATACCTACTCCATCAAAAACGAAAACCGCACCGACTCCATGCAGGTCGTCGATCTCGTATGGCAGGACAACCAAACGCTTCTTCTTGTTGCCAAGACGGGAGATGCATCGTCGCAGTATTACTATGAATTCCTAAAGGTTTCTGATAACGGTGAGACAGAAACGCTGTCCTACACCCATTCCAATCACACGTACACCTTCCATGACGGACAGATCGTCATACCCGAATAAAAGCAAAGGGCACATCCGCGGATGTGCCCTTTTTTGTGGGTTCTATTCAATTTGTTATGCTGTCACAATGCTTGCATCCGCGTGGAGGCTGAGGTATTCCACCGCTTCCTCGCGCATTTTATACTTGAGGATCTTACCCGCCGCATTCATCGGGAAACCGTCCACAAAGCGGACATAGCGCGGGCATTTGTGCTTTGCCATGTTGGCAAGACAAAATTCCTTGATCTCTGCTTCGCTCGACTCTACGCCATCAGCAAGCACCACACATGCCATGATCTCCTCACCGTATGCCTTGTCGGGCACGCCGATGACCTGCACGTCCTTGATCTTGGGATGCGTGTAGAGGTAGTCCTCGATCTCCTTGGGATAGATGTTCTCCCCGCCGCGGATGATCATATCCTTGATTCTGCCCGTGATCTTGTAGTAGCCGTTTTCAAGGCGTCTTGCCAGATCGCCCGAATGGAGCCAGCCATCCTTGTCGATGGCAGCGGCAGTCGCCTCGGGCATCTTGTAATAGCCCTTCATGATATTGTAGCCGCGCGCGCAGAATTCGCCGTCCATGCCATCGGGAAGCTCCTCGCCCGTTTCGGGATCCACGATCTTTGTCTCCACCGCGAACATGGATGCGCCGACTGTCGTACAGCGAATATCCAGCGGATCGGTGGTTTTCGACATGGTGGTGGCAGGAGATGCCTCAGTCTGACCGTAGGTGATGCAAATTTCGGGCATATGCATCTTTTCGACCACCTCCTCCATCACCTTGATGGGACAGGGCGAGCCTGCCATGATGCCCGTACGCATATGTGAGAAGTCGGTTTTTGAGAAATTCTCATGTCCAAGCATGGCAATGAACATGGTGGGAACGCCATGGAAGCAGGTGATTTTTTCTTTGTTGATGCAATCGAGACCAAGTCTCGGCGAAAATGCGGGGATGGGGGACATGGTGACACCGTGCGTCACGGATGCGGTCATCGCCAGCACCATGCCAAAGCAATGGAACATGGGCACCTGAATCATCATGCGATCCTCGGTGGAAAGATCCATACAGTCGCCGATCGCCTTGCCGTTATTGACCACGTTGTAGTGGGTGAGCATAACGCCCTTGGGGAAGCCTGTGGTGCCGGAGGTGTACTGCATATTGCAGACGTCGTCCTTACGCACCTGCTTTGCACGGATGTTCACCTCGGAAAGCGGCACCTTTTCCGCCAGCGCATTGGCGGATTCCCATGTATAACAGCCGGGGACCTCGCAGTCCACGGTAATGACATTCTTCAGCATGGGAAGCGTTGCGGACTTGAGCTCGCCGGGCGCCGATGTTACCAGCTCGGGGCAGATGGCGGTGATAATATCCGTATACTTTGCATCCTTGAAGCCCTCCACCATGACCAGCGTATGGGTGTCGGATTGGGAAAGCAAATACTGCGCCTCGTGAATTTTATACGCCGTATTGACAGTGACAAGCACCGCGCCGATCTTGACGGTTGCCCAGAAGGTGATATACCATGCGGGCACGTTGGTCGCCCAAATGGCAACATGGTCCCCGCGCTTTACGCCCATGGCAATGAGCGCGCGGGCGAAGTTATCCACATCCTCACGGAATTCGGGATAGGTGCGTGTATAATCCAGCGTGGTATAGCGGAAGGCATACTGATCGGGGAATTCCTCGCAGATGCGGTCAAGCAGCTGCGGGAAGGTATAGTCGATCAAATGCTCCTTTTTCCAAATATATTTGCCCACACCTCTAAGGGAGGTCTGAAGCTCCGGCTCCACTTCCTTCATATGGCGGCGCATGTAGTTTGCAAAATGTGGGAACACAATGCCGCAGTCTGCGATGTCCTTCGCCCAGCGCTTGACCCATTCAAGGGAGATAAAGCCTTCGTAGGCGATGGAACGGAGTGCCAGCAGCATATCGGTGATGGGAAGGTCACCCTCGCCCATCAGACGGTAATTGACCTTGCCGTCCACCATGACCGAGTCCTTGACGTGTACATGCTTGATATAATCGCCCAGGTTCGCCACCGTTTCGGCGGGTGCCTCGCCCATAAAGCGATAGGGATGATGCACATCCCAAAGGGCAGCAACATAGGGGAGATTGACTGCATCCAGCAGCTTACGCAGACGCTTTGTATCTGAATAGACGCCGTTTGTCTCGATGAGAAGCATCACACCGGTATCCTTTGCAAGGGGAGCAATTTCGAGGATGGTGCGAAGCATCGCCGCATCGTCGATCTCGCCGGTCGGTGCGGCATCAAGATCAGCCAGAACGCGGATATAGTGCGTTCCCAGCTTCTTTGCAAGTTCAATGTACTCTCCGATCTCGGTCTTAGCTTCTTCTAATTTATCTGCAAATTTCAGGCAGCAGCCGGAGGCAAGACAGGGGATCTGTAGGCCTAAACGCTCCAGAGTGGCAATCGTTTTATCAATTTGACCATCGGTAAACGGGCGTGCCTTGACAGCGTAAATATCTTCGCCGAGACCGCGGATCTCGATACCGTCGAATCCGAAATCCTTCGCGCAGGAATAAATATCCGTCCACGCGAAATCGGGGCAACCCAGCGTTGAAAATGCAAGTTTCATTGGGCATCTTCCTTTCTAAAAAATTTAATACGCTACTATTTTACCATAAAACGGAAAAAATTGCAATAGTCAAAACACCATTTTGCAAAAGTCGCAAATGGTGTTTTTTTATAAGGATTCCATAAAAATCAAAATCGGTGGTTCCCGTTTATATTTCCGAAAATCCGTCCTCTGTTGGCACAAATGCGCGCCCCATTTGCCTCTCCAACACAAAGCGCCTATCAGCAAATTGCCGTACCTCCACGGCGGGCGCAAAGCATTCGATGCCCGTTTTGGCGGCGAACTGCAAAAAGTGCCGTTTCATATCATCCTCAACGCGCGGGCATCCAAAGCCGCCAATGATCGGCGGCGTGCGGTTCTGATGGGTGAGAAAATCAAGAAGCAGCGCCTCTGCAAGCGGCGCATCCTCGCCTTCATGCAGAACATCATACAGCCATGTATATGCCTTTGCCTGCGGCAGCTCGTGCAGAGAAATTTCCGCCGATGTCAGCTTTTGCGCCATCCCATCGAGCATCGAGAAAGGCGAGGAATGCCTGGTACCAAGCAACGAGACGGCGCGAGAAAATGCGCCCGAATTGACAAAGCGGTCGCATAACGCATCAATGGTGTGCAGTCTTGTCAGCTCGTCAAAGGAGAGGCAGTCGGTTGCCAGCACCTCATATGGCGGCATGGGAGAATACACACAGTCAAAGCGCGCCGCATCCCTTCGCAGCACAGAGCCGTGCAAAAGCTTCAAAAAGCCGAGCTGCAGCATATCGCATCTTCCGAACAGCGCGTCGAAGGATTGCCCGAATCGCGCAAAGCCTTCCTTTGGAAGGCCTGCGATGAGGTCGGCGTGAATGTGCATATTTCCGAGCGCATGCAGACGGCTGATATTTTCAAGAAGCCGATCCGTATCGGGGCTTCGATTCACCGCGAGCAGAGTTTCGGGGTTTGTGGATTGCACGCCGATTTCAAGCTGCACCTTTCCCTTCGGAAAGGCGGCGAGCAGAGACAATGCTTCCTCATCAAGCAGTTCGGCGCAAATTTCAAAATGATAGCTTTTGCCGTAAGCCTCCGAAAGCAGCCCACGCCAGATGGCATTCGCACGCGCGCGGTCGAAATTGAAGGTGCGATCCACGAACTTGACCACGCGGATACCCTCATTTTTCTCGAAAGCAAGCAGATCGGCAAGGGTCTGATCGACCGATTTCGCCCGAACCTTTTCTGCCGCACCCGAAAGGCAGTAGGCGCATCGAAAGGGACAGCCGCGCGACGACTCATAATATACCATGCGTTTACCCATATCGCCCGCTTCATAGACAGCGGGCTGGTCGAGAAAACCATCGAAAATGCCGCCTTCGATGACAGAAGGCAGCGTTCCATCGGCAAAAAAACTGGAAGCCAATTCCGCCCACGCGTCCTCGCCCTCTCCCGTGACAATGCAGTCGATATAGGGATGCGCTGCGAGCAGTTCCTTGCTGTTAAAGGAAACCTCGGGACCGCCAAAAACGATGTGCGCCTGCGGATGCAAAGCTTTCAACTCCGCCGCAAATGCAAAAAGCTCGGTAATATTCCAAATATACGCGGAAAAGCCATACAGCTTGGCATCGGCGCGATACAGCGCATCTAACACCGCCCGTCTCCTGTCCTTGAGGCTGAACTCGAGAATCTGTGCATCAAAACCAGCTAATGCAAGACTGTTTTTGATGCATCGCACGGCAAGATTCGTGTGCGCATAGGAGGAATTGAGTGCGAATAAGCAAATATCAGACAAGGGCGACCTCATCCAACTGCTCTTTCTTACTGCAGGAGGTGATGGGGATGATCTGCAAGCCCATCTCCCTTCCCTGTTCGATCATATAGCGAAGCAGTGCGGTCTGCACGGGGATGCTTTCCGCCTCCGCTTTTTTGACAAGCTCACTGCGAAGGGCGCGGTTGATCTCATGATCAAATGCATTTGCCGCGCGCTCGCTCGCCTCGCCCTTCAGGCTCTTGGAAAACCAACCCTTTGCGGTGGAGCCGTAGGGAATGTACGCAAGTCCAAGCTTTGCCGCTTCGGGAAGCTCTTCCTTTATGTTTGTCACCAGCGTGGGATCGGTATAGAAGGGGCGACCTTCCAACTCCACAGCGGGCGTATAGTGATTCGATATGCCCGAAAAGCCCTGCAATCCATGGGCTTTTGCATAGGCATCCGCCTGACGGATACGCTCCAAAGTATAGTTCGAGCCACCGTAGAAACGGATCTTTCCCGCCTTCACAAATTCTTCCATCATATCCACGATCTCCTCCACGGGGATGGCGGAATTATCGCGGTGGAGCCAATAAAAATCAATATGATCCAGCCCCAGCGTACGCAGACTTTCGTCCAGATCCCCAGCGATGCACGCGCGGGTAACACGGGACTCTTTGGTCGTAATATCATGATGTGCGCCCTTGGTGGCAATCACCAGCTCCACCCCGGGGCGAGCTTTGCGGTATTCGCCGAGAAGCTCCTCGCTGCGGCTGATGCCTACGGTATAATCTCTGGCATAAAGATTGGCGGTATCGACAAAATTTCCGCCCACTGCCACAAAGCGGTCAAGCAGGGCGAATGCGGTATTTTTATCGCCAACGGTGGTAAAATGATCCGCACCGAGGCAAATTTCGGAAACCGTCAGATCGGTCTTGTTCATCAAAATTCTTTTCATGATCTTCTCCATACCTATAAAAACGGCAAAGGCAAGTAATGATTACTCCGCCGCCAGATTTTTTGCAAAATTACAGATATCGCGGGTGGAATTCGGCTTGGCAATGATGTCGATGGCATTGCGCATCACCTCAAAGCGGCGCGGATCCGAAAACAGCTGATAGAGTACCTCATCCAGCGGCGAGGTGGATGTGACTGCCATGGCTACGCCGTTGTTGGTGAGAAATTCCGTGTTGCGATCCTCCTGCCCGGGGATGGGATTGACAATGATCATCGGCAAACGTTTTGCCAGCGATTCGGATGTGGTCAGTCCGCCCGGCTTGGATATGATGCAATCCGCGGCATCCATGAGGATCTCCACATTGTTGACAAAGCCGAGATTCAGCACCCGTTTTTTTGTGTGGAGCCCGTCAATTTTGGCTTTCGCCTCGCAATTGCTTCCGCAGACGGTGATGATCTGATAATCATAGGGCACGTTGTCCAGCGTTTGCAGGGTTTCTTCGATATTGCCGTAACCCATGCTTCCGCCCATAAGCAGAACCGTGCGCTTGTTGATGTCAAGTCCCAACTGCGCCCGCGCCTCCTCTTTGGAGATGCGCTCCGCAAACTTGGGATGGATCGGAATGCCGAAGGGTAGGATTTGTCCTTCGCCAAAGCCTTTTTTCAGTGCCTGCGCGGCAAGTAGCTCATTGGGCGTGACCACATAGTCTAAATTGAGCCCCTCCTCCCAATAGGGATGGAAGGCAAAATCCGTGAGAATGCCGATGGTCTTGGCACGGATCTCCTGCTTTTCCTTGAGAACATCCAAAATGATGCCCGCGAAGATATGGGTGCAGATGATCACATCGGGATTATAGGAATTGATATATTTGAGCAATTTTCTTGCCATGATACTGCCGGTCGCGCGGGGAGGAGAAACATCGGTGCGGGATTTGCGCCGCTTTTCCGCCAGACGGTAAGCGCCTTTGTAGGCAAGCTTGGCATTGTTTGCAGCGAGCAGATAACCGCGGGACACGGTCTCGCCCAGCACTCGGTTAACGTAATGGATGGTATCCAGCATTTCGGCGGTGCAGCCGATGGATTCAAGATAAGCGCAGATCGCCTTGGCCGTGGAATTATGCCCCTGCCCTGCTGTGACGGATAATACAAGTGCTTTCAATTTGCGAAGCTCTCCTTTGTTTGAGAATAGCATAACCACATATATTGTACTACATAAAAAAATAAAAATCAATACCTTGACAAAATCTTTTGCATGTGTTATAATGTTTGAAGATTATCCGCGCCTGTGGCGGAATTGGCAGACGCGCCGGATTTAGGATCCGGTGAGTAATCGTGCAGGTTCAAGTCCTGTCAGGCGCACCAAACAAACAGATCCCCCATATGGCGGATCTGTTTGTTTGGTGCGTCTCGGTCGGTATGCGTAGCATGCACTATAGTTTCAAGGAGAGTTCGAATATGAACAGCATAGAAAGAGTACGCCGTACCATTCTCGGTCAAAAGACGGACCGCATCCCGATTTACGGCTGGCTTTTCGAAAATCTTACCCAGCCGATTTCGGAAAAATTTGGCTCGGTGGCTGCGTTTGAAGATCTATACGAATTTGATATGGCGCATATTTTCGGCACGCCGACTTGCTTTAATACGCCCCTTCTTGATGAGATCAAGAATCAAAACGGCGAATTGACACCCGATCTGTTGGTGGATGCCGACTATTTTATGCCTGCAGATCGCCTTGCTGATTATGACAAAATCAAAAAGGCGCTGGAGCATCACAAAAAAAGAGAGCGTTTCTGCTATGTGCAAACGCCCGGCTTCTTTGAGCATTATAACAAGGTTTTCGGCATCGAAAATCAGCTTGCCTACCTCGTCATGTACCCCGATGAACTGAATGAGCTGTACACAAGACAGGAAGAATGGACCCTCGCCTATGTGGATCGCTGTATTGATCTTGGCGTGGATATGATCCACATTTCCGATGACTGGGGCGCGCAAAACAATCTACTATTCAATCCGACCATCTGGCGGGAAATGATTTTTCCGCATGTGAAGCGCATCGTGGATCATGTGCATTCCCGCGGACGCTTCTGCAGCCTTCATTCCGATGGCTGTATCGAAAAGGTTGCCGACGGCATCGCGGAGCTTGGCTTTGATCTGGTGCATCCTTGGCAGGAAAGTGCGGGCATGAGCTATCCGCTTTATTTAGAGAAGTATCGGGATAAGTTTGCAATTCTCGGCGGCATCTGCGTTCAAACAGCCCTCGGATTGATTCCGCAGAACGAGCTTGCAAGCGAGATCCGCCGCGTCTTTGAAACGCTGAAGGGTCAGCGTTGGATCTGCTGCACCACGCATTTTGTTCAAAATCATTGCTCCATCGAGGATCTGACCTTTGCATACGATCTGATCTACAAATTGGCAAGAGAAATTAACTGACGAAAAAGGAGCTTGTTTCGATGTTTGCCGTATTTGAGCAGGTGTTCATCCTGTTTGCATTTGCACTTGCAGGCTTTACGTTGGCAAAGCTAAAGCTTGTCAATGCCGAGCATTCCAAAATTTTATCCACGCTGCTTGTCTATTTTTTCCTTCCCTGCAACGTCATCAAAACTTTTGCGGGAAGCTTTACCATCCCCTACATTTCGACTCGTTTAGATATTATTATTACCGCGTGCGTTCTGCTCGTTGCGGTGATTCTCGTTGCCGAGCTTTCCGTTCACTTGCTTGAAAAAGACAAATATCGCCGCGCAGTCTATCGCTATTCGCTGGTCATCCCCAATCTCGGATACATGGGATGGCCCCTTGTGGGCGCGCTCTACGGCGAGGAAATGATGCTTTCCTCCATGGTTTTCTGCCTGCCCATGCAATTTTATATTTATACCTACGGCTATGCCGCGCTGACAAAGGGCGGTATGCGCCTCAAATCGCTGCTCAATCCCACCATGATCTCCCTGCTGATCGGCATTGTGCTCGGTCTGACGGGCTTTGAATTGCCGTCACTTCTTACCAAAACCATGGAAACTGCCAGCGCATGCTTAGGCCCCATCAGCATGGTTCTTGCAGGCATCGTCATCTCCGAATACAATCCCCTCGAAATCATTCGCGATCGCAACGTATGGATCGTAACCGCCATGCGTATGCTGCTGATCCCCATCGCCATTGCGCTGGTCGCAAAGCAGTTTGTGGGTGGCGAGACGTTGATCCTTGCTGTATTGATGAACGCCCTTCCCTGCGGATTGAACACCATCGTTTTTCCAAAGCTGGTGAACGAGGATTGCCGCCCTGGCGCCGCACTCGGACTCATTTCCAACGTGCTTGCCTGCGCGACCATACCGTTTATCGTGGCATTTTTTCTTCCGTAAAATCTTCCATATACATAGAAACACCGCCCGAATCGGGCGGTGTTCTCGTTTACAGAAGCTCTGTATTGCGATACATGAAGGGATTTTCCGAGAGCTGCCAGAGTTTGCCGCTGTCGGAGGTAAAGTTTCTGATCGTAAGCGTTTTGGTGATATGGTACGGATAAACGTAGGAGAAGCTCTCATCCGTATTTTCGCGGGTGATGTTTCCTAGCATATAGACGCCGTTGTATTCGGGGTTGCTGCTTTCGTCCGCGTCCTTGACGTGTAGTCCGTCGACAAGGATATGCTGCGGCATATAACATTCATAGCCAAAATCATGATCGCCGTGGTTGGCGCCGCCGATAAAATTCGCCTTCCCGTTACGGAATGCGGGAAGCCATGTGCAGTTTTTGATGATCATGTCGCCCTTCCACGTGGAGCCGTAATCAAACCGAAGATAAATAAAGCAATCGCCGAACAGCGTGGAATCCTCGACGGTAAGAAGCCCATGCCCGATGGCATTCAGACATTGATGCCCCAGCGTACAGCCGCGAATCGTGGCATTGGTCATACCCATGTGTGCATCAAAGCGGGAGAATTTGCAGTTGATCAGCGTAATATCCTTGCAGAAGTTGGAGCAGATGAGTCCCCAATAAGCGCGATCCATGATGTCCGTTGTCTGCGAGCAGTTTTCGATTTTGATACCGATGGCACTGCCAAAGCCCAAATCGTAGGTTCCCATGGGGACCGGCTTGTTTTCAGCGCGGTAGGTAATATAGGTACGGTGCGCGGTGAACAGACAGTTCTTCACCTCGACCTCCGCGCAGTGGTTGATACCGAGGAATCCACTGTAGGGCGCACCGTGGTCAAGCTCCCCTTCAATATAGTGAGAGATGCCCTCAACGCAAACGCGGGATCGGGTGATGTTGATGCCGCTGTCATAATAGGTGATCTTCGATTCCGCTTGATTGGCGATGTGGGTAAATTTGCCGCCGCGCAGAGTCAATGTCTTTTCCGGAAGCGGCTTTGCGGTGATCGTTTGTATTCGGTCAAAATTCCAGATAATGGGCGTTTTTTCATCCACCAAACCGTTTGCACGGAGAATAAAACAGTCATTTTGAAGAGAGCCGGCGTTTTGATTGGGCCCTTTTCGAATAAAAATGCGTTTATCGGGATGCGTCACGCGCACATAGCAGTCTCTGCCCACCGATACGACACTGCGCTGTCCTTCGCACAGCGACTTTACGCCGTATTCCGTGAGGTCGATGGACTCCATGTCATCGTTTACGATGAAGATGGGCGTGGAGCGGTGGTCGATATCCACCTTGGAATCATCAATGATAAAGGATGCGCCGGTCCAATCGGTATCGGTTTTGATATAGGCGCTCGCTGTACGGTTATTGCCGATATAATAGGTATCGCCTTCATCGGCGCGAACGGGAAGCCCTGCCTCATTGGCATGGGCATGGGCTGCGATGATGGCGGCGAAATCGTCGGTTTTGCCGTCGCCGACGGCACCGAAATCGCGGTAAGATACAAATTGCATGGTGGTGTCCTTCCTTAAAAAATCGTTACCATCATTGTAACAGTTTTTTTCCCGTTTGTCAAGGATTTCGGGCGACTCACAAAAAATTATCCCAATTACGATATGTGTTTCCAAAGTCTACCGAAGTTAATTCGGTGTATATTTATTCATTATACACACAACTTCTGAATTATAACATCACACTTTTTTCGGAAAAATTTTGAAAAATCCTTTCCATCATGCTAACTCAATGATTTATTAACTATTATACAGTGGTTTTGTGTCTTTTCAGCTATGACTATTCACTTGAAAAGCGTATTATACAAGCCTTTATACCTGGAACACTTTACCGAAAAGGACAAAATTCAAGAAATAAAAAAATTTTTGAAAAAAACTCTTGACAAAATGCAAAACCTATGATAAAATAAATGTGTACCAAAAAGGTATAGATTGAAGGTAAGACAATGAGAATAACACAAGAAGCCGATTACGCGCTGAGGATCTCCTATCTGTTAGCTAAGGACGGCGGTCTGATGGACGCAGGTTCTATCTCGAAAGGCGTCGGTGTGACCGATCGCTTTACCGTAAAGATCCTGCGCAAGCTCACACAGAGCGGCATCATCAAATCGCAAAAGGGCGCGCAAGGCGGCTATCGCTTGGCAGTGCCGGCATCGGAGATCAGCCTTAGGCGTGTGCTCGAAATCATTGACGGACCGCTTGCAATCTCGCGCTGTCTGGAAGACTGCTACGAATGTACGCGTGTCGGCGATGATAAAGACAGTTGCTTTTTCCACTGCATTTTTGCGAAGCTCAACACATCGCTGACAGAGCGGCTGGAGCAGGTGACTCTCGATCAGGTGATCGGCGATCATGCCGACATCAACCAAATCTTATCAAAAATTTAATTTACATTTTACGGAGGAAATGATCATGGCAAAGTTTGTATGTAAAATCTGCGGTTACGTTCACGAGGGAGACGCTGCTCCCGAAAAGTGCCCCCAGTGCAAGGCACCCGCTTCCAAGTTTGAGCAGCAGGCAGAAGGCAAAATGGCATGGGCTGCCGAGCATTCTGTAGGCGTTGCATCCGGCGCTCCCGAAGCGATCATCGAAGGGCTTCGCGCGAACTTCACCGGTGAATGCACCGAAGTTGGTATGTACCTGGCAATGGCGCGCGTTGCTCATCGTGAGGGTTATCCCGAAATCGGTATGTACTGGGAAAAGGCGGCTTACGAGGAAGCAGAGCATGCAGCAAAGTTCGCAGAGCTTCTCGGCGAGGTTGTTACCGCTTCCACCAAGAAGAACCTCGAAATGCGCGTAGAGGCTGAAAACGGCGCTACCGCAGGCAAGACCGAACTCGCAAAGATGGCGAAGGAGCTTGGCCTTGATGCAATCCATGACACCGTTCATGAGATGGCACGCGATGAAGCTCGTCACGGCAAGGCGTTTGAAGGACTTCTCAACCGTTATTTTAAGTAATATTTGCAAAAAACAACACCACAATATAGCATAATTTTGAGGTATTCTGCGATATAAGCGGAATACCTCATTTTTTAGCCGAGTGACACGGTGTGTATTTTACACACCGCCAGATGACCAAAATGCCCCACAATGCGATTCAAGGCAAATCCCACAGCAATACTGCACATTGGCGCTTAAAATCGCTTAAAATGAGCCACAGGGGCATTTGTGAACAGGATATGACAAGAGCGGAGGTCTAAACCTCCGCTCTTTCTCTATTTAACTGTTCGACAAGTTGGAATTTATCTTGTTTTTTGCAAATCGTTTAACAATTTTCTTGCATCTTCAAGTGTTGCAGTTCCTGTAAGAATTACACAAGTCTGTTCTCCCTCTAAATTTATTCCGCCATTTTCATCTGACTTAAAAATAATCATCTGTTTCATTCCGAAATTTGCTTTAATCAACCCAAAGGATTCGCTGTTTAGTTTTGAGCCCGTCCAACTGCGATAAATTAGGCTGGAGGGCGAGGTTCCTGTCATCTTAAAATCAACATTCTTTCCTGCCGTTTCAGGAAAAGATGCAATTTCTATTTTTCCATCAAAACGGTCAGGTTGGAACAAATAAAAGTAATACTTGCCTGCTATTTTCATTTCAGTTTCTATGAA
This sequence comes from Candidatus Flemingiibacterium sp., assembly GCA_045635785.1. Taxonomy (GTDB): domain Bacteria; phylum Bacillota; class Clostridia; order Oscillospirales; family CAG-272; genus Flemingiibacterium. The sequence goes on from JAZTWJ010000061.1 coordinate 18,335, forward strand.
AGAGCCTTCACTCATATCTTCAGTAACCTGTACTGTCATAGTCTGCGAAACATTCCATTGAATCGGCACAAAGCAAAGAATTATTAAGACTGACAACACTATTGCTGACGGGATTACAATTTTCTTCATACAATCACATTCCTTCGTCAAATTCAGTTTTATCGAACTCTTTCACATATCCAGTATATCATAAGTATGCCATTTTTTCAATCTGCAGCTCATATAATTTACAAAATTGTTATCAAAAACTCTATGAGGTAGTTTTTCCTCATAGATATTTTTTTAGTATAACGCATGATAAGGTGTGCGTCAAGTGTGTATTTTTGAATAAAACCGCAATACATAGTGATTTTTCGGTGTTTTTCATGACGAAGCAAGACACGGCAAGGCATTTGTGGGACTTCTCAAGAGATACTTCAAGTAATAACACCGCGACACAACAAAAAAGCAAGAGCAATTGCATATCAAACGCACTTGCTCTTTTCCTATTTTTGAGCGTGTGAAGTTCAATTCGCCTTTTCTATGATCGAATCCTCTAACCATGCCTTTGCGGAGCGCCGCCCAAGATAGCGGATGAAGCAATACAAAAACAGCACAAATATCAGTAAATTATGCGCGATCATGCATGCCCACGCGGATACAAGTCCAAGCGAAAGCAGCTTTGTGCAGACAAATGTGCCGGCAATTCTCACACCCCACATGCCTGCGACATTGAAGAAAAACGGCTCCTTTGTCCGTCCAACGCCCTGCATCATACCTTCCATGATGATGGAAAAACCGTAGAACGGCTCGGAGATCGCCACCATACGAAGCACCGTGGAGCCCAGCGCGATAACCGCCGCCTCCTTCGAGAAAATCCCCATCAGCGTGGGGGCGGAAAGATACAGCACGCCGCCCGAAAGAATCATCAGTCCGATTTCGATTGGGATGAACATGGCGGCGAGGGATTTCAGACGCTTTCTGTCCTTAGCTCCATAGGCATTGCCCGCCAACGTTGCGGCGGCGGTCTGCATGCCAAAGCCCGGAATGTAAAACGCCGATTCCACGGTGTTGGCGATGGTATGCGCCGCCGTGGAAACTTCACCGAGGGCATTGATCATGGAAGCGAACATCACATAACCGAGAGAAGTGGCAAATCGCTGGAATAAATTCGGCAGTGCCACCCTCATGCAGGGCATCAGAATGGCGGAATCGGGCACAAAGGACTGCCCGCGCGGCGAAACCAGCGGATGCAGCCAAAGCGCGATCGTGACCAAAATGCCTCCCACCGTGAAGGCGATGGCGCTGGCGATCGCCGCGCCGATCACCCCCATTCCCGCGCCGATCATCGGGAAAGAGAATCCGCCAACCGTCAGCGTGCGTGTGGGATAGATCAGCAGAAAATTCAGCGTCACATTGACAAGGTTGACGAGGATACCGATTTTCATGGGCGTTTTTGTATCGCCTGCCGCCCGCAGAATGGTTCCGAAAATCGTGGATGCTGTGCGCGGCAGCATGGGCAGATATAATATCATGAAATATACCGATGCAGTCTCTCGAATATTCATATCCACCTGCATCCATGCGGGGATCACGCCGCTTAAGGAAAGCGTCAATACGGTGAAAAAGCTTCCCAGCACAAGCACGGAAAGCGCCGCCTGTGCGGAAGCCTTGGAGGCGGATGCCCGATCGTTTGCACCATAAGCTCTTGCGATGAAGGACAAAAATCCAACGCCGAAGGCGGAAATTGTGCTTCCCACCAGCCAGCTGATCGTGGTGGTGGCACCGACAGCGGCGGTTGCCTCGGTACCGAGGGATCCGACCATAGCGGTGTCCACATATTGCACCGCTGTGTGCATGAGCTGCTCCAGCATAGTTGGCCATGCCAAAGCAAGGATAGTACCGATCAATGACAGTCGGCGTATGCGTTCGTTAGGTTTTGCGTGCATATCATTCTCCAAGCCTTTGCGAGACGCGGCGATTCGCCGCGAAGGCAAAATTCATAATGTGTGATTTTTTCGCACAATCTTTTCATTTCCTATATTATAACACACTCTGTAAAAAAATGCAACAGCCTTACCAAAGCACATTGCCTACCTATACAAAAAGAAGACGCCCGCCGGCGTCTTCTTTAAGAAGTACAGATTTAGTTGTTTTCGATGATCCATTCGCCGACAACCAGGTCAACCACGAATGCGTCAACACGGCCTGCCTTGAGGTCCATGTAAGCGGTAAGATTCTCTGCGAACTTGACGATCTCGCCACCGTTGGTGATGGCTGCGAAGGTCTCGGCATCTGCCTCAACCGCATCATTTGCAGAAGAACCTTCCTGAAGTGCAACCTTCTTGCCTGCCAGATCAGCCTTTGTCTTAATGGGCGAATCTGCAGCAACGATGATGCACTGGGAGTTTGCAAGATAAGGCTTGGAGAGGAACATGTTAGTAACGCGTTCATCGGTGACGGACATGCCGTTCCAGATGAGGTCGATGTTCTTGGAGTTCAGCTCGATTTCCTTCGCTGCCCAGTCGATGGGCTGAATATCCAGCTCAACGCCCAGACGCTTTGCAACTTCCTTTGCAAGGTCGATATCAAAGCCGGTGATCTCGCCGGTCTTGGAATCACGGTAGCCCATGGGCGGGAAGTTTTCATCAAGGCCGAGAACGAGGACCTTCTTATCCAAAATGTACTGGAGAGAATTGTCGCCTTCAACAGTCTGCATTTCGCGGGGGAAGTCGTTGCCGGTGAGGAAAGCATCCTCTCTGCCGAACCACTTCTTTGCGATCTGACCTGCGGTGCCGTCTTCTGCCATTGCGTCAAGAATCTCCTGAATCTTGGCTGCAAGTGCGTAGTCATCCTTACGCATACCGATTGCGTATTCTTCGGAGCCGAAGTTATCTTCAAGAACAACATACTCCTTTTTGCCGCCGCAGGATGCAAGGCATGCCACCAGCATCAATGCCGCGAGTGCGAGTGCAAGTAATTTTTTCATTATAGGTTATCCTCCATATTATTTCAGCCGATATCACTCGGCTGATTTCATTTCAATTATATCACAAGCCCCATCGAATGTCAAGCATTTTATCGAATTAAATAAATAAATTCTTAAAATATATTTAATGTAACCAATTTGAAAAACGCTTGAGATATTAGTATAATAATAGTAAATAATCATGAGAAAACACAAAAGTTTTTTGTATGAAATTCTGAAAAAGCTATTGACAAATGGTAAAACATAGTGTATAATGTAATCAGCCAATAGGCAAAAATTTATAAGGAGTGATTTTTATCATGAAAAGAGCACTTTCCGCTATTTTGGCACTTCTGATGACCGGTATGCTCGCAATGTCCGCTACCGCTGCAGAAACCACCACCGCTGCTGAAATCGTTAAGGAAGACGCTGGTATCGTTATTGGTACCGCAGACGAGCTCAAGCTTGATGGCGTTAAGGACGCAGCTTATGCAAACGCTAAGAAGTTTGACGGTCACCTTCCTCACAATGCAACCGATGTCAGCGATGCAAAAATTACTTGGTATATCACCTACACCAAGGATGCTCTTTGGGCATTTGCTGAAGTTAAGGACGAAACCCTTAACACCAAGGCTAAGGATCCCAAGAAGCCTACCTACCAGGTTGACTCTCTCGAACTCATTATCGACCCCACCAACGAAGGCGTTGACGTTGTTGACGGCGCTCCGTGGCAGGCTCGTATCGACCACAACGGTCTGATCTCCGCAAGAAAGGGTCAGGCTGGTACCTCCCTCTTCCTTCCCAAGGCTGAAGGCGGCACAGTTGACTTCTTCGAAGCTAAGTCTGTAAAGGTTACCGGCGGCTTCAACGCTGAGTACAAGATTCCGTTGGCTGACCTCGTAAAGGGCAAGCAGATCGGTATCCACCTTTGCTACAATGACTGGGACGAACTCGGCCTTGCAAGAAAGGCTCTCGTTTCCAAGTCCAGCGTTGGTTCTTGGACCGTTGCTAAGTATGACTACATCACCCTTGGCGGTATCGGCGCAGAAGCAGCAGCAACCACTACTGCAGCTCCTTCTACTCCTTCTACCCCCTCTACTCCTTCCACCACTCCGAACACCGCTGACAGCGTTGCTCTCGCAGTAGCAGCTCTCGTTCTTTCCGTAGGCGGTATCGTTGTATCGAAGAAGCGCCGCTAATTTTATTAGAAAAATCACGGGTATGGCTTTAATGCCATACCCTTTTTTTATGCTCCAAAGCAATACAAGGAGAGCGTAATATTTCTCTTTGCTATTGACAAAAGTACGGTTGTATGGTATAATTTAACGTATAATGTTATATTGTTTCGCGAAAGGAAACTCAAAAAATGGCAAACGATAAGAAACTCGTTGAAGCGATCACCTCCATGGACGAGGATTTCGCTCAATGGTACACCGATATCTGCAAAAAGGCGGATCTTGTTGACTATTCCAGCGTCAAGGGATGTCTGATCATCCGCCCCTACGGCTATGCAATCTGGGAGCTGATCCAAAAAAATCTGGATGCGCGCTTCAAGGCGCTGGGGCATGAAAATGTCTATATGCCCATGTTTATTCCCGAATCTCTGTTGCAGAAGGAGAAGGATCATGTGGCAGGCTTTGCGCCCGAGGTGGCGTGGGTCACCCACGGCGGAAGCGAAAAGCTGACGGAGCGCTTGTGCGTTCGTCCCACCTCCGAAACGCTCTTCTGCGAGCATTACGCCAACATCATTCGCTCCTATCGCGATCTTCCAAAGCTATACAACCAATGGTGCTCGGTCGTTCGTTGGGAGAAAACCACACGCCCCTTCCTGCGTTCACGCGAATTTCTCTGGCAGGAAGGCCACACGATGCACGCCACCGCTGAAGAAGCGCGCGCCGAGACCGTTCAGATGCTCAACTGCTATGCAGATTTCCACGAGCAGGATCTTGCGATTCCCGTTATCAAGGGCGCAAAAACGCCCAGCGATAAGTTCGCCGGCGCTGAAGATACCTATGCCATCGAAGCACTCATGCACGACGGCAAGGCTTTGCAGGCAGGAACCTCCCACTACTTTGGTGACGGCTTTGCAAAAGCGTTCGACATCACCTACACAGATAAAGAGAACAAGATCGTTCATCCCTTCCAGACCTCGTGGGGCGTATCCACCCGTATGATCGGCGGTATCATCATGACCCACGGCGATGACAACGGTCTGGTCCTTCCCCCCGCAGTTGCGCCGATCCAGGTGGTGATCATTCCGATTGCCGCACATAAGCCCGGTGTCATTGAAGCTGCGAACGGTCTTGCTGACCGTTTGAAGGCAGATTATCGCGTCAAGGTGGACGAATCCGACAATTCGCCCGGATGGAAGTTCGCCGAATACGAAATGAAGGGCGTTCCCGTCCGCATTGAGATCGGTCCCCGCGACATGGAATCCAATCAATGCGTCATCGTAACCCGTCACGACCGCGAAAAGACCATCGTCTCCCTTGATAATCTCGAGGCGGCAGTCGCCGAAAAGCTGCAGGCAGTTCGCGACGGTCTGTACGCGAAGGCTTTGGCAAATCGCGAAAGACGCACCTACGACTGCACGACCATGAATGAGATCATCGCAAAGCTGGCTGAAAACGGCGATGGATTTGTTCGCGCCATGTGGTGCGGCGATCCCGCATGCGAGGACAAGGTAAAGGAAGTCACGGGCGTCGGCTCCCGTTGCATTCCGCTGGAGCAGAAAGCGAACGGCGATGTCTGCGTTTGCTGCGGAAAACCCGCAAAACAGCTTGTTTATTGGGGCAAGGCATATTAATCTCACAAAATCCGAAAGGGGGCTGTCTTCCACAGCCCCCTGTTTTTAAATCTCGCACTTTGATCTGATATTCTAAACGAGAAATTACGAACGTATTTTTTATCTCGTTCTTTTGGGTGCATGTGCCGGCTCTTGATGGCATGCGGCGCTTCCTTACATCGGACGTTTCGCCCATTGTGCAATGCGGCTTGCAGTTTATCGCGACAATGGCAGTTTGCTATCTTTTGATGCTCGGCATATCCTACGTCATGCCGCTAAAGAAGCGTCTCATATAGCCTCTGCCAGATATTGTGCGTTGAAATTTTCGCGAAAATGTGTTAAAATATACGCATACGGGAAACTATCCCGTATGCGTATTTTTATCTCAAGGAGGTCTTATGAAAACAGTAAAACGAATACTCGCGGTGATGACCGTCGTCAGCCTGTTTGTCACGGGTACGTCGGCGTATGCGCCCGTCCCTGTCCACAGAGACGGCGAGCCTTTGGCGATGAACGCCAAGCTGGTGGACGGCACTACATACGTTCCCTTTGAAGCGGCGAATATCATCTTTTCAGGCGAAAATGCCGTTATTACGGGCAACGCCAACGTCATGTATGCAAAAAGCCCAGCTGTCACCGTTTCCGCATCGGCAGGCGCTTGTTATATCGAAGCTTCGGGTCGGTTTTTCGGCGGAAGCAATGCGCTCGTCATTGACGGGGAGTTGCATATTCCCATTCGCGCCGCCGCAAAGGCATATGACATTGGCGTAGATTGGCTTCCCGCAAGCCGCTCGGTGGAGCTGACAAACAAAGGCGGCACCATACTGTCCGGGGATAAATTCTACGCCGAAGATGAGGTATATTGGCTGGCGCGCATTATCCATGCGGAGGCGCAAGGAGAACCGCTGGACGGAAAAATTCTCGTGGGAAATGTCATTCTCAACCGTGTCGCAAGTCCGGATTTCCCAAATACCATTTACAACGTAATTTTCGACCGAAAATACGGCGTGCAGTTTTCGCCCATCCTCAACGGTACCATTTACAATGTGCCAAACGAAGATAGTGTCATTGCCGCAAAGCTTTGCCTCGAGGGCTATTCCCTCTCAAAAAATGCGCTGTATTTCCTCAATCCGCGCATCGCCACAAACTTTTGGATCCCAAGCAACCGCCCCTATCTCACCTCAATCGGAAGTCACGATTTTTATGCCTGATCAAGCGAATCTCAAGGAGATTTGTTTGACTTTTGGGCATACAAAAGCGGAGTGTCGCCCCACTCCGCTTATTTTATTCTTTCGCACAAAAGCTTACCCTCTGCGCTCCTTATCGAAGACCTTCTTCAGGTACTGTCCCGTATAGGAGCTTTCACAGGAAGCGACTTCTTCCGGCGTTCCCGCGGCGATCACCGTTCCGCCGCCGTCGCCGCCCTCGGGGCCAAGGTCGATGATATAGTCCGCCGTCTTGATCATATCCAGATTGTGCTCGATGACAAGCACCGAATTGCCCGCCTCCACTAAACGCTGTAAAACTTCGATGAGCTTTTTTACGTCCGCCATATGCAGTCCCGTCGTCGGCTCGTCAAGAATATAAATGGTTCTACCCGTAGCGCGTTTTGCCAGCTCCGTCGCTAATTTCACGCGCTGTGCTTCGCCGCCCGAAAGTGTGGTGGACGATTGTCCGATCTTGATATAACCGAGTCCCACATCATACAGCGTCTGCAGTTTTTTTGCAAGCCTCGGCAGGCTCGCGAAGAAGGACAGCCCCTCTTCCACCGTCATATCCAGCACATCGGAGATGCTCTTGCCCTTGTATTTGACTTCCAGCGTATCTCTGTTATATCGCTTGCCCTTGCAGACATCGCAGGTGACGTAAACATCGGGCAAAAAGTGCATTTCGATGCATTTCACGCCGTCGCCCTCGCATGCCTCACAGCGTCCGCCCTTCACATTGAAGGAGAAGCGTCCTGCGGAATAGCCGCGCATTTTTGCATCCGTCGTTTTGGCAAACAGCTCGCGGATGTCGGCAAACAATCCCGTATAGGTGGCAGGATTGGAGCGCGGTGTGCGTCCGATGGGGCTTTGGTCGATGGCGATGATCTTATCAAGATTCTCCACGCCGTCAACACGCGTATGCTTGCCCGGATAGGTGCGCGCACGGTTGAGCTTCGCCGCCAGAACGCGGTATAGGATCGCATTGACCAGCGAGGATTTACCCGAGCCGGATACGCCCGTCACACAGCAGAACAGCCCCAGCGGAAAGACTACGTCGATCCCCCGCAGATTGTTCTCCGCCGCGCCGATAACCGTGACAAAATTGCCGTTACCCGAACGGCGGATGGCAGGCGTTTCGATTTTTTCCCGTCCTGCAAGATAGGCACCCGTGATAGATTCGGGATGCGTTTTGATCTCATCCGGCGTGCCTGCCGCCACGATCTCGCCGCCGTGAATGCCCGCACCGGGGCCAATATCCACGATGAAATCCGATGCCTCCATTGTTTCTTCGTCATGCTCCACCACGATTAGGCTATTGCCCGCATCGCGCAGACGCTTGAGTGTGGCGATAAGCTTGGAATTATCCCGCTGATGCAGACCGATGCTCGGCTCGTCAAGGATATACAAAACGCCCATCAGCGATGAGCCGATCTGTGTCGCAAGGCGAATGCGCTGCGCTTCTCCGCCCGAAAGCGATCCGCTTTTTCGCGCCAAAGTCAGATATTCCAGCCCCACGCTTTCAAGAAAGCCGAGTCGGGATCTGATTTCTTTGATGATCTCCTTCGCGATGGCAGTCTGCGTCTCGGTAAATTGCAGTCCGTTCACAAAGGCAAGCGCTTTTGTTACCGACATGCGGCAGAATTCATCAATGTTGATACCGCCCATCGTCACCGCCAAGGAAATGGGATTCAGACGTCTGCCTCCACAGGATGGGCAGGGCGTTTCCTCCACAAATTCCTCGTAATAATCATTGTTGGAGCCTGCCATGCGCTGGGTGATGGTACCGATGATGCCGGGGAATTTGGTCCGTTGGGCATGCGCCTGTCCCTCCCAATATCGGGTGACCTCCCAGATTTCGTTGCCTGTGCCGTAAAGAAGAATCTTCAGCGCTTCTTCCGAATACTCGCAGATGGGCGTATCCAGCGTAAAGCCGAACTTTTTGCCCACAACTTCATAGAGCGGACCTTGCCAGCCCTCCTCCTCCATCGTCTTGAAGCCATTCACTGCAACTGCACCTTCACGCAGGGAAAGCGTGCGGTCGGGGATGACCTTGTCCGGCGAGATCACCTGCATCTCGCCAAGTCCCGCACAATGCTCGCAAGCACCGAAGGGATTGTTGAAGGAAAACATACGCGGCGAAAGCTCACCCACGGAAATGCCATGCTCCTCGCACGCATAGCTCTGCGAAAACGAAAGCTCCGTCTCACCTTCAAAGTGCTCGCCCTCTCGCAAAACCACCGAAATGAGCAGGTTTCCGTCGGTCAGCGACAGCGCCGTTTCCACCGAATCGGCAAGGCGCGAACGGGAATCCTCGCGGCGAACCAATCTGTCCACCACAATTTCCACGGTGTGCTTGAGGTTTTTGTTCAGCGAAATGGGCTCGGACAGATCATACAAGCTTCCGTCCACGCGCACGCGCACATAGCCGCTTCGTTTCGCGTCCTCGAAAATTTTCTCGTGCATACCTTTTTTGCCGCGCACCATAGGTGCCAGCACCAAAAAGCGGGTGCCCTCCGGCAAAAGCATGATGCGGTCGATGATCTGATCCACCGTTTGCTGACTGACCTCCTTGCCGCAAATGGGACAATGAGGGATCCCGACTCTGGCATAGAGCAGGCGAAGATAATCGTAGATCTCCGTCACCGTTCCCACGGTGGAGCGTGGATTTTTCGACGTGGTTTTTTGGTCGATGGAAATGGAGGGCGACAAGCCCTCGATGAAATCGAGATCGGGCTTGTCCATTTGACCGAGAAACATTCGCGCATAGCTGGACAGAGATTCCACAAAGCGGCGATGTCCCTCCGCATAGATGGTATCGAACGCCAGCGAAGACTTTCCCGAGCCGGACAATCCCGTAAACACCACAAACTTATCCCGCGGGATCGTAAGATCAATATTTTTTAAGTTGTGTACGCGCACGCCGCGCATCTTCAGATCAGCCATGGATTTTTGCCTGCCTTTTATAATGTCGTTTGGAGATTTTTAATCTTATCACGCAGATATGCCGCACGCTCGAATTCTAACTTCTTCGCCGCATCCTTCATTTCTGCGGTCAGTTCTTCTATCAGGGTTGCCTTTTCTTCGGCAGAGAGCTTCTTTGTGCTTGTGAGCGCCTGTTTTAGCTTGCGCTCGGGCGCATCCTCCGCTTCCTTTCTGCCGATTTCGATCAGCTCACGCACGCTCTTTTTGATGGTGGTGGGCGTGATGCCGTGCGCGTCATTGTATGCCTTTTGCAGCTCGCGGCGGCGATTCGTCTCGTCAATGGCTGACTGCATGGAAGCGGTCACATTGTCTGCGTACATAATGACCTTGCCCTCCGCATTGCGCGCCGCTCTGCCGATCGTCTGAATCAGCGAGGTTTCCGAGCGAAGGAAGCCTTCCTTATCCGCATCCAAAATCGCCACAAGCGAAACCTCGGGGATGTCAAGACCTTCGCGCAGCAGGTTGATGCCCACCAGTACGTCGAAGACGCCGAGGCGCAGATCGCGGATGATCTCGCTGCGCTCCATTGTCTCCACTTTATGGTGAATATATTTGACCTTGATGAGATTCATCTCCAAATATTCGGTCAAATCCTCCGCCATCTTTTTGGTCAGCGTAGTGACAAGAACGCGCTCGCCGCGCTCCGCGCGGGCATGGATCTCGCCGATGAGATCGTCGATCTGACCCTCCACGGGACGCACGTCGATCTCCGGATCCAAAAGCCCCGTGGGGCGGATGATCTGCTCCACCACCTGCGTGGAATGCGCTCGCTCATAGTCAGACGGCGTTGCGCTGACAAAGATCGTTTGGTTGATCTTTGACTCAAATTCCTCAAAAAACAGAGGACGATTGTCTAGTGCGGACGGCAAGCGAAAGCCGTATTCCACCAAATTCGTCTTGCGGGCGCGGTCACCGCCGCTCATGCCCTTAACCTGCGGAAGCGTCACATGGGATTCATCTACGAACAGCAAAAAGTCTTTCGGAAAATAGTCAAGCAAGGTATGGGGTGTGGAGCCGGGCGCCCTGCCCTCCATAACGCGGGAATAGTTTTCTACACCCGAGCAAAAGCCGATTTCACGCAGCATTTCGATATCATAGCGGGTGCGCTCCTCAATGCGCTGGGCTTCGAGCAGCTTATTTTGGCTGCGGAAGTAATCGACACGCTCCAGCATCTCCTCCTCAATCTCGCGCAGTGCAGCCTCCTTTTTATCCTCGGATACCGCATAATGGGTGGCGGGAAAGATGGAAACATAGCTTAGAATACGCAGCAGCTCGCCTGTGACGGTGTGGATCTCGGAAATGCGCTCGATCTCGTCGCCGAAAAATTCCACGCGGATCGCCTTATCGGTGGAGGATGCGGGGAATATTTCCACCACATCACCGCGCACACGGAATTTGTCACGCACAAAGTTCATATCGTTGCGGTCGTAGGACATGGCGATCAGCCGCTTGCAAAGCGCATCCCGTTCCATGACCATTCCCGGGCGCAAAGCGATCAGCATGTTCTGATATTCGGCAGGATCGCCCAGCGAATAGATGCAAGATACGGACGCAACGATGATGACATCCCGCCTCTCAAACAGCGAACTTGTGGCAGAATGGCGGAGCATGTCGATCTCATCGTTGATGGCGCTGTCCTTTTCGATATAAATATCCTTGCCGGGGATGTAAGCCTCTGGCTGGTAATAATCGTAG
>JAZTWJ010000062.1:0-8803 GCA_045635785.1 Candidatus Flemingiibacterium sp.
CGTATTTGAGTCGCAGTAATCAAAAAAAGGCTTTGGAAATTGCTTCCCAAAGCCCAATTTGGTCGGAATGACAGGATTTGAACCTGCGACATCCTGCTCCCAAAGCAGGCGCGCTACCAACTGCGCTACATCCCGACGTGATCGTGATCACGCTAAATTATTATAGCATGTTTTCATGCTGTTGTCAAGATACCGCATGAAAAATTCTGCGCTTGCGATGCAAATATTTGTAGCCTCATATACGTGCGTGGTGCACATATCTCCTTATACAAAAAGAATCCCATCGGCATTGCCGATGGGATTGAGGGATTTACTTCTTGGTGATCTTGGTGATGTGGGGGTTCGCGCCCTCATACCAGTAAAGGAATCCTTCGATGTCAACAACATCGCCGACTGCTAATGCACCGACGGTTTTGTAAACCTCGGATTCGGGATCGGTAAGATAGCGCTCTACGCAAAAGTTATAGGAAGCGCCGTCAAGTCCGAGCGTTACATAAATGTCATCGCCGGGCTCGCCATTCTTATACTCGATCTTTTCAACGGTCAGACCGTTGAACGCGCAAAGCTTGTTTTGATGTTTAATGAGGTCATCGCTTGCAAGAAGGGCGGTTGCATCCATGGGCTCTGCAACAAAGTTGCCTTCAAGGATTTCAAACTTGGAGTCGATTATTTCCACTTCGCCCGACCATTCGGTCTTAAAGCCGGTAACCTTAATTTTTGTGCCGACGGTCAGCTTGTTGTATTCTTCCTCTGTGCAGGGCATTTCAAAAAGGAAGTAGCCACCTTCTTTGTCCTGGGTGTAGAAAGTGCCCTTGTTGTCCCACCAGGACTGCTTGCCCTGAATGTAGGTCTCGATGACAACCTCGGACTCAAGAGCCGCTGCATCATATTCAGCGTAGGTCATAACGCCTTCGCCCTTTACTTCAGGAGCTTCAGCCGGTGTGCCGCATGCTACCATAGCAACTGCCATGACAAGAACAAGCGCCAATGCGATAAACTTCTTCATTATTTTCTCCTTTTCTGTACGGGATCCGTACTGTAAAATTTTGTTACAGTATATATTATACTCAATATTTGAAAAAAGTCAATATCTTACGGCTAATTTTTGAATTTATTTCTAACGGAGGGCAATACAGACAGGATGATCATCAACCATGCCGCGGCAAGCGAGATCAAAAGAATCATTGCGGTTATCGGAAGCGGACCAAGCTCCTTTCTTTGAGCGGAAGCGGTGCTGCTCGAACGAATCTGATCAAGCCGATACAGGGCGGCGACTTCTTCGGTGAGCTTTTCATAATAGGCGTCGTCCACCGTCTGCTTTCTTCGCATGGATTTTGTGACATTTTCGATCAGCTGTCCCGCCGCATTGCGAAGGGAAGCGGAGCCGTTGAAAACAGGGGTAACAAAGGTTTTGTCCGTGTTCTGCAGCAGAAGCTGTGCCGCTTCGATCTTCACGCGATAGTGATGCTCATTATCAGTGCCGACCGCCGCGAGATACGATTTATATTCCTCGGAATCCTGCGCCTTTCTTGTAACGGGAACATAGCCCTCGGTGCAGGAATAGTCGATCTGCACGCGATTGGTCAGCAAAAACTGCGTAAACAGCCAGCTTGCGACGACTTCGCCCGCATCGGCTTTATTGAAGATGCAGATCGAAGGTCCCTGTGAAATCATCTGCGGATTTTTCGGATCGAACTGTGGAACCTGCATGACAGCGGTTTCAAAATCAACCAGCGCGTCCTCGGCGATGTCAATGAGCGGTGCATCGCTGCCCATCCATGTGGCGCCGCCTGTGGAGTCTATGGCGAAAATACACTGACCTGCGTTGAGAAAATTGGCCGGATAGCTTGAGATCTTAAAGGTGGAGAATGCGCCTGTTCCTGCATGGACGGAAATTTCTTCAAGCAGAGATTTTGTTGTGTCGTTGAATAGCAAAATCTCGCCTGCATCGGTGGAATAGCCTGCATTCAGCTGGCGGAGCATTTGGATCATCATGTTGTCGGTGGATTTGTAAATGAAGGGGATCATCACCTTCTGCCCGTTGACTGCGAAGGTGCCATCCGCATTTTTCTTCATAGCCGCCTCGGATACCTCCCATAGAAAGTCCCAAGTCAGCTCTTTTGGTAATGTGAAGCCTAATTTTTCCACATAGGTTTTGTTCACGGAGCAAGCCTCGGTGGAGCGCATGAAGGGGAGCGCGTACTGCGTGCCGTCGATGATGCCCTCTGATAGAAATTGCGGAACGATTTCATCTGCAGTTGGCGCATCAAACTTTACCGCGGAACCTCCAAGACCGTAGCTCTTATGCGCCATTAGCGCATCCAGCGGCACCACCGTGTTCGCGCCTGTCAGATATGTGGCGATGTGATCGGGATAGGTGATGCAGACATTGGGGGTGGTCTGCGTGGAGATGTTGGTGATGACATCGTTGTAGATGCGTCCGTAGTCGGTATAAAGACGAAGATTGACAGTTATGTTCGGATAAATTGCCTCAAAGTCGGCAATCGCCTTTTCATAGATGGCAACCTGTGTCAAATTGGTGTCGTTTTTTGCCCAAAAGGTGATCTCGTATTCGCGGGATTCATCGAAGGTATCAGGCATCACGAAAGGATCAAGCCCTCTTGAACCGTGACAGCCCACAAGCATCGGCAGGCAAAGCGCCAGTACAAGAAGCAGAGTAACAAGCTTTTTCATCCCTTGGTTCCTCCTCTTGCAACGCCAGCCATAATCTTTTTTCGGAAAACAAGGAACAATACGATTAACGGCAGGGAAATGACCACAACCGCCGCCATCATGGCAGGGATATTCTCTCTGCCGAATCCATTTTCACGGATTTCCTGAATGCCGTTGGAAACGAGAAAATAGGCTTCATTATCGGTGATCAGACGAGGCCATACATAGGAATTCCAGCATTCGATGACCTTGAGAATGGTGACGGTGATGATGGTGGGCTTGCAGATGGGAACCATGACCTTCAAAAGATACTTGAGATCAGAGGTGCCGTCCACCTTTGCCGCGTAGTAAAGCTCATCGGGGATTTGCGAAAAGTTCTCTTTTAACAAATAGATGTAGAACACCGAGGTGATGGAAGGGAGGATCAGACCGAGGAAGGAATTTCGCAGTCCAAGGTCTGTGATCGTAACAAAGTTTGTGATGACAACCAGCTCATTTGGAATCATCATCAGCGAAAGAAAGAGGGTAAACAGAAGGTTCTTGCCGCGGAATTGCAGTCTTGAAAAGGCGAACGCGGCAGGAATGATCACCGCCAGCATAATCGCTGTGGTCGAAACGGTAAAAATAAGCGTATTGAGAAAATAATCTGCAAGCGGGACAGCCGTAAAGGCATCCGCGTAGTTGGAAAAGGTGGGCGAGGTTGGGTAAAATTTCGGGATATATTCCGCGTTGTAGGAGGCGTAGCTCTTGACGGAGGTGAGCAGCATCCAATAAAAGGGGAACAATACCATGAGTGCCCATAGCGTGAGCAGTGTATAGATGATCACGCGAGATACGGTGCGGCGTGTTATTGCCGCCCGTTCGATATGATCGTAATCGGATCTTGTTGTCATTTGAAATACCTCAATAATGCACATGCTTGCGGCTGACGAGCAGATTGATGACCGTAATGGTCAGCACAATGGCGAACAAAACGATGGCTGCGGCGGAAGCATAGGACGGATAGCCGCCGCCCTCTCCGTAAAGCATATCGTAAACATAGCCCACAATGGTGTTCATGCCTGCCGCATTCAAATTGGTGCCGAACAGAGCCACCGCATCGCTGTACGCCTTAAAGGCGCCGATAAAGCCCGTGATGACCAAATAAAACAGCATGGGTGAGATCATGGGAAGTGTGATCTTTGTAAAAACGCGCCACTTGGGGGTGTTGTCAAGCATGGCGGCATTGTAGTAATCCTGCTTGACCGATGCCAGCGCGGAGGTGAGGATGAGGATCTTGAAGGGCATAACCACCCAGACGGTATAGAAGCAAAGCACAAACATCTTTGCCCAATACGGACCGTTAATAAAATCCACCGAGTTTCCTCCAAAAATTTGGATGAGCAGATTCACCAAACCGTCGGAATAGGGCGTTTTCTTAAAGAGAATCATGAAAACTAGACCTACCGCCAGCGTATTGGTGACGTAGGGAAGAAAATAGACGGTTTGAAAAAGCTCGCGCAGCTTTTGAATAGAGGAGAGTCCAAGGGAAATCAGCAGAGCGATTCCCGTTGAAAGGGGGACGGTGATGATAACAAGGATGAAGGTATTCTTCACCGCCTGCAAAAAATAGGGATCGTGCAGAACATAGGAGTAGTTATAACCGCCCACGCCAAAAAAGGTTTGTGAGGCGGAATTGTAGCCCTCCTCAAAGGAGTAGATGAATACATCAATCAGCGGATAGACCATAAAAACCGCTAAAAATGCAATGGCGGGCAAAAGATACAGCCACGCCTTCCGACTGTTTAGTTCCATATTGATTACCATGCCTTCAGGAGAGTGAAGGCTTCCTTGAAACGAAATTTTTGGCGGTTTGCGTCGGCAAATCGCAGCAGAATGCCGCGAAGGCAAAAATTCGGGGTGTGAAAAATATATTATTCACATTAACCCTCGATTCTTTCTTCGCTCACGCGATCAAAGACGAAGGTTTTGTGCTTTTTGAGCGAGAAGTGCACGACTTTTGCATCGGGGGAAACGTCGGATTCTGCGCTGATGATGGCGCGGAAGCTTCCCGATTCTGTATTGTTGCTTTTGCCGATGATGGAAATATCCCGTCCCATCACCTCGATGCGCTCCATTTCGCATGCGAATGCGCCGCCATCGTCGGGAATGAAGCCCTCGGGGCGTACGGCGACGAAAACATCGCGGTTCGGTGCATCAAAGGGAAGCACGGCTGTATCGCCAATTTTCAGCATGCCGTCCTCAATTTTGCCATCGAACACATTGATGGGCGGTGTGCCGAGAAATTTTGCCACGAACAGATTGACCGGAGAATTGTAGACCTCTTGTGGCTTTCCGATCTGCTGGATCACACCCTCCTTCATCACAACGATCAGATCGCAAATGCTCATGGCTTCTTCCTGATCGTGGGTGACGAAAATCGTAGTGATGCCCGTTTCGCGTTGGATGCGGCGAATTTCTTCACGTGTAGAAAGCCGAAGTCTGGCATCTAAATTCGACAGCGGCTCATCAAGCAGAAGCACGCGGGGCATTTTCACCAGCGCACGTGCGATGGCTACGCGCTGTTGCTGTCCGCCGGAAAGCTCGGCGGGCTTGCGATCCATCAGCGTGTCGATCTGTACCAGCTTTGCGATCTCGAGGGCTTTTTGATCCATCTGCTCCTTTGACAGCTTGTCCTTCCCGCGCAAATTTTCAAGGGGGAAGGTGATATTCCCCTTAACGGTGAGATGAGGATAGAGTGCATAATTCTGAAAAACCATACCCACACCGCGGTTTTCCGGCGGAAGATTTGTCACTTCATCCTCTCCGAAAAAAATTTGTCCCGAGGAGGGCTTCAACAGTCCGCAAAGAAGGGAAAGCATGGTGGACTTTCCGCAGCCCGAGGGGCCGAGCAAGCCAATAAGCTTGCCATCGGGGATCTCGAAGCTGAAATTCGAAACCGCCGTGACTGGAGTTGGATTCTTCTTCGAACGGGACGGAAATTGTTTGGTCAGATTTTTGAGCGTGATTTTCATGGAAGCACTTCCTTTTACGTTCATAAAAATGTTTTAATAATATTATAACACAGCCATATGGATTTATCAAGGGGTTCCTGCAATTTTTGGCAGATTCCAAGAATGTTTTCCACCACATGAAAAGCTCCGCAAAGCGCGAAGCTCTGCGGAGTATGACCTGATTTATTTGTCTTATTTGTTTTCGTGATTGATCATGGCATGCAGTGCATGAAGTGCCGCATGAAGGCTTCCCACCTCGTCGATCAGCCCTAACTCCACTGCTTCGATCCCGTCAATGATGGAGCCGCAATCGGTGGCAATTTCATCGGTTCGCATCATCAGCTCGCCAAGCTTATCCTCTGAAATGCGGCTGTGGGAGGTTACAAAGCCCGTGATGCGCTTTTGCATCTGCCGTAATGCTTCAAAGCTTTGCGGAACACCAAGCACAAGTCCGCTGGTGCGTACAGGATGAATGGTCATTGTTGCGCTCGGCACGATAAAGGAGCGTTTTGATGCCACCGCCAGCGGCACGCCAATGGAATGCCCGCCCCCAAGCACAAGAGAAACGGTGGGCTTTTTCATTCCCGCGATCAGCTCGGCAATGGCAAGCCCTGCCTCCACATCGCCGCCCACGGTGTTGAGTAAAATGAGCAGTCCGTCCGTCTCGCTGCTTTCTTCGATGGAGCATAGCAGGGGAATCACATGCTCGTATTTTGTGGTTTTTGCAGAATCGCCGGCAAGATAATGCCCCTCGATCTGTCCGATGATGGTAAGACATTGAATATGACCGGCTGTCACCGAACCGCTTTTTTCGATGATGTCAAGTTTTTCTTCAGACGGCTTACCCGAAGATTTTTCGTCGTTGTTCATAAATTTTACCAACTTTCGCTATTTTTCATATAAATACGATTTTAGTTTCCCCAAAAATTCATCATTTAATCATTTACTTTTGCAAAAAAAAATGGTATAATATTAATGTATGGCAAAACCTTAACAAAATTATTTTTATGAAAGGATATACATATCATGGAAAACAAGGTTCTTGTTGAAACCTCTGCCCGTCATGTGCATCTTACTGCAGAGCACATTGAAATCCTGTTCGGCAAGGGCGCGACTCTCACACACAAGAAGGATCTGTCCCAGCCTGGTCAGTTCGCTTGCGAGGAGCGCGTAACCCTCGTTGGCCCCAAGAAGTCCATTGCAAACGTTATCATCCTCGGTCCGGCTCGTCCCGCTACCCAGGTTGAGATCTCCTTCACCGACGCACGCACCCTCGGCGTGGATGCTCCTGTCCGCGAATCCGGTGACGTTGCAGGCTCCGCCGGCTGTAAGATCGTCGGCCCTGCAGGCGAGGTTGAGATCGCAGAGGGCGTGATCGTTGCAAAGCGTCACATCCACCTCACCCCCGCAGATGCGGAAGCATTCGGCGTAGTAGACAAGCAGGTCGTTTCCGTTAAAATCTGCAGCGAGGACCGCAGCGCTATCCTTGGCGATGTTGTTTGCCGTGTAAATCCCAATTTCGCAGCAGCTATGCACATCGACACTGACGAAGCAAACGCGGCTTGCGCTTTCGGTAAAATCTTCGGCGAAATCATTAAGTAAGAGAATCTGTATAATAACGGAAAATCTGAACATAATTTTTGTAAATAAAAAATAAGGAGATATAAACATGAACTATACTCACGAAGTTGAACAGATGTGTTGTGTAGCCAAGGGCCCCAAACACGGTCCCGCGCCCATTCCCGAAGAAGGCAGATGGGTCAAGGCTTACGAAATCAAGGACATTTCCGGTCTCTCTCACGGTATCGGCTGGTGTGCTCCCCAGCAGGGTATGTGCAAGCTGACCCTGAATGTAAAGCAGGGTATCATCGAGGAAGCTCTCGTTGAGACCTGCGGCTGCTCCGGTATGACGCACACTGCGGCTATGGCAGGCGAAATCCTCCAGGGCAAGACGCTTCTCGAAGCACTCAACACCGACCTCGTTTGCGATGCGATCAACGTTGCAATGCGCGAGATCTTCAAGCAGCTGGCATACGGTCGTTCCCAGACCGCATTCTCCGAAGACGGTCTTCCCGTTGGCGCATCTCTTGAAGACCTCGGTAAGGGCCTCCGTTCTCAGGTAGGTACCATCTTCGCAACCAAGGAAAAGGGCGTTCGCTACCTCGAAATGGCAGAAGGCTATATCCTTGAGCTCGGTCTTGACGCTGATAACGAAGTTATCGGCTACAAGTTCGTTTCCCTTGGCAAGATGATGGATGCCATCAAGGCAGGCACCGATCCCAAGGAAGCTTATGAAAGCAACATCAAGACTTACGGCAGATATGAAGATGCTGTTAAGTATATCGATCCCAGAAAGAACTGAGAGAGGAGGATTTTGAACATGTCTAACAATGTAAAATTTGAGGGCAAGGAAAGAAGAATTGCCGGTATTGAAAAATGCCTCGCCGAGTACGGCATCAAGGATCTTGAAGAAGCAAGAGAAATCTGCCTTGCAAAGGGCGTAGACGCTGACGCTATTGTTAAGGGCATTCAGCCCATCGCTTTTGAAAACGCTGCATGGGCATACACCCTCGGCTGTGCAATCGCAATCAAGAAGGGATGCACCACCGCCGCTGACGCTGCTGAAGCGATCGGTATCGGTCTGCAGGCATTCTGCGTACCCGGCTCCGTAGCATCCACCCGTAAGGTTGGTCTCGGCCACGGCAACCTCGGCGCAATGCTTCTCCGTGAGGAGACCAAGTGCTTCTGCTTCCTCGCTGGTCACGAATCCTTCGCAGCTGCAGAAGGCGCAATCGGTATCGCAAGAACCGCGAACAAGGTTCGTAAGGATCCCCTCCGCGTTATCCTCTGCGGTCTCGGCAAAGACGCTGCTTTCATCATTTCCAGAATCAACGGCTTCACCTATGTGACCACCGAATACGATTTCTACACCGATGAACTCACCATCGTCAGCGAAACCGCTTACTCCGAAGGCGACAAGGCAAAGGTTCGCTGCTACGGCGCAAACGACGTTCTCGAAGGCGTTGCTATCATGCGTCTTGAGAACGTCGGCGTTTCGATCACCGGTAACTCCACCAACCCCACCAGATTCCAGCACCCCGTTGCAGGAACCTACAAGAAGTGGTGTAACGAGAACG
>JAZTWJ010000063.1:0-27929 GCA_045635785.1 Candidatus Flemingiibacterium sp.
GCTTCCTTACGGCAGAATCATGGACGAAATGCGTCCCGATTGTCCCACGCTGACCTTCAACACTATCGGACGTCATCAGTCCATGATGGTTCGCACACGCATTGCATCGAATAAGTCCCCGTGGCTCGCGGGCGTGAATGCGGGCGATATTCACTCCATCGCCATTTCCCATGGCGAAGGTCGCTTCTTCGCCGATGAAAAGCTGATCCGTGAGCTGGCTGCAAACGGTCAGATCGCAACCCAATATGTGGACATGGACGGCAATCCGACCATGGATATCCGCTACAATCCCAACGGTTCCATGTTCGCCATCGAAGGCATTATCAGCCCCGACGGCAGAATTCTCGGTAAGATGGGCCACAGCGAGCGTATCGGCAGAAACATCGCCGTCAACATTGAAGGCGACAAGGATCAAAAGCTCTTCGAATCCGGTGTCAAGTATTTTATGTAAGCAAATCCATGAAACAGGCTCCCACGGTGCATGCCGTGGGAGCTTTTTGTTTGACGATTTTCCATTTTATTTACACAACATCTTTATAATTCGATTGACAGCGGGACGATAATATGCTAAAATAATAGAATACAGATTTTATATGGAGGTGACCGTATGAGCGATAAACCGAAAAATTTAAGCGATATTGATAATTTTTGGGATCTTGAAAGCCTGCTCCCCAAAAAACGTCCGGTCACGCCCACCCACCGTGCCGCGAACACCGAAACCGTTGAGATGGAGATCGGCGCGGACAAAAGATCCGATGGCGGTGCGGCTGTTCCGCCGCGTCCCGTTTCGGCAGAATTATCGCCCGACAGACGGATCCCCTCCGCCCGTGAGGAAGCCGAACGACTGCATACGCTGTCCATGCGTACCCGCGCGGAGGCGAATCGCTCCTTTCCGCTGGCGCCTTATCTGATATATGAGCCGACAAGCCGTCTCATTCGCCGCGTTGCTGTGTCAAAATGGCAGACGAGATACAATTTCTACGAAAAATTCCGCGAGGATGCCTGCAGATATTGGCAGCGCGCCGCCGTGGAATGCGAGCCTGTGCCCTTTTTCTCCTATATTCCGCAGTATAATCAGTTAAAATATGCACAGCTCAAATGGTATCTCAAATGGCGCGACAATGTACGGCGCGGCGTCTATCTTCGCACGGATTTTTCCTATATTTTGTTGTATATTTTTGAGATTATCAACTGCCCCGATCTGACACCGCCGGAGCAGGGGCTAAAGCTGTTAGTTGATATTTGGCTCAATTACCGCGCCGCCCATCGCCGCATCGACAGCTATCTTTGCGAATGGGTATGCGATTTTTGCCTGATCAATCAGCTCCCCTGTCCCACCGAACGATTGGAACCGATTTTGGGCGAGATCGTGGCGGCGGCATCCTTCAAGGAATTTTACATGGATGCAGGCAGCCGCATGAACCGGGCGGCAAGCATTCTTACCTATTCCTCCACTTACGATTGGCATAAAAGCCGCTATGTTACAAACGAAAACCGCGCGTTGTTCGCTGAGCATATCCGCGGTGCCTTTGATCATGCTTATCGCCGTGTGCTGGCTGAAAAATTCGATGAGATCGAGGCAAAAGAAACGCATATGGAGCGCGATGCCTACAACGGCGCACTTTGCGTCTACGATATGAAGCGATCGCTTTCCATCGACTATATTTCCTTTACGCGCTCGCCGAAGTTCCGATTTGTGGTGACGGATATCATCAAATACAGCGAGAATCGCATTCGTGCGGCGCTTGGTATCAAGGCGAAGCTGAAGGTGGAGGAGCTATCCGACTCGCTGAAGGCGTGCATCGACGAATATTTCGATGCAAAGTTGCCCATCCCCCAAAAACAGCGCGCCAAACCGAAAAATGAGGAATCGCGCGATCCATCCTACGACAAGCTATACGAGCCCGTCCATGCGGATTTTTCCATCGACCGTGCGCTGAAGATCGAGGAAAGCTCTTGGGGCACCACAGAGATTCTGACGACGGCTTTGACCGATGCGCTGCCCGCAGAGCCTGCACCTGTTCCGCATGCGGAAGATCTCGCACAGAAGCCCTCTGTGGCAATCGCCGCATCCATACCCGAGGTGACCGCACCGAGAATATCCGATGCACCCATGTCATCCTCGCAAAGCGAGGACAACGAATTTGCGCTGTTTGTGGCGGCGTTAGCGGAAGCATCGCGCCGCGCCCTGCGATTGTTGGCATCGGGGGACCGCATGGGAATCGCCAAGGAGGCGGCATCCGCAGGCATGCTTGCAGACGCGCTGGCGGATAAGATCAACGAATGTGCCTTCGACTTCATCGGCGACAGCGTGGTGGAGGCGGACGGCGGCGGTTATAAAATTATTAGTGATTATGAAGGAGATCTGATCAAATGGCTGGAATGACCGAACGAATCCCCAAGCGTGTGCTGTCAAGCCTGCTTTCGTCTGTTTCGGCAGGTGTGGTGCCGCGCATGGGCGCACCGTACATCGCCATCGGACGGGGTGAGGAGATCGAAGCGTTGCTTTCCGATTTAGAAGCTGTCAATGACGGCGGCGGCTCCATGCGCTTTATCATCGGCAAATACGGCAGCGGAAAAAGCTTTCTCATTCAGCTTGTGCGCGGCTATGCCCTGGAGCGCGGCTATGTAACCGCGGATGCGGATCTTTCGCCGGAGCGTCGAATCTGCGGCGCAAAGGGCACGGGCATTGCCACCTATAGGGAGCTGATCAAAAATCTTGCCTCCAAATCCTCGCCGGATGGCGGCGCTCTGGCGCAAATAATTGCAAAATGGCTGTCCGATCTGCAATCGCAGGTGGCGGCAGAGGGGCTTGAGATCGGTTCCGATGCCCTCACAAGGGAGCTGACAGCCCGTATTTATGCAAAAACCAGAGAGCTGGAGGCGCAGATCGGCGGCTTCGACTTCGCCACGGTGCTGACGCAATATTACAAGGCGTACATGAACGGTGATGAGGAGAAAAAATCCGCCTGCATCCGTTGGCTGCGCGGAGAATACTCCACCAAAACCGAGGCGCGCCATGCCATGGGCGTTGCGCTGGGCGGCATTATCGACGACGACAACTGGTATGAATATATCAAGCTACTCGCGGTTTTCTTCCGTCAGATCGGCTATCGCGGCTTTGTGGTTTTCATTGACGAATGCGTCAATCTGTATAAAATCGTCAACCGCATCTCCCGTGAGAACAATTACGAAAAGCTGCTCTCCATGTTCAACGATACCCTGCAGGGCAAGGCAGAGGGCCTGGCGCTCATTTTCGGCGGAACGCCGCAGTTTTTGGAGGATACCAGACGCGGACTTTTCAGCTATGAAGCCCTTAAAAGCCGTCTGTCCGACGGACAGTTTCAAAAGCAGGGATTCAAGAATCTCATCGGTCCGGTCATTCGTTTGCGCAGGCTCTCCGACGATGAGCTGTTCGCGCTGATTGCACGCATGACGGGCTTGCACGGACAGAATTACGGCTGGCAGCCCCGTGTCACATCCGAGGATATGGCAGAGTTTTTACGGATCTGCCTCGATCGGGCGGGCGCGGATACTATGATCACGCCCCGCGAGATCATCCGCGATTATATGACGGTGCTGAACATTCTTCTGCAAAATCCCGACACGAGCTTTGCGGAGGTGGTGGGAAGCGGCGTGATCAAGCTATCCCACGGCGAGGACGAGGACGAAAAGCTCATCGACGATGATGCGCCGCAGACCGATCGACCGAAAACGATCACCGATTTTTCTGTAGCGGATATTATCATTTAGAAACCCGCAACGGTCTGCGATCAACAACATGAAAACGGGAGGCAGCTATGACGGAC
Organism: Candidatus Flemingiibacterium sp.; assembly: GCA_045635785.1. Lineage (GTDB taxonomy): Bacteria > Bacillota > Clostridia > Oscillospirales > CAG-272 > Flemingiibacterium. The sequence continues at coordinate 3,810 of JAZTWJ010000063.1, forward strand.
AACGAAATATTCTATCGCTTTTCCCCATTCATTCAGGATTTCATCTATAACAGCGGATGGCAGGATCTGCGCGCCGTTCAGCTTGCCGCCGCACGGGTGGTTTTTGAAACGGATAAGAATCTGCTCATCACCTCATCCACCGCATCGGGTAAGACGGAAGCGGCGTTCTTTCCCATTCTCTCGCTGATGTGCGAGGATATGCCCCAAAGCATCGGTGCGCTGTATATCGCTCCTCTCAAAAGCCTGATCAACGACCAATTTTCAAGATTGGATGAGCTGTTAGATCTAACGGGCATCCCCGTCTTTCACTGGCATGGCGATGTGGCGCAGTCTCATAAGTCGAAGCTGCTGAAAAATCCGCAGGGCATCCTGCAGATCACGCCGGAGTCGCTTGAAAGCATGCTGATGAATCGCTCCAACGATTTGGTGCGGCTGTTCGGCGATCTGCGCTTTGTGGTCATCGACGAGATTCACACGCTGACGGGCACGGACAGAGGAAATCAAATCATCTGCCAGCTGGTCAGATTGGCGCGGCTGATCGGGCATACGCCTCGCCGCATTGGGCTTTCTGCCACTATCGGCGACGCGAAGTTAGCGGCGGATTGGCTGGGCGGTGGCACGGATGTCGAAACGGTTGTGCCCGAGATCAACGAGGGCAAAACAAAATGGCGGCTCGGCATAGAGCATTTCTTCATCCAAGGCGATGACTTCGACCAGAGCCGCGATCTCGTTCATATGGACGAGGAATCGCAGGCAGAGCCTTCTGAAGAACCCAGCCGCGGCAAAATCGAAATTGATCCCGGCTATGAATATATCTACGATTGCGTGAAACATAAAAAGTCGATCGTATTTTCCAATTCCCGCGAGGAAACGGAATATGTGACCGCCACACTCCGCCAAATTGCGGATAATCGGAACGAATCTGACATTTTTCTCATCCATCACGGAAACCTATCCGCATCCATCCGCGAGGAAGCGGAGTCCAAAATGAAAAACGATGAGCAGAAATGCGTAGTCTGCGCCACGGTTACAATGGAGCTGGGCATCGACATCGGACGGTTGGAGCGCATCGTGCAGAATGACGCGCCGATCTCGGTTTCCAGCTTCCTACAGCGGCTCGGACGTTCCGGCAGGCGTGGTACACCTCCCGAAATGATGATGGTGTTCCGCGAGGAAAATCCTCTGCCCAATGCGCCGCTTCCCCAGCTGATCCCGTGGGGATTTCTGCGCGCCATTGCCATTGTCCAACTCTATATTGAGGAAAAATTCATCGAACCGCCCTTCACAAAAAAAATGCCCTTCAGCTTGGCATTCCAGCAGACATTGTCCATGCTGGCAAGTTCGGGCGAAATGACGCCAAAGCGCCTTGCCGAGCGGATGCTTTCCCTGCCTCCCTTTGCGGGCATCGACAAGGAGGATTATCGCCTGCTGCTTCTTAGCATGCTGCAGAATGATTTCCTCGAAATGACCGAGGAAAAAGGGCTGATCGTGGGACTCAAAGGCGAACGGCTCGTCAATTCCTTCAAATTCTATGCGGTTTTCAAGGACAGCGAGGATTACACCGTGCGCTGTGAATCGGATGAGATCGGCACCATCACCACGCCGCCGCCGGTGGGCGATCGCTTTGCACTTGCGGGACGGCTTTGGGAGGTGGAGGAGCTTGACATTCCAAGAAAACTCATCTACGTCAAATCCGTCAAGGGAAAGATGGAGGTCTCGTGGCCCGGCGATTTCGGCGAGATCCATACAAAGATCTTAGAGCGCATGAAGCGCATTTTGGAGGAGGATACCGTTTATCCCTACCTCAAGCCCAATGCGGTCCATCGTTTGGAGATCGTGCGTAATTTGGCGCGCAATACGGGCGTGCCCGGGCATTCGCTGGTGCCGCTCGGCGGCTATACATGGTGTCTGTTCCCGTGGCTTGGCACCCGTTCCTTCCGTACACTGCGAAAATTCATCATGCAGAATGCGGCACGCTTCAAAATCTCCAACATGGAATTTGACGGCTGTTATTATATGATGTTCAAAATGGAGCAGGAGAACGATTATGGCTTCATTAAGGGGCTTTGCGATGTTCTCGAACGGGAGGGCATCGACAAAACAAGTTTAGTGAATTTGAACGAAATGCCCGTATTTGAAAAATATGACGATTTCATCCCCGCCGAACTGCTTCGCCGCCAATACGCGACGGACAAGCTTCGCACCGACGAGATTATGGTGCGCCTGCCGCAGATTTTATCCGAATATCAGGAACGCTGACGTTCCTGCAAATCCAGCACAAGCCCGCCTGCAACAATCAGCGTGAGCGACATGTAAATATGTTCCATCATGGCATATGTACGCATATAAAGCCTGGCGGCGTCATATGGTTCCATCTGTGACAGCGTTAGGGCGAGGTATATAAGCGCGGCGGCGATGAAGGGAAGCGTTCTCAGAAACAGCTGCAACGCGTGAGGGGTGAGTTCAAATTTTTTCATCGGTATCTCCTTTTCGATTTCTATCTTTATTATACCATAACTGCACGAAAATTGCATCCATCAATATGTGGAAGCGCATCCAAACGCCGATGCTCTGTGATTTGTTAGGAGGTTCATTACGAAAAAGGAACGAATCGGTTTATCCAGCGCCTGCTTTTATCCCGAGGAAACGCTGGATGCCGTCAACCGCTGCATTCGCCTCGGGTTTCAAAATGTGGAGATCTTCATGAATAGCTTTTCGGAGCTGGAGGAGCCCTATCTGCGGCTGATCCGATCGGAATGCGAGGCGAGCGGTGCTCATGTCACCGCGCTGCATCCCTTCACCTCGGGCTTTGAGTATATGTTCTTTTTCTCCGCCTATAAAAAGCGTGCCGCCGATACGGCGGAGCTTTACCGCAAGTATTTTCATGCCGCCGCCTATCTTGGGGCGGAATATCTCGTTTTCCACGGGGATGCTACCCGCGCGCCATTCTTTGGCATGGACAATTACTGCGAGGTGCTTGCCATGCTTATGGAGACGGCGAAAAGCGAGGGCTGTACGCTGGCGCATGAGAATGTATCCACGGCAAGGGCGGGCGATCCTGCCTTTATGCAAGAGCTGCATCGGCGATTTGGCGAGGGGAGCATTCGCTTTGTCTATGATCTGAAGCAGACCGTGCGCGGCGGATATGATCCCTTTGCCATGATCGACGCCATGGGAAGCGATATTGTGCATGTTCACATCAACGATTTCAAGGACGGTGAGTGCTGTCTGCCATACGAAGGTGCGCTGGACGTGGATCATGTCATTGATCGCATCGAGGGGACGGGCTATACCGGCAAATATATGATCGAGGTGTACCGAAAAAACTTCCGCGAGGACGGGGAGATCATAAGAGCGGCAGAAAAATTGTGCAAAAAATAACGGATACGGATGCGGCAAAATTTTGCCGCATCCGTATTTTATCAGGCGCAGTCTGCCCGAATCGTTCTCACCCTGAAAAATGTACAAAATATTGTATAAAATATCAGTGAAAATAACCATTGACATTTTGCGGGAGATATACTATAATAGAAATTGCTCACCGGCGAAATCACAATATATTGTGGTGTAAACGGGAGTTAGGCACACAATATATAGTAAACAGCAAAATTACAGTTATTTCCATTTGCACATAAAAAATAGACTTTAGAAGCCGAAATGAGGAGAACGACATGATTACAAAAATTATCAAACGAGACGGACGTGAGGTACCATTCAGCATAGAAAAAATTGCCAACGCAATCTTCAAAGCAGCGGAGGCTGTTGGCGGCCGTGATTACAGCACCGCCATGGATCTTGCCTGCCAAGTCGCGAACGAGCTTGAAGCCAAGGTCGTCGGCGAGCAGGGCGTTCCCACCGTGGAGCAGATCCAGGATACGGTGGAGCGTGTGCTGGTCAACAGAGGTCATGCCCGTACTGCTAAGGAATTCATTCTCTACCGTGCCGAGCGTACCCGTATTCGCGAGATGAACACCAAGCTGATGAAAACCTATGAGGATCTGACCTTCAAATCCGCAAAGGATTCCAACATCAAGCGCGAAAATGCAAACATCAACGGCGATACTGCGATGGGCACCATGCTCAAATACGGTTCCGAGGGCGCAAAGCAGTTCTATGAGATGTATGTGCTTGACCCCGTCCATGCCAAAGCGCACAGAGAAGGCGACATTCACATTCATGACCTTGACTTTCTGACGCTGACCACCACCTGCTGTCAGATTGATATTCTCAAGCTGTTTGAAAGCGGATTCTCCACCGGTCACGGCTTCCTTCGCACGCCCAATGACATTGCAAGCTATTCCGCTCTTGCATGTATTGCCATCCAATCCAACCAGAACGATCAGCACGGCGGTCAGTCCATCCCCAACTTTGAATACGGCATGGCTCCCGGCGTTGCAAAAACCTATAAAAAGAATTACAGAAAGAATCTCACCAAGGCGCTGGAGCTTTTGGCAAACGACGAGAGCGCTGCCGAAGCTGCGGATGCATTGATCGCAGATATCGCGCTGACCCCCACGCTTTCCGATGATCCCGCTTTCCAAGAGGCGATGAAAAAGGCGCTGGTTGAGAAATATGGCGCGGAAAACGGAGCGCGCATTCTCGCCTTCGCCCGCAAATATGCTCTTGCGGAAACCGAGCGCGCCACCTATCAGGCGATGGAAGCGCTGATCCACAATCTCAACACCATGCACTCCCGTGCCGGCGCACAGATCCCGTTCAGCTCGCTGAACTACGGTCTTGACACCTCTGCGGAGGGCAGACTTGTGATGAGATCCATCCTGCTCGCCACCGATGCAGGCCTTGGCAACGGCGAAACGCCCATCTTCCCCATCCAGATATTCAAGGTCAAGGAGGGCATCAACTACAATCCCGGCGATCCCAACTATGACTTGTTCAAGCTGGCTTGCAAGGTTTCGGCAAAGCGCCTGTTCCCCAACTTCTCGTTCATCGACGCGCCCTACAATCTCAAGTATTACAAGCCCGGTCATCCCGAGACCGAGGTGGCATACATGGGCTGCCGTACCCGTGTCATCGGCAACACCTTCGATCCTACAAACGAGATCGTCAACGGTCGCGGTAACCTCAGCTTCACCTCCATCAACCTGCCTCGCATTGCGATCAATGCAAAGGGCAATGTGGAGTGGTTCTTTGAGGAGCTTGACAGAAAGATCGCCGTTGTGTTCGATCAGCTGCTGGACCGTTTCAAGATCCAGGGCGACAAAACCGTTCGCAACTATCCCTTCCTTATGGGGCAGGGCATCTGGTTCGGCTCGGAAAAGCTGGGCATTGATGACAAGGTTGGCGAGGTTTTGAAGCACGGCACCCTTACCATTGGCTTCATCGGTCTTGCGGAGTGCCTGAAGGCATTGATCGGCAAGCATCACGGCGAATCTGCCGATGCGCAGAATCTCGGTCTTGAAATCATCGGCTTCATGCGCCGTCGCGCAGACGAAATGAGCCGCAAGCATGGTCTGAACTTCACCGTCATCGGAACGCCCGCCGAAGGCTTGTCGGGACGCTTTATCCGCATAGACAAGGAAAAGTTTGGCACCATCGAAGGCGTAACCGACCGCGAATATTACACAAACTCCTTCCATATTCCCGTCCATTACGGAATCTCCGCTGCGGATAAGATCAAGTTAGAGGCTCCCTATCATGCGCTGACCAACGCAGGTCATATTACGTATGTGGAATTGGACGGCGATCCGATGGAAAATCTGGATGCTTTTGAGGCAGTTATCCGCTGCATGAAGGAATCGGGTGTGGGCTATGGCTCCATTAACCATCCCGTTGACCGCGATCCGGTCTGCGGCTATACGGGCATCATCGGCAACGAGTGCCCCTGCTGCCACCGCACAGAAGCGGACGGAAAGGGCAGATTCGAGCGCATCCGCCGCATCACCGGCTATCTTGTAGGCACATTGGACAGCTTCAACGACGCGAAGCGCGCCGAGGTTGATGACCGTGTGACACACTCCACCATGAGCCAACTCGAAACTCTGTAAAAAAAACAGCGCACCGCGATGCTTCGCGGTGCGCTGTTCGATTATTGCTTATAGAAAATAAAAAACAAATCCGAACCAGTTTCGATTTACGAAATAGTTCGGATTTATTATTGGTGACCCGTACGGGAATCGAACCCATGTTACAGCCGTGAAAGGGCCGTGTCTTAACCGCTTGACCAACGGGCCTCATCCCAACCGATTGGCTGAGATTGGTAGCGGAGATTGGATTTGAACCCATGACCTACCGGGTATGAACCGGTTGCTCTGGACCAGCTGAGCTACTCCGCCATCTATCTGCGTTGTGGTTTGAACCACGATGCCTACATATTATATCACAACAAAATCTGTTTGTCAATAGGTTTTGCAAAAAAAATTATAATTATTGTATTGTGTCAAATAAAAATTGCATATTGAATTTTTCATGGGAATATGCTACAATGATACTAGGATGATTACGCATCAAAAAACGAGAGAAAGAGAATCAAATGCAAATGAAAAAGCAAGCATCGGCGGTTGTTTTTCTGGCAGAGGACCTTCCGCAGCTGTCTACAGATGAAAAAATCCGCATATGTGCGGCAGAATACTGTCGGAGAGCAAGATTGCCTTATCATGCGGAAAAGTTTGCCGTTGCGCGTGAAAAACGGGGAAAACCGTATTTTCCCATGCTTCCGGAACTGCCGTTTTCGGTGAGCCATAGCGGCAGTCGCTTTGCGGTGGCGTTTTCTTCTGTGCCCATCGGCATGGATCTGCAGTATTGCGATCTTCGTCGCAGTACGGATGCCGATAAAAACGTCGCGCGTCTTTGCAAAATCGCCGCGCGATTTTTTCCCGCAGAGGAGTCCGCGTATGTTGCCGCCGATCCGCAGAGGCGTTTCTTTCTGCTATGGACCGCTCGGGAAAGCCGCGTGAAATTATCCGGCAGCGGAATTGACGGAACTTTCTCCACCTTTGGAATTTTGCCCGCAAATGCGGATCTGCTCGAGCAGGGCGATGCGCTTTTGTGGCAGGCGGAAGGCTTGCATTATACGGCGCAAATGCTTGAAGGCTACGCGCTCTGCATTTGCACAGAATGCCCCTGCCCTATGGAAATTGTACCGTTTTCGCTGAAAAACAGCACCTTGTGAAGCCTAAGATGCGGCTTTCAAGGTGCTGTTTCGTTCCATATCCGTTACAAGGTCACGCCGTTTTTGAACAGCGCGATGTCATAGTATCCGAGTCGCTCACCGACCGTTTGCTTGCCTTCGGCGCAAGCGAGACAGACCGCGTAAAGCTCATCCGCCAGCGCAGACATGGGAATATCATCAAGCAACCGTCCCGCATTGAAGTCGATCCAATGCGGCTTTTGTTCTGCAAGCGCGGAATTGGTGGAGAGCTTGAGAGTGGGAACGGGTGCCGAAAGCGGCGTACCGCGTCCCGTGGTGAACAGAATCAGATGGGCACCCGATGCGGCTAGTCCTGTGACTGCCACCAGATCGTTTCCGGGACCATCCACCATGAAAAGTCCGCCCGATGCGGGCTTTTCTCCGAAATCCAGCGCGCCGCAGACGGGCACGTGGCCGCCCTTTTGCACACAGCCGAGAGATTTCTCCTCCAGCGTGGTGATGCCGCCCTTCACATTGCCGGGCGAGGGATTATCCGCAATGCCTTCGCCGTGGGAGATGAAATATTGGCGGAATCGCTGGATGATCGCCGATACATCGTCGAAAACCTTCTTATTGGTACAGCGGGTGAGCAGAATCTCCTCCGCGCCAAAAACCTCGGGAATCTCCGTCATCAGCACGGTGGAGCCGTCGTTTGCGAATTTTTCCGCGCATACACCCACCAAAGGATTGGCGGTGATGCCGCTGTAGCCGTCGCTGCCGCCGCATTTCACGCCGATGCGAAGCTTTGCAAGCGGCACATCCGTGCGAACATCTCCTGCCATCATCTGTGCAAGCTCGCGCAGGATCGTCATGCCGTCGGCAATTTCGTCGCGGCAATCCTGTAAATTCAGAAAACGCACCCGCTCGTGGTCATATTCTTCTCCAAGAACGGATTTTAGGCTGTCCAAGTGATTTTCCTCACAGCCGAGTCCAAGCACCAGAACGCCGCCCGCATTGGGATGGCGAATGAGTCCGCACAGCGTTTTTTGCGTGGTACGCAGATCATCGCCAAGCTGGGAGCAACCGAATTGATGGATCAGCGCACGGGCGGTGATAGAAGTTTCCGCTTCGATTTTTGCCGCTAAAGCCTTTGCCGCGCAGTTGGCGCATCCCACAGTGGGAATGATCCACAGCTCGTTGCGAATGCCCACATCGCCGTTTTTACGCAGATAGCCCTTGAAGGTTTTACCCGCATCAACGATGAGACGGGAGGCATCCTTTGTGGGATGATATGCCCAAACGCCCAGCCCCGAAAGGGCGGAGGTCAGATTGTGGGTATGCACATGCTCGCCCGCCTTGATGTCGGCGGTGGCATAACCGATGGGGAAGCCGTATTTGATGATCGCCTCGCCGTTTTCAATATCCTTTGCGGCATATTTATGACCGGTGGCGGTGTTGATCTCCACATTGTCAGAAGGATGGATCTTCATGCGAGAACCTCCGCAAGCGCCGACAGATCACAGCCCCAAAGTGCTTTGTCTGCGAGAATCTCCTGCATGGAACTCTCGCGGATGCAGGCAATTTTTTCGGGAGCATCGTTAGGCTCGCCGTTTTTATAAAGCTCGATCAGCTTCGCAAAGGAGAAAACAAGCTGCTTCGGATATACGCCGAACTTTTCCTTATAAGCGAGTATGGACGGAAGCACGCGCACGCGGAATTTATCCAGCGAATTGAGGGCGATATTCCGACAGAGGTGACGAATGTAAGGATTTTCAAAGCGGCGGAGCACATCCTCTGCATACGCCTTCGCCTCGGCGGGATCATGGTCGAGCGATGCAAGGATCTCTGCAAGACAGGCTTCCAGATGGGAGCGGATCTCCTTTGTTTTCATGCAGTCTCCCACCGTTTCCACGGAACATAGCAGCGCATAGGGGATCATGGACGTATGCGCGCCGTTGAGGATGCGTACCTTCAGCGTGCGATAGACGGAAAGATCGGGAACCCATTTGATGTTCGCGCCTGACGCGAGGAAGGGAAGTCTGTCATCCGCCTCGCCTTCGATGACAAAGAGGTGGAAATATTCGCCCGTGTTGACAAGCGTGTCTTCATAAGGAAGTTCCAGCGGATCTTCCTCGGCAAGCTTGCCGGAGATGATACTATCCACCAGCGTGTTGCGGAAGGAACAGCGCTCGCTAACAAACGTGCGGAAAGCTTCGCCAAGCGCCCAATCGTCCGCATAGCGCAGTACAAGCTCCCGCAGTGTTTTTCCGTTGGCTTCGATGAGCTCGCAGGGAAGGATCAGCATGCCGCCAAGACCTGCGGTGAAGCGGCGGTGCAGCAGCTTTGCAAGCAAAGCGGGATAGCCGATCGGCGCATCAAAGGTGCAGGCGGTATATGCGATGCCCGATTCGGTGGTGTTGGATACGATCACCTCGGTGTCGGGATTTTCCGCCAGTGCGAGGAAGGCGTCATGCTCTGCTGTTGCATGGATGCTTCCCGCAATGCAGTCGATGCGGGTGATCTCGCTGCTTTCGCCGTCGCGCGCCGCATGGGTGTACATGAAATTTTGCGCGGAAAGGGGATCGACGCCGCTTGAATGGGTGCGGATGATCATCACGTCTCCGCAGAGAACGCCTGCGTCGTTTGCATGCTGAAGCATGCGCTCAATGAATCCGCGCAGAAATACGCCGCCGCCAAACTGCAAGAATTTGATGGGACGCTGTGGTTTTGCAAATTCGGTAATTTTCATTTTAATCACCATGCCTTCGCGCGCGCGAAGGCTTCCTTATATCAAAATTTTTGGGAGCTGTTTGCCTAAGTTGTATGGATGTGAATTCATTATACCACGGCAAACAGAAAAATGCAATACAAATGCTCCGATTTTTACCAGCCGGCAAGCGGTTTCTGACATTCATACATGGATTTTTCTTTGACAAAAACGTGCTCGGTCGTTCCCCAAAAAGCGTAGTGCGTGCGGAAATACAGGACATCCTCCGTATTTTTTGTCACAATGACACAGACGGGAAACAGCGGAATGTTCCGCGAATAAATGCCCGCGCTGACATAGCGGATGGCATCTTTGTCCGCATCCGTCAGCGCAAGCTTCGGCTCCGATGCGTTGAAAATCGGCGGACACAGAGTGAGTGCGCTGATCAGCACAAGCTCCGCCGCAAGCAGAATGACGGACAAAAGCACCGCCATCCGTCGGCGTGATGGCTTGCGCCCGAGCAAAACAAATAATAGTAGCGGCGGCATCAAAATGCCAAGGATCTGTACGGCGGTGAAAACTGTGCGAAGTGCGAGCTCCATATATGTTTGCCTCCTTTGTTACATGGCTCATAGAATAAGACGAAACGATTTGTAAAATGTTCCATGAAAAATTGCCGTTTTAGCTCTCTTGCGATGGCAGCCGCATGGAACGCGGCGCGAAGGATTTGCATATACTGCCGTGAAGGAGTGATGCGAACAATGCCTGAAATCAGGGAATACAACAGAGCACGGGCGGTGGAATATGCACGCAGATGGGCATTTGCACGCAATCCGCTGTTTTACGACTTTACCGGCGAGGGCGGCAACTGCACCAATTTTGTCTCCCAATGCCTGCTTGCGGGATGCTGTCAGATGAATTTTACCCCCACCTTCGGATGGTATTACATCAATTCCGCCGAGCGCACCGCCGCATGGACGGGTGTGGAGTTTTTTCGCAATTTTCTCGTTAACAATCAAACGGGGGTCGGGGATACGCTCGGTCCCTTTGGACGTGAGGTGCCATCGGGCAGAATCTTGCCGGGGGATGTGATCCAGCTGGGGCGCGAGGAGGGGGATTTTTATCACACCCTGCTTGTGACCGGCTTTTCGCCGCGCGGATATTTGGTGGCGGCGCAGAGCGACAACGCATTCAACCGTCCCCTTGCCACCTATAGCTACAATCGCATTCGCTTTTTGCATGTCGAGGGCTATCGCTCGGATGCGCGGATGGTGGGGGCTTGCTATGAAAAACTGCTTTCCGGTGAGGACATCGGTATTTAAGGTGCCTGAGACGAAACGCATAAAAGGATGCACTCCAAAAGATCGAACCTTTTGGAGTGCGTTTTTGCATAGTGTTATTTGAGCAGATTTTCCAGCTTGTCGGCTGCCTTGTCTAAATAATCGTTTTCCATCAGCTCCAGCATACCCTTGTCACAGAGCGCCGCGAGCTTGGGGTCGATGGGCATGGTTGCCAAAACGTCATAGCCGAATTTGCCTGCCACTTCATCAATATGGCTTTCACCGAAGATCTTATATTCCTTGCCGCAGTCGGGGCATTTGAAGCAGGACATGTTTTCCACGAGACCGAGCACGGGAATATTCATCATCTTTGCCATATTTGCCGCCTTGGAGACGATCATGGAAACAAGCTCCTGAGGGCTGGTGACAATGATGATGCCATCCAGCGGAATGGATTGAAATACGGTCAGCGGAACATCGCCCGTTCCCGGAGGCATATCCACAAACATAAAGTCCACGTCATCCCAGATCACATCGGTCCAGAACTGCTTGACGGTGCCCGCGATGACGGGGCCTCTCCAAACCACGGGGGTGGTTTCGTCGGACAGAAGCAGATTGACGGACATCATCTTGATGCCGGTTTTCGACTCGAGAGGGAAAATGCCGCCCTGACCGTCGCCGTTGACCTCGCCCTTGACACCAAACGACTTGGGAATGGAGGGACCGGTCACATCCGCGTCGAGGATGGCTGCGCTATAGCCGCGGCGGCTCATGATAACGGACAGAAGGGAGGTCACGATGGACTTTCCGACGCCGCCCTTGCCGCTGACAATACCGATGACTTTCTTTACGTTTGAAAGCTCATGGGGCTTTTCTAACAGACTTTGGGGTTCACGGGAGCTGCATTTTGCAGAGCAGGAGGAGCAGTCATGGGTGCATTCGGAAGACTGTTCGTCCTGCATGTTTTTAGAATCGTCTTGAATCATTTTAAGCAATTACTCCTTTCAAAAGCATTACATTAAAGGGTGCCCTTATATTATAACTCAATTTCTCTCAATTTGCAAGCTTTTTTCGACTTTCATGAAATTTTTACGCTTTGTCAAAGTTTTCTGCTTGAAAGTGGCGGCTTTTTGGCGTATAATGATGGAAACACACTCGTTTTCGGAGGAAACACACGGTTATGAAAGAAAAATTGGCTCGATTTTTTTACGGAAGATACGGCATGGATACCTTTGGATGGGCGCTGATCATCGCCTCGATGGTGCTGACCTTCCTCTCCTCGCTGTTTGAAAGCGGCTTGTTGATGCTTCTTTCCTATGCGCCGATCGTGTATGCGATCTTTCGCGTTCTCTCGCGCAATATCACAGCGCGCGCGGCGGAAAACCGCAAATTTCTTGGCGTTTGGAAGCCCTTGAAAAAATGGTTCAAGCTGCAATACAATCGCATCCGCGATATTCGCACGCATCGCTATTTCGCCTGCCCAAGCTGCAAAAACAATCTGCGTGTGCCGAAGGGACGCGGGGAGATCACCATTACCTGCCCCGTTTGCAAAACGAGATTTGACCGCAAATCCTGACCTGACCGCATGCTTTTTCATTGGATCCGCCCTTGCTGAAGGGCGGATTTTTTCGTTTGAAAGCGACTGCCATTGCATCAAACAGATGCCCGTTTAATTAATTTACAAATTTTCCTTGCATCCTATGAGAAAATATGGTACAATATAAGTAACTGACCTACTTGAATGAATGCTCGGGAATTAAGGAAGCTTTCGCTTGGCGAAGGCAGGAGAATGATATGGAAAAAGAGCAATATCTGGAATGCGGAAAGATCATCAACACCCACGGTGTGCGCGGTGCGTGCAAGATCGAGTCGTGGTGCGACTCGCCCGAGGTGCTGTGTGAACTGAAACGCCTGTATTATAAGAAAAAAGAGGAATATATTGAGCTGACCGTCACCAAAGCATCGGTGCACAAGGGCTGTGCGCTGGTGTATTTTTGGGGAATCGACGACATCGAATCGGCACAGCTTCTCAAAAACCGTGTGGTATATGCGGACAGAGAGGACATTGAACTGCCGGACGACCGCGTTTTCATCGCGGACATCATCGGACTTCCCGTTTTTGAGGAGGGGAGCGGCAGAAAGCTCGGCGTGATGGTGGATGTGATCGAAAATCCCTCCTCGGATCTGTTCTGCGTAAAGAAAGCGGACGGCAAAGAGGAGCTGGTTCCGGCGGTGGATGCTTTCATCGGACATATCGACGACGAGGGCGTTTATCTGCGGCTGATCCCCGGCATGTTTGACGGCGCGGAGGAGATCATCGCAGAGAAAGGCGAAAACGATGAGATTTGACATCATGACGCTTTTTCCCGAGGTGGTGAATATGGTGCTGGGCTCCAGTATCATCGGACGTGCACAGGGAAACGGATTGGTCGAGGTGCATGCGCACAACATTCGCGATTTTTCGCAGAATAAGCACCGCCGCGTGGATGACACGCCATATGGCGGCGGCATGGGGATGCTAATGAGCGCAGTGCCGATCTACGGCTGTTATCAGTCGATTTTAGAGGCACAGCGCGAAGCGGATGCCATGCGGGAATCGCCTGCAAAGCGTCGGGTGATCTATCTTTCTCCCCGCGGGAAGGTGCTTACCCAACAGCATGCCTATGAGCTGACAAAATATGATAATCTGATTTTGCTGTGCGGACATTACGAGGGTGTGGACGAGCGCATCATCGAGGAAATTGTGGATGAGGAGCTTTCCATCGGCGACTATGTGCTGACGGGCGGCGAGCTTCCTGCATGCGTGCTGGTGGATTGCATCTCGCGGATGATAGACGGCGTGCTCACAAACGATGATTGCTGGAAGGGCGAAAGCATTGCTTCGGGTATGCTCGAATATCCGCAGTACACCCGCCCCTATGATTTTATGGGGCGTTTGGTGCCGGAGGTGCTTCTTTCGGGGCATCATGCCAACATTGAAAAATGGCGGCATGAGCAGGCAATGAAAAAGACGCTTGCCTGCCGTCCCGATCTAATAGAGAGCGGCGTATGTCTGCAATGCAAGGAAACGGAAAATAACGGCGATGAACATGAGAAGTAACGGGAACAAAAGGGACGCTTCCTCCGTCAATGCAAAAAGAGCGGGCGGAACGGTTGTGTTGATGATGGGGGCGACGGTGATCGCCAAGCTTCTCGGCATGCTCCGCGGTGTCTTACAGGCAAACGCCTACGGCACCTCTGCCGAGGCGAACGCCTTTACGGCGGCATCCAAGCTGCCGCTGGCGTTTTTCGATATGTTCCTTGCCGCGGCGGTACTCGGCTGCTTTATCCCTGTCTATAACAGCTTCAAGGAAAAGGACGCAGACCGCGTCACAAGTCCCGAAGCGGATCGGTTTGCCTGCATCTTTTTGAATTTCATTATGCTGCTTTGCGGCATATTGGCGGCGATCGGCATTATTTTTGCCGAACCGTTCATCGGGCTGATCACAAGCGGTCTTGACGTGGCAACCACCGCTCTGGCGGTGAAGCTGACGCGCATCATGTTCCCTTTGGTGATCTTCACCGGCGCCGCATATACGCTGGTGGGCGTTTTGCAATCGAAGGGCTCCTTCATTGCGCCGGCGCTGATCAGCGCGGTATCCAATGCGGGCGTGGTACTGTATCTTGCGCTGTTTAATGCGCCTCTTGGCGATAAGGGAATCTACGGATTGGCGGTGGCATATTTTTTGTCATGGCTGATTCAGCTTTTGACATTGATCCTTCCCTTATATAAGCAGGGGTTTTCCTATCGCCCCATTTTTGATCTGAAGAATCCGGCGCTCATCCGCGCCATCAAAATGGCACCGCCCATTATGCTCGGCTCATGGCTGGCACCCGTCGGCACACTGCTCGGGCAGTATTTCGCCGCACAGACGGCGGCGGGCGGCATTGCGGGAGCCACCACCATGTTCGATTATGCGAACAATATTTATATCATCATCGCAGGTACGCTGACTTATAGCATCTGCAACTACACCTTCCCGAAGATTTCCCGCCTTTCGGCAAACAAAAACAGCGCGGGATTTATTGAAACGGTGCAGGGCGGACTTCACTCGGCGCTGTTCATTGTGGTGCCGTTCATGGCGGCGGCGATGGTGCTGGCGGGTGAGGGGACGGCGGTGCTGTATATGCGCGGTGCGTTTACATCCGATGATGCTTTTTACACGGCAAAGGCACTTTACTTTATTCTTCCCGCCATGCCGTTTTTCTGCGTGACGGAGCTGTTCTCGCGTGTGTTTTATTCCATGGGACAGCCGCGCGTGCCCATGTATGCGGCACTGGCGGGTATCACAGCCAATTTGGTCACAGGCTTTTCGCTGAAGGCGTTAGGACTGCTTGACATCGGCGTGGTGGGCGCGGCAAATGCCATCGGACAGCTTGTGTCTGCCGTGGTATTGCTGATTTTTGCCGCAAAGCGGACAAAGGGCTTATTCACGCAAAAATTCGCGGTGGATTTGATAAAGATCATGCTCGGCGGAGTGATCGTGTTCGCGATCGCGCTCGGCATGCGGATGCTTACGGCAAGCGATCCCTATACGGCATCCCTGTTCACCAACATTTGGAAGGCGATGGTCATCTTCCTGCCCGCCGCCGCCGCGTATGGGATCTATACAAAAATGATGCGCATTCGCTTTACCTGAATTTGAAGGGGGTATATGCTTGAAAAAAAACGGAAACAGAACCGATCAATTGCAGTTTATCGGAACGCTTTTCTCCGCTTCGCTGATTCTCAGCACCTTGGGGCGATTGGGCGCGGCGATCTACAAACAGCTGCAAAACGGTCTGTTCGGCGCAATGTTCACATCCTACGATCGCTGTCAAAGGGCGGTTTCGGAAAGCTTTACCGCACAAAAATTAGCGCAGACCGATCTTAATCGGCGCATTGTTTCTCCCACCAAACGATACATTGCGCGCATTTGTGAAAACAGTACGGTGCTGGAATACATCGTGCGAAAGCTTGACCGTATGCTTTGCTGTTCCATGCGCGTGTACGGAACCTTTATGTTTTCCGCCACGTTGTACAGCGCGATCGCGTTTGTGCTCAAAACGATGTATTTCACCGATGTGCCGCAGTCTGCGTCAAGGCTGGATCACATGGATCTGGGCACGGTGGTGATGCTGGTATGCATGCTGATCGCCTCGGTGGTGATGATCGCCTCGCGTGATACGCTGGCGGGAACGCTTTCTTCAAGCAGGATCACTCGATTCGTTTTGCTGAACATCATTGGTGTTCGACGCGAAAAGATCGACGGCAGAGAAGAGGTGGAGGGCCATTCCAATGTGGCGTTTATCGCCGGTCTGATATTTGGTATTGCATCCTTTGAATCGGGGCCGCTTTTGCCGCTGCTTCTGATTTTTGGCTGTATTGCGATGCTGCTGGTGCTGTCAACGCCCGAATGCGGCGTGGTGGTGATCCTTGCGGTGCTTCCCTTTGCGCCGACCATGGGTCTGGTGGCGGCGGTGCTTTTTACCGCGCTTTGCTTCTTTATCAAGGTCGCGCGCGGAAAACGCTCCATTCGTTTTGATCTGCTCGACGGTTTCATTTTTGTTTTCCTCTTGCTCACGGTAGGCGGCGGCTTGATCGCGGCATCCGGAAAAAGCATGTATCCAATGCTGGTTTATGCGGCGTTTATGCTCGGCTATTTCCTTGTTGTCAATCTGATCCGCTCCATGGAGTGGCTGATGCGCTGTCTTGTGGGGCTGATCGGCTCCTGCACGCTTGTTTCCGCATACGGTCTGTATCAGAATTTCTTTGGAACCGTGTCGAAAACATGGCATGACTCCAACATGTTCAGCGAGATCGAAGGCCGCGTCGTTTCCACCTTTGAAAATCCGAATGTGCTGGCAGAATATCTGATCATGCTTTTGCCGCTGATTTTTGCCATGCTGCTCTGTGCAAGGACGACTTCCTCAAAAACGGCGATTGCCCTTGCAGGGCTGATGACGGGCTGCTGTCTTATCTATACATGGTCGCGTGGCGCATGGCTTGGCTTTTTGATCGGAACTGTCATCTTCTTTTTGATAATCAGCCGTCATACCGTAACGGCAATGCTGTTTGGCTGTTTGGGTGTACCGTTTTTGCCGTTTGTTTTGCCCGAAAGCATCACCAAACGCTTCCTAAGCATCGGAAATCTCGGTGATTCCTCCACCTCTTACCGTGTCAACATTTGGCGCGGTGTGGGCAAAATGATCGAGGACTTCGGGCTGAGTGGCGTGGGCATCGGAACGGATTCCTTCCGATGCGTCTATCCGCTCTATTCGCTTGCCGGCATCGAAGCCGCACCCCATGCGCACAATCTGTATTTACAGATCGTGGTGGAGATCGGCGTTGTGGGACTTGTCGTATTTCTTGCCGCAATTTTTGTGTATGCCATCGGCAGCTTTTCGCTGCATGCCCTCGAAGCACGCAAGGAAAAACTGCTTTCCACAGGCATATTCTGCGGAATACTCTCTGTTCTTGCGCAGGGCATGACGGATTATATTTGGTACAATTACCGCGTGTTTTTAATGTTCTGGCTTCTTGTTGGACTAGGCGCCGCCGTGCGTAGGATCCTGTCGGCAAGCGCAGTCAAGGACCAATTTTAACGGGAGGAAACAATCACAATGGGAATCAATAAAACGAAAAAACGTAAGTTCAATGTAATGGATGCCATCATTTTGGTTTTGATCGTAGCCGTGATCGCGGTCGTCGCCGTGTTTGCCGGCCTGAGAAGCACCGGCGCGGTGACCGATGTCAAGGAGACGGGGATCGAATATGTGGTGGAATTCCGTCAGATCCGCGAGGAATTCGCTGATAATTTCAAGGAAGGCACGCTTGTTTCCGATGCGGTGGCAAAATATCAGCTTGGAGAAGTTGTTGCGGTGAACGTGGAGAATGCCACCTACAGCAGCAACGATCTGAAAACAAACGAGCTGGTGATATCCGACTATCCCGAACACATCAATGTGCAGTTGACCATCAAAGCCACGGCGACCTTCAATGAGCAGGGACTCTATTATTTGGGTGGAGGATACCAACTTTCCGTTGGTTCCACCGTCCATGTACGCACGCCTGATTTCACGGGTACGGGATATTGCATCGAAATGAAAAAAACGGAGGCATAGGCATGAGCGAGAAAACAACGGTTACAGCAAAGAAAAAGCTAAAACCCAATGTCGTGGATTTTTTGATAATTCTGATCATTCTCGGCGTGATCGCAAGTCTAGCACTGCGTGCCGGCGTGCTCAACAAAAGCGTGTCGAACCATACGGAGATGCAGGAAGCGGTCGTTTCTTTCTTGGTTTTGGATATCAACAACAATTCGGGCGAATATTTCCGTGTTAACGAAACGTTTTACATTAAAAATCCGGTCTTGAAGCTCGGCGAGCTGACATCGGTGCAGATCATGCCCGCAGAGGTGTTTGTCAGCGGTGAAGACGGAAAAATGGTGAAAACCTATTCAAACAACGCTCGCATTGATGTGCGCGGCACATTCGCGAGTGAGGGGATCTTCAGCGATGCAGGCTTCCTTTTGGGCGGCTCCACCTATATTGCGCCGGGAAGCAAGCTGGAGGTGCAAAGCGCCGATATTTCTGTGACGATGATGATCACGGATGTTCAAAAAACGGATTCGGAAAAATAACAAAAGATGCCTTCGATGCAAATCGGGGGCATTTTTTCATCGTGGAGAATACCCATAAGCGAAACCGTTCTTTTGTGCGTTTTTTTAGCGATTATACAGAAATCTACAGAGAAATTAACTTTGGTAATGGTAAATTATATGCAAAAAAACTATTGATTTTATTATAAAAATTTGATATACTATAATCAGTATATTATTATGTGAGCTAGATGCCGGTTACGCGCCGTCCGACGAATGATGGATTTGACTGCGATTCAGACCGGATACGAACGAATTCATCAGAAATTTTTAGAAGGAGAGAATGTAATGACTTCCCGTAACGTAACGATCAAAAACAATGTTGGATTGCATGCGAGACCTGCTACTTTCTTTATTCAAAAGGCAAATTCTTACCAAAGCTCCATTTGGGTTGAAAAAGAGGACAGACGTGTCAATGCAAAGAGCTTGCTCGGCGTGCTTTCTCTTGGCATCACCAAGGGCATGACCATCACACTCATCGCTGACGGCAGTGACGAAAAGGATGCGCTGGAAGGTCTGGCAGAGCTTATTGATACCGGATTCGGCGAATAAGCAACGAAACTAAATTTCATGACGAGTCGCGGTTTGGCAGTGTCAACGCTGGCTCGTCTTTTCTTTCGAGCGAAAGGAATCGGAACTGCCCATAAAAATCCACAGGAAGGGAGACTTGCAAGCGCAGGTCACGGTCATAAGTATGGCATTTGATGAGCGGAGAGCGGCGCTGCTTGAAAAAGCCAATCAGCTGCCGCTTCGCGCCGGTGTGTATATCATGCGCGATAAAAACGGCAAGGTGATCTATGTCGGCAAATCCCGCGCGCTGAAAAACCGTGTCTCCTCCTATTTTCATGAATCCGCAAGGCATAATGAAAAAACGCGGCGCATGGTTTCCATGGTATACAGCTTCGATTATATTCTCACGGATACGGAGATTGAGGCACTGTCTCTTGAAAACAGCCTGATCAAGCAGTATACACCAAAATACAATATCAAGCTCAAGGATGCCAAAAGCTATCCCTATCTCAAGCTGACCGTCAATGATGATTTCCCCAAGCTGACCGTCACCCGCCGCCGTCTGAACGACGGAGCGAGGTATTACGGCCCCTATTCGGGTGCGGCGGCGGCTTACAGCATCCTCGGAACGGTGCAAAAATCCTTTGCCATCGCATCGTGTGGAAAGGAATTCCCCCGCGATATCGGCAAGGAACGCCCCTGCCTCAACAAACACATCGGACTCTGCATGGCGCCCTGTACGGGCGAGATTCCTTCGGCGGATTATAAGGCGGTTTTTAAGGAAATCCATGCTTTTTTGCGCGGCTCCTTTAAGGAATGCGAACAGTCGCTTCGGGAGAAAATGGAGTTTGCATCGGAAAATCTTCTGTTCGAAGCGGCGGCGCGCTATCGCGATCGCATCGAAGCGCTGTCGAAGCTATGGCAGCGGCAGAAGGTGGTGGGCTCCCCCGATATGGAGGAGGATGTCATCGCCCTCTATACGGACGAGGTCTGCTCCTGTATTTCCGTGTTCTATATCCGCAGCGGCAGTATTGCGGACAATGAGCATTTTCTTTTTCCTGCGGAGCAGATTGTCGATGAGGAAAACATGGCCGCTTTTTTATCGGAGCTGTACAATATCCGCGAGTATGTGCCGCGGGAAATTTTGCTTGATTTTACGCTGCCCGAGGAGGAGCTTTTTGCACTTGCCGAGACGATTCGAGGCAGAGTGGGCTATAAGCCCGATATTCGCACACCCGAGCGGGGCGATCGCCGCCATCTTTGCGAAATGGTGTATGACAATGCCAAGCAGCAGGCAATGCTCTATAAAGCGCAGTCGGAAAAGGACAGCAAGACGCTGGTCAAGCTTGCCTCCATGCTTGCGCTGGAGGTGGTGCCCGAGCGCATCGAATGCTACGATATTTCCAACTTCGGCAAGGATAATATCACGGCAGGCATGATCGTTTCGGAAAACGGAAAGCTGAAAAAATCAGCCTACCGCACCTTCAAAATCAAATCCACGGACGGCATTGACGACTACGGAGCCATGCGTGAGGCGCTCTCTCGCCGTCTGGCACATCTGACCGACGGATCCTTCGGCGATGCGCCCGACCTCATTCTGCTCGATGGCGGAAAGGGGCATGTGTCGGTCATTCGCGAGCTGTTGACGGAGCTTGGCGTGGAGATCCCCGTCTTTGGCATGGTCAAGGACGATTTTCACAAGACCCGTGCATTAACTGACGACAAAAGGGAGATCTCCATCGCCCGTGAACAGTCGGTGTTTCAATTTGTTTATAAGCTTCAGGAGGAGGTTCACCGCTATACCGTCACACGCATGGAGAACGCAAAGTCGAAGTCGGTGAAGCATTCCACGCTGGAGCAGATCGACGGTATCGGTACCATGAAGGCGAAAAGCCTGCTTGCCCACTTCCGCAGCATCGCAGCCATCAAGGCGGCGAGCAGGGAAGAACTGATGAAGGTAAGCGGCATTTCCGCCGCCAACGCGGATGCGATCATCCGCTTTTATCATAAAGGAGAAGAATCAAAATGAGAATCATTACAGGAAGCGCGCGCGGAACCAAGCTGGAAACATTGGCAGGGGAGGCAACCCGTCCCACCGCAGAGCGAGTCAAGGAAGCCATTTTTTCTATGATCCAATTTGATCTTGTGGATTCCACGGTTTTAGATCTGTTTGCAGGAAGCGGTCAGATGGGCTTGGAAGCCCTCAGCCGTGGCGCGGCAAAGGCACATTTGGTGGATAGATCTGCCGAAGCGGTGGCGATTATCAAGAAAAATGCACAGAAAACCCATCTTTGGGAGCGTTGCCGCTTGGTGCTGTCCGATTATGCGGAATATCTGCGTGTTTCAAAGGGTAAGCAGAAGTTTGATTTTGTATTTCTTGATCCGCCATACGGAAGCGGCATGCTTCAAAATGCGCTGAAGCTGCTTGCGGATGCGGATCTGCTTGCGGATGGCGCATGGATCTTCTGCGAGGATGAAACGGACGATATTTTCGGCGAAGACGAAGAGCTGGCATCCCGCTATACCGTGGAAAAGCAGAATCGCTACGGACGGATCTTCATCACGGTGCTTTCTTTGAAGGACTAAAAGAAAAATCCTTCAGAAAACCTAGCCCAATAGGGCAGAAAGGCAGCTTTCGCGGTGACGGAAGCGATGGTAAAAACAATGTTAAATCCAAAAATTGCTTTGATTCCGGGCAGCTTTGATCCGC
Organism: Candidatus Flemingiibacterium sp.; assembly: GCA_045635785.1. Classification (GTDB taxonomy): domain Bacteria; phylum Bacillota; class Clostridia; order Oscillospirales; family CAG-272; genus Flemingiibacterium. Next base: position 25,783 of record JAZTWJ010000063.1, read on the forward strand.
CTACCATCGGTCATTTTGATATGGCGGAGCGAGCCGCGGCAATATTTGATGAGATTTGGGTGGTGGCTTTTGTAAATGCGGCGAAGAGCGGACGCTTTTCCGCAGAAGAAAAGCGCGCGCTGCTTGAAGCTTCCTTCGGACACATGAAAAACGTGCATACGGATGTTTCCGACGCCCTGCTCGCCGATTATGCAAAGGCACATGGGATCGGCACGCTGGTCAAGGGCGCGCGAGGGATCACGGACTTTGATTACGAGCTTTCGCTTTCGTGTATCAACCGCTCGCTGTTGCCCGAGCTGGATACGGTCATCCTGCCCACAAAGGCAGAATATATGCACATCAGCTCCACCATGGTCAGCGAAATGCTGCGCTACGGAAAGGATTTTCAGGAGCTGGTTCCAAGGGGAAGCGTGGAGCTGCTTTCCGAGATTATGAACAAGCGGTAAAATCGCGGTCACGCTTTGGTAATGAAATTGGATAAATCGGGCGAAATACCGTGAACGCTTTTGAAAAATATGCAAAAAAATTTGCATATTGGCAAAAAAATTCCCGCGAAAGCTCTTGAAATTATGCGCGTTTTGCTGTATAATATTCTATAGTGGGAATCAAAATTTTACACTTAAACAAAATGTATGAAATCGCTTTTTCGGCTTTCCGTTTGGGAAAGCGAAATGATGCGTGATTGACTGCACATAACATTCCGCATTTTGGCGAAAGGAGCACGGATCATGGACGATCCGAAGATAGGATGGAAAGCGAAACCACAGTTGTATTTTCTCATTATTCGGTACTGCTTGGTGAGTCCGTGGACGGCCTTGCCATCAAGCCAAACGGCATTTATGTGGACTGCACGCTTGGCGGTGGCGGACACTCGGAGGCGATCGCCTCGCGGCTGACGGACGGCAGATTGATCGCCATCGACCAGGACAGCGCCGCCATTGAGGCAAGCAAAAAACGTTTGGCGCCCTTTGGTGACCGTGTGACTTTTGTTCGGGATAATTTCAAAAACATCGGAGCGGTGTTGGAGTCGCTCGGCATCGAAGGCATCGACGGCGCCGTGATCGATCTTGGGGTTTCTTCCTATCAGCTGGATACGCCCGAGCGCGGCTTTTCCTACATGCACGATGCGCCGCTGGATATGCGTATGAATCCCGATGCGGAACTTGATGCCAAAGAGGTGATCAACACCTATTCCGAGGAGCGTTTGAAGCGACTGATCTTTGAATACAGCGAGGAAAAATTCGCGGGCAGAATTGCCTCGAAAATCGTTGCGGCAAGAGCGATCAAGCCCATCGAAACCACCGCAGAGCTGGTGGATCTGGTGAGATCCGCCATCCCCGCCAAAGCGAGGGAAGACGGGCCCCATCCCGCTAAGCGGACCTTTCAGGCGATCCGCATTGAGGTCAATTCGGAGCTTTCGATTATTGCACCGACGTTGGATGCGCTGCTCGACGTACTGAATCCGGGCGGACGGCTTTCGGTTATCACCTTCCATTCGCTGGTGGATCGCATTGTCAAGCAGACCTTTGCATCCCATGCGAAGGGATGTACCTGCCCAAAGGATTTCCCCGTATGCGTTTGCGGAAAAACACCCGAGATCAAGGTGTTTGGCAAGCCCATTCTCCCATCGGAGAGGGAGCTTGACGAAAATCCGCGTTCCCGCAGCGCAAAATTGCGTATTGCTGAAAAATTAGCGTAAATATTTATAAACAATCGGAACGGAGGTGAAGCCTATGACGGATGTCGCATTCAAACAGAAAAATCGAAACGGAGCCATTGCCGGTCAGCGTGTCTCCACCCATCCGTCTTATAGGGAATATTCCTTTGAGAATCTGATTCGTTCCCCGCAAAATACGCGGCCGCAGGGCGGGCAAAATCCGCCACGCGGCGCACAGACCCCCCGTCCGCAGTCTACTGCTCAGCGCACGCCCGTCGGCGGCAATGCAAAGCGCATGAGCACCGCCGGAACAGCGACAGCAAGGCGCGGCATGGGACAAACGACGGCGCGCCCCATGCGGGATCCCCGTCAGGCACAGGCGGCGGCCGCCGCTGCAAAGAGGCGTGCCGAGGCTGAAAAAAAGGCAAGGGCGGCGCGCGCAAAACGTGCGGTAGCCACCAAAGCGCAGGCGGCAAAGGCAGAAAAGCTT
>JAZTWJ010000064.1:0-27721 GCA_045635785.1 Candidatus Flemingiibacterium sp.
GAGCAGATTTTGGATGCCTTCAAGAAGGGTTCCTTGGAGGAGGAGCTTCTCGCTGAGGCGCCTCATATGCACGCCGAGCATGAGCATCACCATCACGAGCATGACGAGCATTGTACATGCGGCTGTCATGATCACGAGCATCACGAACATGAGCACCACCATCACGAGCTTGACGAGCATTGCACATGCGGCTGTCATGATCACCACCACGCAGATGAGATGTTCACCGCGTGGGGCTTTGAAACCGCTCGCAAATTCTCCGATGCAGAGATTACCTGCATGCTGGAGGCTTTGGACAGCGGCGAATACGGCGCTGTGCTTCGCGCAAAGGGTATGGTGGACGGCGGCGATCATTGGATCTACTTTGACTATGTTCCCGAGGAGCAGGAAGTCCGTGAGGGAAGCCCGTGCTTTACGGGAAAGATTTGCGTGATCGGCGCGGATCTGAAGAAAGACAAGCTGACTGAGCTGTTCGGTAAGTCGCTGTGAGAGAGGGAAAACGATGACAAACGGAAGACCGGTTCCTGTATTTATGGTCAACGGCTTTCTGGAAAGCGGAAAGACCACCTTCATTCAAAACGCCATCCTGCGCGATCCCGGAATGGATCGGGAAAAGGTGCTGATCGTCTGCTGTGAGGAAGGCGAGCTGGAATACGAGGATCTGCCCGATAACATTTCCGTCCATCTTGTGGAGGATAAGACGGAGCTTGACGACGGCTTATTAAGAAAACTGCGCCAGATGTACTCACCGACGATTGTAATTTTCGAATACAATATCATTTGGGGAATGGACATCTTCTACAAGCTGACACTTCCGGAGCCGTGGGTTGCGGCTGAACAGCTTTCCATCATAGATGCAGAGAACTTTGGCGGCTATTTCGCCAATATGCGAAGTATCTTTGCGGATATGCTCCGCAACACCTTTCGCGTATTCATCAATCGCTGTACACGCCAGGATGACTTCAAATTCTATAAGGATAGCGTGAAGGCTTGCGCGCCGCGTGCTGAGTTGATTTATTTGAGCGACAGAGAAGGCGTGTTGGATATTATGCTGGAGGAGGATCTGCCTTATAATATCAACGATCCTACTATCCGTATCACCGAGGAAAATTTCCTGACGTGGTATATCGACATGCTGGACAATAAGGACCGTTACGAGGGCAAGACCGTCGAGTTCGAGGCGATCGCCGCCAAGCCCGATCATTTTCGCAAGGGATATCTTTATGCGGGCAATGACGTGATGACCTGCTGTGAGGATGACATGCAGTTTCTCGGCTTTCTCTGCCGTTATAAGTTGTCCGAAAATATTGATGCGGATATGCGGATTCGCGTAAAAGGCGTGGTTCATAATGAATTTGCGCCCGAATACGGCTCCGTGGACCCCGTCATTGAGGTAACAGAGCTGGAAAAGATAGATTCTGCATTATAAATTCAGAAGAACGATTGCAATATCAGATAAAATTTGGTACAATGCTTAGGTAATACTTAGCGTACCGTGAAAGGAATATAAAAATGAACAACGGAATGAATAACGGAATGAATAACGACAAGGTGCTTGCCACCGTAGGCGGCAAGCCGATCACCGAACAGAATGTGACCGAAATGCTCCTGCGTATGGGACAGCGCGCACAGAGCTACAATAATCCCGAAGGCCGCGCGATGATTCTTGATCAGCTCATTGCAAATCAGCTACTCCTTATTGATGCAAACGTCAATATGATCGAGCGTGAGCCTGCGTTCAAGGAACAGCTTCGCAAGGTGAAAGAGGACATGCTCATCAACTACAATTTGACGAAGGTGATGGAAGCTGTTCGCGTTACCGAGGATGATGCAAAGAAGTATTTTGATGAAAACAAGGAGAAATTCGTCTCCGGTCAAACCTTCAACGCTTCCCATATTCTTGTGGATTCTGAAGAAAAGGCTGCTTCTCTCCTTGCCGAGATCAAAGAAGGCAAGGTATCTTTTGCAGATGCCGCCGCGTCTCACAGCTCCTGTCCTTCCGGTCAAAACGGCGGTGAACTTGGTGATTTTTCTTCCGGTCAGATGGTACCCGAATTTGAGCAGGCGTGTGCGACGATGGAAATCGGCGCTATTTCGGAGCCTGTGAAAACGCAGTTTGGCTGGCATATCATCAAGCTCAACTCCCGTAATGAGGGCGGCGAGATGAATTTTGAGGAAGTGAAGGATCAGCTTCTCGAGGCGCTTCGCGGAGAAAAACAGCAGGCCGCTTACAAGAGCAAGGTCAATCAGCTGAAGATCCTCTATCCTGTGGAAAAAATGCAGTAATTATAAGAATCTTACCATGAGTGAATACTGCGGATCTTGCCGCATATACATAGAATCGGGACGTCATTGGATGCCCCGATTTTATTTTGAGGTGATATACATGTTTGGCGAAATTTTCGGTATCACACTGCGGCAGCTGCTGTTTTTATTTTTGCGGGTACAAAGCGGTGCATACGGTGGATCCTTTCCGCCACCGCTTTCAAATGAAAGAGAGCGCGAATGCTTTGCGTGCATGCATGATAAAAGTGCATCAAAGGAGGAGAGGGCATCCGCGAGGTGCGAGCTGATCGAGCATAATCTGCGCCTTGTAGCGCACATTGTGAAAAAATATTACGGTTCGGGCAAGAATCAGGATGATCTCATTTCCATTGGAACCATTGGGCTTATCAAAGCCGTTGACACCTTTGATGAAACAAAATGTGCGCGATTCGCTACCTATGCGGGGCGATGTCTGCAAAATGAGATCCTCATGTACTTCCGCTCACAGAAAAAATTGCAGACGGAGGTTTCGATGAACGAGACCATTGACATAGATAAGGACGGAAATCCACTGACTTGGGGAGACGTCATTGCGGTGGATGATACGATCGCGGACGATATTGACACCAAATTGCGCTCCGGACGGGCGATTTCGATTATAAAAAACGAACTTTCTCCGCGTGAAAGGCAGATCCTGTGCTTGCGATACGGTTTGAACGGCGCTGCCGCCATCACCCAACGCGAGGTTGCCGACAGACTCGGCATTTCGCGTTCCTATGTGAGCCGAATCGAAGGTGCGGCACTTCGGAAGGTTTACGAGAGCATGGAACGGTATTCTTTGTGATAAAGGCTGAAAAAACGCTTGTCAAGCGACTGTGCTGACAAGCGTTTTTATATTTGATTAAAGCTGTGACTCATCATACTGCGCGCGAATGCCGCCGATGAATTTTGCACGGGTGCGTGCCGCGCAGACGAGTGCTTCGCCGATGCGATTGTTCTCCAATCGGAGCGGAACCGCCACTTTTTTCAGATGCATGCCGATCATCGTAAGACCGATGTCAAGTCCTGCATCTGCACGGATCTCTTCCACTGCAATGGGATCGGAAAAATGCGCGTATGCCTGTGTTGCGAAGGATCCTCCCGCCTTTGGCTGTGGAACCACGTTCACCGCATCCGCATAGGGAAGAGCGGAACGCTCTACGATGAGTGCGCGATTCAGATGCTCACAGCATTGTGCCGCCAAATGTATGCCATGCTTTTTCGTGCATTCATAAATGCCTTCAAAAAGCGCTTTTGCCGTTTCGGGGCTGGAATTCGTGCCGATCTTTGAGCCGATGACCTCGCTGGTCGAACAACCTACCACAAGAAGACTGCCTGCTTTTAAGCCTGCTTTTTCGATCAATTCCGTGACAGCGGCTGACACCTGTGCGCGGATCGTATCAAGTATATCCATTTTTAACTCCAATATGTTATATTTGATTTTTTGGTACCTATATTCTATCATAAAATTGCAATCATTTCAACATGTTTTTGTAAAATCATTCGTTGTTTTATGTGAAGCTGACCTCATGGAATTGTAAACAGTTTATGAACATTTGGAAATGTGTTTGAAAAAATCAGGAAAGTATGTTATAATATTTAGTAACAATGCTTTCTCGGGCAGTAGAATGTGAGGTGATCGTCATGGCACAGTGGGGTTGCACGGATAAAAGACGTGCGCTTGAATTTTATGAACGCGGATTTTCGGAATCAATCCTGGGTGAAGAGTTTTCTATCCGTGTTTACAATCGTCATGGCGATGTTTCTCGAGGAACCGCAATGATCCGTGAAGGTGACACTTGTCATGTACATACCGCATACTTGTGGGATCCGAATATGGGAAATGTCGGAACGGCAGTAGGCGTCATGTTTGACCGCGATACGGGCAGTATTTCGGTTTTATTGGCAGCTAAAAGCGATCGGCAATGGACGCAGTCCGAAATCGCGGAAGCGGTGGATTATTGGGAAAAGGACAACACACCGCGCATTTATTGCCTGCGCGAAAAATCCTGCGGAGCCGTGGTTTTTACGGGCGAGGGAAGTGCTCGGCGGTATTTGATTATTCGTATGAACCTCGGCCATTGCGGACTCCCGAAGGGGCACGTGGAAAAGTATGAAAACGAATACGAGACCGCCCTTCGCGAGGTTCGCGAGGAGACCGGTGTTGATATTTCACTAGTGGACGGCTTCCGTGAGACGGTGATCTACTCTCTGACCGGGCGGATTACAAAGGAAAGCGTTTATTTCCTCGGCAAGTTTACGGGAGATGATGTAAAGATACAAATTTCCGAAGTCAGCTCCTACCGTCTCTGCGGATATGAAGAAGCGCGCGCGCTGATCACTTACGCAAATGATCGAGCCGTTCTGGATGCGGCGCATCATTTTCTTGAATCATATGGAATGTGATATTTGCAAACTTGAATAAACTGCCGATTTGAGATGATGTGATCAAATCGGCTTTTTTCAGTTGACGGATACGTGTTTTGAGAATAAACTCGCTGCATTGCAAAGTAAAAAGGAGCCGAGGTGGCTCCTTTTTTCGTTATTTCTTATACTTTTCTGCTTGCGAAGTGATGAGCGCAGAATCCTCAAAATAGTTGATCTTCATGGCGCGCTTGACTTCGTCCAGCGTTTTGGCTGCTTCTTCGCGGGCAATCTCGCTGCCTTTTTTCAGAATGTCGTACACGCCTGCAATGTCCTGTTCGAATTCGGCACGACGTGCGCGGATAGGGGTAAGCACATCCTCAAGCACCGCGTGGAGAAGCTTTTTCACTTTCACATCGCCAAGACCGCCGCGTTGGTAGTGTTCCTTGAGCTCGTCAAGATTCTTATATTCCGGCAGGAATTCCGCAAAATGCTCATCGCGAGCAAAGGCGTCAAGATAGGTGAATACGGTGTTTCCCTCAATTTTGCCCGGATCGGTGATTTTTATATGGTCAGGGTCGGTGAACATGCTCATGACCTTTGTTTTGAGTTCCTTCGGGTCCTCGGAAAGATAAATGCAGTTTCCAAGGGATTTGGACATCTTCGCATTTCCGTCAATGCCGGGCAAGCGACGGGACGCCATGTCTGTGGGGAGCAGAGCATTCGGCTCTACGAGAATTTCATTACCGTCACCGTAGACATCGTTGAATTTTCGGACAATCTCGCGGGTTTGTTCAATCATTGGGAGCTGATCCTCGCCCACGGGAACGGTGGTAGCCTTAAATGCGGTAATGTCGGATGCCTGCGAGATGGGATAGGTGAAGAAACCTACGGGAATGGAGGTCTCAAAATTACGCATTGCAATTTCCGCTTTGACGGTGGGATTACGCTGCAGGCGGCTGACAGTAACGAGGTTCATGTAGTAGAAGGACAGCTCGGTCAGCTCCGGAATCTGAGACTGAATAAACAGGGTGGATTTTGTCGGATCAAGACCTGCGGACAGGTAATCGAGCGCAACCTCTATGATGTTTTGACGAATTTTTTCGGGATTGTCGGCATTGTCAGTGAGCGCCTGAGCATCGGCAATCATGATGAAAATCTTATCGTATTCGCCCGAGTTTTGAAGCTCAACGCGACGGCGCAGGGAGCCCACATAGTGACCGATATGAAGTTTACCGGTAGGGCGGTCGCCAGTCAGGATGATTTTTGACATGACATTATACCTCGTGTTAAAATAATGAAAAAACGCGTCCTAAAGCGGACGCGTTTGGTGCGAGAAACGGGACTTGAACCCGTACAGTGTGAACTACACGCCCCTCAAACGTGCGCGTCTGCCAGTTCCGCCACTCTCGCAAAAGTTGCGGTTTGTTCTGCAACGTGTAATATTATAACATATTTACATCAGTTTGTCAATAGTTATTTTGAAAAAACTTGAATTATTTGCAAGAACTTTCTTAATGTCATGCATTCCAAATCGCCGTTGACATCCTGTCAAAAATATGGTATAATTAAATGAGACATAAGATCGTGCGGCGTGTTGTAAAAGCACGCGCTATCACGTTTATCCTTACGAAAGGACAGCCTCGGCTGAAAATAATATGAAATCTCCAAAAACGATCTTCACCTGCACCGAATGCGGCAGTGTCACCACCAAATGGTATGGAAAATGCCCATCTTGCGGTGCGTGGAATACCCTTGAGGAGGGCGAAGCTCCCTCAGAGGCTCTGGCGCCTTCTGCAGCTGCTAAAATTAAGCGATTAACACCCGAATATGAGTCGGAAATCGTATCCTTCGATGAGCTGGAGCTTCCGTCCTTTATCCGTTCGGGAACGGGCATGAGCGAGCTTGATCGCGTGCTTGGCGGCGGTCTTGTGCATGGTTCGGTGGTGTTGCTGGCAGGCGAGCCAGGCATCGGTAAATCCACGCTTCTGCTGCAAATTTCATCCTCCCTTTGTGTGGACGATTACGGTAACGAGCGTAAGGTTCTGTATATTTCCGGTGAGGAATCGCAAGGGCAGCTTAAGCTTCGTGCGAAGCGTCTTCATGCTGGGGGTAAATCGCTGTTTGTGTTAACAGAAACTAACGTACGTCGCATTATGGAAAAGTGCGACAAGCTTCATCCCGATGTGATCATCGTGGACTCGGTACAGACGATGTATGACGAGCATGTGGCAAGTGCGCCCGGTTCTGTCACGCAGGTGCGCGAAAGTGCTTTGGCGTTCATCGCGAAGGCGAAGAATGAGGGCATTTCCGTCATTATGGTTGGCCATGTTAATAAAGAGGGCAGCATCGCAGGCCCGAAGGTGCTTGAGCATATGGTGGATGCGGTGTTATATTTTGAGGGCGAAAAGCTTCGCTCCTATCGTATCATCCGTGCCATCAAAAATCGCTTCGGGTCCACAAATGAGATCGGTATGTTTGAGATGACGGACGAAGGGCTTGCCGAGGTTACAAATCCATCGGAAACGTTGTTATCGGGGCGTCCTGTGGGCGTATCCGGCAACTGCGCTGTCTGTGTCATGGAGGGCACCCGTCCCATTGTGGCGGAGGTTCAGGCTTTGGTGGCGCAGACCTACTATCCTTCGCCAAGACGCACGTCAAACGGCATTGACTATTCGCGCATGTGTTTGCTCCTTGCGGTGCTTGAAAAGCGGCTTGGCTATCGTTTTTCGGTTAATGATGCTTATCTGAATGTGGTGGGCGGCTTAACCATTGACGATCCTGCCGCGGATTTAGCGGTGGCGTTGGCGCTCATATCATCCATCAAGGACGAGGCAGTGGCGGACGATCTCATCGCCATCGGTGAAATCGGATTGGCGGGGGAGGTTCGTGCGGTGCAAGATTTCGAGCAGCGCGTGAGTGAAGGAGTCCGACTTGGTTTTCGACGCATCATCGTCCCCGCGCGTAATTTAGAGCTTGCTAAAAAATCGGGACGCAAGCTCGCATTCGAGGGTGCCGAGCTGATCGCTGTACGAAGTATATTCGATCGGATCAGCTGGACGGGCGAAAAATAGCATAAAAAGCAGGTGCTGTGTTGAAATCAGCACCTGCTTTGTTGCTTCTTTAGTAGGGAACAGTTCGTTTCCGATACGTTATAAACCTTCCCTTGTCAGCGAAACAGAAGCGACCGTATCGGATTGAGAGTCATGCGCCAAATCCTTCCTTGGATGGATATCCGATATAGACGGCATATTTTCCGTCAGGCGAGATGGGCGCGGCTCCGATGGAGCCATCGCCGCCCATGAAGTTATTGACCACGTGTGAGCCGACAATCAAACGGCAATAGCCAACGCCGTCCGTTAACGGGGTCGTAAATTCCAGCCGCGCCACTTCTTGCCTTGCGGGCAAGTCTCCCGTATAATCGCACACCATCCCCGTATCCAGAGAAAAAAGCTTCCACCTTCCGTCCGCAAAAAAGCTGATGCCACCCTCTACAAACGATGGAAGCGTGGCGTGAAAGCCAAACTGTGCCAAGCGGAGCTGTCGCGCGGTATCAATTTCGATGAGGTTGAGATAGGACTGCATCAGCGCCCCTCGATGATGTAGAAGAAGGGGCTTGTGGGCGAATTCACCATCTTGAAGGATGCAACGGTGTACAGACGGCGGTCAAGAAGAGCCAGACGCTCGTTGACCAGCTTACCTTCGATTTCGCCCTCCGCATGACCAGGGTAGACCGCGATGAGGATTATGGCATCCTTGTCCATGAGTTCGATCGCCGCGTCGATCGCCGCCAGCGTGGTTTCATGCATGGTGGTGATGGATTTATCGCTACCGGGCAGATAACCTAGGTTAAACATACCTGCTTTTACCTTTTCGTGGACGAATTCCTTCACACGGTGATGGGACGCACAGAGCAGGGTATAGTTATTTGGGCATCCTGCGACAGTCAGATTCTTTTTTGTGGAATTGAGCGCCGCCATTTGAATATCAAAAGCATATACCTTGCCGTTTTCTCCAACGGTTTTGGACAGAAATTCCGTATCGTGCCCATTTCCCATGGTATAGTCCACGGCTACATCACCCTCCTTTAGATGCTGGAGTATGAAGTATTTATGCATTTCAAGCAAATCTACCATTCTGATTCCTCTTCTTGTTGAATTGTGTCTCATTTTTTCGATAAAAACGGCTGCTGCGTATAAGCAGCAGCCGCGGATATTAGAATTCGATGACCTGTCCAAGATCAGCGGATTTGAATGCCGCCTCGATGATCTTCATGTCAAGCATCATCTGCTCATGTGTGACAAGCTGCGGCTCAATGCCGTCGATTGCCTTTACGAAATTGCGGTAGTAATCGTGCACATCCGATACGGGACGCTCGATCTCATAAGTATCCACCGTGATTTCATCGCGGGGAGCCATGGTCTTAGTAAGACCTGCCGCCGTTTCAACGGGAAGCACCTCGGACTCATGCCAATGCTTGCACTTGACGATCTTGCACTTTTCGCGCCAATCGTTGATGCGAGCGGTGCCTTTTCTGCCCTGCATATAGAAGCGGGGCATGTCGATAAAGTTGTAGGTGCCGACTTCGATGTATGCACGCTTGCCCGACTCAAACATCAGCTCCAGCTTGAAGCCGTCGTCCACCTCGGAATTGGTGATATGATCAAAACGGCAAAATACGGTCGCGATCTTTTCGTCGATGATTTGAAGGATCTGGTCGATGAGGTGAATACCCCAGTCGTACAGCATGCCGCCGCCGTATTCCTTCATGCCGCGCCAGTCGGAGGGAATACCTCGTGAGCCGTGGATGCGGGATTCGATGTTGAAAACTTCACCGATTTCGCCGGACTCATAAACCTTTTTCATCGCGAGTGTATCCACATCCCAGCGTCTGTTCTGATGCACGGAGAAGATCTTTCCTGCCTTGTTTGCGGCATCGATCATATCCTGCAACTCTGCGGAGCTGGGCGCCACGGGCTTTTCACAAATGACATTTTTTCCGGCTTCAAGTGCTTTGATAACAACAGACTTATGCTGGTCGTTGGGGATAGCAACGGTAATGATATCAACCTCGGGATCGGCAAGCACCGCCTCATAGGAATCGTAAGCAAAGATCCCGCGCGAACGCGCCAAATCATTGCGTTCTTCCTTAATGTCGTAGACACCCTTCAAATGAACGACATCGCTTTTCTGCGCGCGTTCCACATGCCAGCCGCCCATTCCGCCGTAGCCGACAACAACTAAATTTTTCATAAAATAAGACCTCAAAAAACTATACTAGAATAAATATTTGCGAAGATAAAACAGGGAAGTGCTTATGCCCATGCCATGCTGCTGGGCTTAGGATCCTTGATGATGACCTGCTTGAGAACTTCTACCGCTTTAGACAGACCCTCGTCAATGGACATCAAGCTATCTTCATGCTCAATGGACATAACCTTGTCATAGCCGACAAGTCGCAGAGCGGAAGCGATGTCTTTCCAATATGCAAGATCGTTGCCGTATCCGATGGCGCGGAATACCCATGCGCGATGAAGCTCATCGCCGTAATGCTTGGTATCGAGAACGCCGTTCTTTGCGGTATTGATGGGATCGATCTTGGTATCCTTTGCATGGAAGTGGTAGATCGCACCCTCCAGCTCGCGGATCGCCGCAACAGGATCCATACCCTGCCAAATCAGGTGTGACGGGTCGAAGTTTGCACCGATGGTGGGGCCGACAGCCGCACGGAGCTTTAAGAGCGTTTCGGGGTTGTAAACGCAGAAGCCGGGGTGCATTTCAAGAGCGATCTTGGTTACGCCGTGTGCGTTTGCAAACTTCACTTCTTCTTTCCAATACGGGATGAGAACCTCATTCCACTGATATTCGAGAATGGAGAGGAAATCATCGGGCCACGGGCAGGTTACCCAGTTCGGATACTTTGCGTCGGGGTGATCGCCGGGGCATCCGGAGAAGGTGATGACGGTATCCAAACCCATCTTTTCCGCCAGAAGGATCGCATCGCGGAAATCGGATTCAAAGCCTGCCGCGATCTCTTTGTTGGGATGTACGGGATTGCCGTGGCATGCCAGCGCGCAGGGCTCGATGTTGTACTTTTTGAAGGTTGCCATGAAATCTTGGAACTTCTTTTCGTCAGCCAGCAGCTCTGCGGGATTGCAGTGTGCTTTGCCGGGATAACCGCCGGCACCAATCTCGGCTGCTTCAACGCCCATGGAGGAGAGGATCGAAAGTGCTTCGTCCAGCGTCTTACCGCCGTAGCAGTTGGCAAGTACAGATAACTTCATATTTTCATCCTTTCTGCATGCGAATTTTGGTCGCATGCTGACGGCAGACGGTCGCGCCGACCATAGCCGTCTGTTTTTATTTTATAATTTTTAACTGAATAATAATTACACAATCGAATGGAGCGTGCGCTCGCGTTCATTTGGTATGATCAACAAGATGCGTTGATACATGCTAACACTTCCATCTCCATAATATGATAAACTTTTTACAAGCAAATGTCAAGCCATTTTTGAAAATTATTTCGAAAATAATTGTTAATTTTGCCGCGTGAGGATGTATTTATTAAATAACCTACGTTTTTTCGAAATTCAGCTTATGGGCAGTTACTTGATATAATAGGTGTAATATACCATGATGGTGCGTTCCTTGCCGCCGTGCGTCAGATCGGGCGCGGTGATAGTCGCGCCGTCGTTTGACATGAATTCCCATGCGCGCATTTCGGTAATTTTACAGCGAAAAACAATATCTGCGGAGGACAGCACAATAAATTCGTCATCCTTGATGGACAAGCAGCCTGCGTGCCCGATGACAACGTCGCCATTTCCCTCGGGATCCCGTTCCGCACAGTATTTGATGGCGCGTCCCGCCAGATGTTTTGCCATCTCGATCCGAAAGGATTTAGAGTTTTCGTTGGTGTTTTTGAACAGTCGTTTGAAGATGCCGAACATGTGAATTCTCCTCGATCGCGGTTTTAGTACAGCAAATGTAAAATAATGCCAAAGGTGGAATTATGTGATTAGAAAGAAGCTATTTGCACGAAAAAATGTGTCTCAAAATATACAAAAATAAGTGCCAATCTTGTACAAATCACCAAAATTAAAAAAAATATTAAAATACTCTTGAAATTTTGGCGATTCATGGTATATTTATTATAACACATCTTTATATAAAGTTCAATCTTTTTTTGTTTTTTTGCAAAAAGTTGTGTTAATTTTTGAAAGGAGAAGATCAGACCGCAGGTCAGATCATATGCTCTTTATGCTTCCACTTGAAAAGCTGACCGAAGAAGCGGCGATTGGCTTCCGTGAGCACGGCGTCAATCCCGATGATCTCGATATTGTGTTAGAGCTTGACCTCGATGAAGAGGGAAGATTCGGAGAAAGCTGGCTGGCTTTTGACGCATCGAAAAAAGAACTCTATGCTATGTCGATTACGTCAGACCACGAAACCGAAAGAAAACGCAAAAAGGTTCGCCAAGCTGCGGAGGCCGCCAAAGCAAAGGCGGCAAAATCAGGCAAGGAGCCTGCAGCTGTCAACATTTCCTCGGATCTCTTCAAAAACGCCACCTTCCGCACCTTCAACATGAAGAAGATCTCCGATCCATATATTGATAATTTCGTTTCATCCAACCGCCTTTTGGCGAAGGATCACCCAAGCGAGATCGAGGTTACTCCTGCCGGAGTACGCCTCGATTACGATGAGGAAAAACGCCGTCAAAAAGAGCGCGACGCAAGTGCAACGACCATTGTGATCGCTTACGCCACCAACTCAAGAAAGCGCAAGCTGTTTGCGTTCCTTGATCTTATGAATCGCCTCATCAGAGGCGGTGACGTCAAGGCTGACGATCCCATTTTCGATCAGTTTAACGCTAAATGCCCCAAATGTGACCGCGTCTACGAAGACCAAGAGCGTAAGATCTGCAATTACTGCACCAATCAGAACGCTGTATTTGTCAGACTGTTTAAGTATTTCAAGCCCTTTAAGGTCCAGCTCGTTACGGTTATTCTCTGTATGTTTGCTTCCTCGGGCATCAGTCTGATCAACCCGATCATTTCCAACCGCATCCTCTTCGACCAGGTTATCACACCCCACGGCTTTGTGGGAGATAAAGAAGTCGGTACCATGCACACCGAAGGATGGCTTGCGGTCATCGTTGCCTTGATCATCGGCATTGCGTTGCTTGGACTTGGCATCTCCATCATCCAGAACCGCGCCAACGCCACCATGTCCACCAAGGTTACGCTGAATATGAAACTGGAGATCTTCACTGCGCTTCAGAATCTCTCGCTTTCCTTCTTCAACAACAATCAGACAGGACGTCTGATCACCCGTGTCAATTATGATGCCGACCGCATACGCAACTTCTTCATTGATGGCGTGCCGCATTTTGTTACCAACGCGGTCAATTTCATTGGTCTTGCCTTCTTCCTGTTTTATTTGAACTGGAAGCTGACGCTGATCGTATTTGTGCCGGTACCTATCATTGTGTGCATCTTCAAATTCGCACTGCCGAAGCTTTGGCGTATGTTTTCAAAGCAGTGGCGCCGTTCCTCAAGCCTGAATGCGGTGCTTGGTGACTCGCTGACAGGTATGCGTGTCGTTAAGGCTTTCTCCAAGGAAGCGGAGGAGACTGCACGCTTCTATCAGTATGCTGAAAAGCTGACAGCGGCGAATCTGCAGACAAACCTCGTTTCGCTTACGATTTTCCCGGTTGTTGGACTTTTGATCGGTTTGTCGTCACAGCTGATCTGGGGCTTCGGCGGTCTTGAGGTCATGGATCAATCAATGACATACGGCGAATTCGCCACCTTTATCAGCTACATTGGCATGATATTTGGTCCGCTTAATTTCTTCACCAACTTTACAAACCAAGTTACCGATACGGCAAACTGCGCGCAGCGTATGTTTGAGATCACCGATGCGGTTCCTGAGATCAACGATGCGAAGAATCCCGTTTATCTCGACCGTTTGAAGGGTGATATCGAGTTTAGCAATGTATGCTTCCATTACGCGGCAAACCGCCCGATCTTGAAGAATGTATCGTTCCAAATTCATAGCGGTCAGCACATCGGTCTTGTCGGACATACAGGCTCCGGCAAATCCACCATCGCGAACCTCATCAACCGTTTGTACGATACCATCAGCGGCAGTATTTCCATCGACGGCTACAATGTCAAGGAAATCGCGCAGGAATCGCTCCGAAAAAACATCTCCATCGTTTCGCAAGAGATCTTCCTTTTCAAGGGGACCATTGCCGATAACATCCGTTACGCCCGTCCCGAGGCGACCATGGAGGAGGTTATTGAGGCGGCAAAGGCTGCCAATGCCCACGACTTCATCCTTCGTCTGCCCGAAGGCTATGAAACGCTGGTAGGTACAGGCTCTCGATCCCTTTCAGGCGGCGAGCAGCAGCGTATCTCCATCGCGCGCGCACTTCTTCTTTCGCCTTCCATTCTGATCCTCGACGAAGCGACCGCCGCAATGGATACCGAGACAGAGCGTCTGATTCAAGACGCGCTCACCTCGCTTATTAAAGGCAGAACCACTATTACCATCGCGCACCGTCTGTCCACGCTGAAGGATTGTAACAAGCTCTTCTGCATTGAAAACGGTGAGATCGCAGAGGAAGGTACCCACGTGGAGCTGATCAACAAAAAGGGCGTATTCTATCGCCTCTACACGCTTCAGACCGAGGCGAACAAAAAGATCATTTCAGGCATGTAACCGCGTGCGCTACCTTTTTAATGTGATGCAATGAATCATCGCAAAATTACCTATACAAAAGGAGATCGATTATGGCAGAACAGGAAAAGAAGCAGACCGAACAGTCTGCCGAGACCGACAAGAATAACGTAGATAAAAAATCAGAAGAAAAGAAAGCTGATAAGCCTGCATCCAAGGCAAAGAACGATATTATGGGCGATGGCTCGGACGATGGAGATCTCATTCTCAGCGATACGCGCAAATCCATTCCGCTGAATGCGGAAAATGCGAGATTCTTCCGCTCCGGCGGTAATCTGATCTCGCTGGAGATCATCAACGAGGATGGTGAAAAAGAAAGCTTTGAGCGTGTAATCATCCTGCGTTCCTTCCCCGTAACCAATCCCGACGAGTTTCTTTCCGTTCGCGAGCCCGACAGCAAAAAGCAAGGTCGCGGCAAGGAGATCGGCATGATCCGTTTCATCACCGACTTTGATGATGAAACACAGAAGCTCTTCAAGGAGGAGCTGGATCGCCGCTATTTCACGCCTGAGATCGTTAAGATCCTTTCGGTGAAGGATCGCTTTGGCTACCTCTATTGGGATGTTGTCACAACGGCAGGAAGCGTAACCTTTGTTCTTAACAATCCTTTCTCGAAGATCCGTATTTTGGAGGACGGAAGCATTCTCATCAACGATATTGACGGTAATGTCTTTTCCATTTCCGATCCGGATAAGCTTGATGCCGCCAGCCTGAAGAAAATCGAGATTTACCTGTAAAACAGGGGAATATGGAGAACTCCGCATGAGACTATTGTTTGATCTTCCGGAGATAGAGAAAAAAGTCCTCGATGCCGCCGTATCCTCAGAAGAAACACTGATGTACTGCGTTCCTTTTAACATCTTAGAGGACAAGTTTGTTTCCGGCTTTATCGCCATCACAAATCGGCGAATTTATAAAATCCTCGACGACAAACTGCTTGCTTCTTACGACATTGCAGGCGCAACCGACTTCAAAACCGAGGTCATGTACGGAAGCTGTGGCTTCTATGCAAATTTTGGACAGGGAACCGTGCTCATTTGTCAGTTCGTTTCCGGACGCCATCTTCCCCGTTATGCGGTGCTTGTTAAAGCGTGCGAGATCCTCGCAGAGGACACCTCAAAGGATGAGCCTATCACCAACTCCGAAAAGGAGCGATTCTGTCCCAAGTGCAGCCGCCCATTTATCCGCGGCACCAACATCTGTCCCCATTGCCTGGATCAGCTTGAGGTTTACAAAAAGATCTTCGCCATGACAAAAGGTCTGCGTCTGATGATGTGTTTCCCGTTTGTCGCCGCGATCTTTAATGTCATCTTCCAATTTATTGTACCGCAGATCCAAAAGCTGGCACTCAACAATTACATCCTCGACTCCACAACCCACGGCAATTCCGGAAAAATGGTGGAATTCGTTCTGGTTGTTGTTGCCATCGTATCGCTGGATGTGTTCCACCGCGCCATTGGCGTACTGCAGAGTCGTCTGTCCGCGATTACGGGTAATCGCTTTACGCTGATGATGCGTACCATTCTGTACGAAAAGATCCAATCGCTGTCCCTCTCGTCTATTCAACGAAAATCCACGGGCGATCTCATGGGACGAATCAACGGTGACGTTGGTGTCGCACAGGACTTTATTGTACATCAGCTGCCGAATCTGTTTATTCAGATCGCTTCATTCGTCATCGGTCTGATCGTTATGCTGTCGCTGAATCCGCTGATCGCGCTGTTCATTTTCGTTCCGATCCCCTTTGTTGTATTCATCATTTCGAGATTCTGGGCATTTGTGCAGATGCGTAATCGCCGTCTTTGGGTACTCGGTCAGCGTTCCAATCATCTGCTGCAGGACATTCTTAACGGTATCCGCGTGGTAAAATGCTTCGGTCGCGAAAAGTCTGAGGTGGAGCGCTTCAAGGGCGCTTCCGTTGCGTATTCCAATCAGGCAGAGAAGAATGCAAAGATTTTTGACACCGTCTTCCCATTGCTCGGCTTCCTTATCCGTATCGGCTCCTATCTGATTCTTGCCTACGGAAACTGGTGCCTGTTCCAGGGCACGATGATGGTTGGCGATCTCCATCAGATCAACTCCTATGCAAACATCATTTATGCACCTATGATGTATATCACCTTTATCCCGCGTCAGATTTCCACCTTCCTCACCAGCCTTTCCAAGGTGTTCGAGATTCTGGAGGAAAATCAGGAAGTGCAGGATATTGACCTTCCGATCGACATTCGCATCGAGGGCGAGGTCGATGTGGAGAATGTTACATTCGGCTATGAGAGCTACAATCCCGTTCTTGAGGGCATCAGCTTCCATGTCAAACCCGGTGAAATGATCGGTATCGTCGGCCATTCCGGCTCAGGTAAAACCACGCTGATCAACCTACTTATGCGTTTGTATGATGTTAACGAAGGCTCCATTAAAATCGACTCGGTTGATATCAAGGATATTTCGCAGAATGCGCTCCGTTCGCAGATCGGTATCGTTTTGCAGGAAACTTTCCTGTTCAGCGGAACCATCCGCGATAATATCAAGTACGCAATGCCCCTTGCCACCGATGAGCAGGTCATCAATGCAGCAAGAATCGCAAACGCACATGACTTCATTCTGAATCTTCCCGAGGGCTACAATACGATCGTCGGCGAGAAGGGCTACAGCCTGTCCGGCGGTGAGCGCCAGCGTATCGCCATTGCGCGCGCTGTTATTCATAACCCGCGGATCCTGATTTTGGATGAAGCTACCGCGGCGCTGGATACGGAGACCGAAAAGCTGATCCAGGATTCTCTGAATAAGCTGACCGAAAATCGAACGGTGTTTGCCATTGCCCACCGTCTTTCCACCCTGCGAAATGCGGATAAGCTTCTCGTTCTTGATAAGGGGCGCGTATCGGAATTCGGTACGCACACAGAGCTTCTTGAAAACAAGGGCATTTACTACAAGCTTGTTATGGCGCAGCGTAAAATGGCGCAGTCGGTCATTGAGCAGCAGGGAATTGCCAACTGACCGTATCCCCAATTCAATGCTTACCTTTACAAAGGCATATGTAGAAAGGAATACTTATGAAGTTAACTTTTGATGAAATTCGCGGCATAACCTACGGCGCCGCTGAGATGTATTTAGAGGACGAATGGATCGGATTCCGCCGCTTTACCGCCGCACAAATGGAATGCTACAAGGAATTCCGCAATGAAAATCTCTGCAACAGAGCCGAGGGTACTGCGGATATTCGCCTTGCATGCACAACGGATGCGCGCGTGTTGTCCTTTGACTATAACCTGATCAACAGAGGCTCCAATCGAGAGTTTGGTTATATTGACGTTCTTGTGGATGGCGTACTTTGCGGACATTTTGGCGGAGAACAATCCGATATTTCCGGTCATGTTTCCATGCCGCTGAACGGTTTTGGATTCGGCAAGAGCAAGACACTTGAAATATATCTGCCCTGGTCGAAGGATGCAAAGATCTCGAACCTCGATTTAGAAGAAGGCGTGATCTTCTGCACAGTTAAGAGAAAGAAAGTGATGCTCAATTACGGCGATTCCATTACGCAGGGCTTTGATGCACATTATCCGTCGCTTTCTTACACGTCAAGATTGGCTCGTATGCTCGACGCAGATTCCTACAACCGCGCGGTTGGCGGCGATGTATTTTTCCCCGAACTGCTTGAGCCGGAGGAGCCGATCATGCCGGATATTGTAACCGTGGCTTACGGTACAAACGACTGGAACCAGCGCAACGCGCTTCGCCTTGCATCCCAAGCCGGTGATTTTTATCGCCGTCTTTCCGATAAGTTCCCCACCGCTACGATTTTTGCGATCACGCCCATTTGGCGCGGCGATCACAAAAACAAAACCAAATTCGAAGAACCCACTTATAAAGTAGGGGATGTTATTCGTCGTTGCTGCGAAAGCCTGCCGAATGTGCATGTCATTGAGGGCTGGAATCTTGTTCCTCATGAAAGCGGATTTATGCAGGATGAACGCCTGCATCCCAATGATCTCGGCTTTGCTGAATATGCTAATAATCTTTATGCAAAGATGGCGGAGATTCTTGGAAAATAATTTGCGAAGATGCTTGTCAAAGCTGACAATTTATGTTTCAATGTGTTAAACAATGGCTATAACGAAGAATTGTGTGAGCCTGTAAGTCATCTCAAGAATTTCTCACGTTACAATATCAAAATGCGGGGCATTCGCCCCGCATTTTGATATTTCGAACTGCATATGATTTTTCATGAAAACTCTTGACAAACGATTGCGGATATGTTATAATAATATGGATTTAGGGATATAGCCAAGTCGGTAAAGGCACAGGACTTTGACTCCTGCATTCGTTGGTTCGAGCCCAACTATCCCTGCCAAAAAATCCCGCACGTCAGTGTGGGATTTTTACTTTTTCACTTTTCACTCTTCAGTTTTCACTAAACCGGCGGGATTTTTGGCAAGGTAATAAGTAATAGTGAATAGTGAAGAAGTGTGGTTGATTTTGCTTCGCAAAATCTTCATTTAGGTGGAAAAGTAATAGGTTTTATGGTATAATGGAACAAATAGAAATAGGGAGGTAGGTAGTATGTCCGAAAGTCCTTTGATGATAAAATCGAAAGCGTGTGCTTTAGAGGTTATTCGCGCTTGCAAGGCGCTACGAGAAGCGAAGTGCGAAAGTGCGATGATCAATCAGTTTTTACGTTCGGGAACGAGTATTGGCGCGAATATTCGTGAAGCGTTTTACGCTCACGGCAAGGCGGACTTTGTGGCAAAGTTACATATCGCCCTCAAGGAATGCTCCGAAACGGAATATTGGCTTGAACTTTTGATTGAAAGCGGATATTATTACGATAAAACGATTTTGGATAGGTGTGTTGAGGTGAAAAGAATTTTGATTGCCTCTATCAACACAGCGAAATCAACAAATCCGTGAGCTCATTTCTCGGTTTTCGATTTCACAAAATATCGTATATGCGCTATAATGTATTCAAAACAAGAGAAAGGATTTCGTCATGAAAGATTTCTATGAAATATTCAAAGCATTGCGCAAGGACAAAGGATTAACACAAGAACAAATAGCCGAGATATTGGGTACGTCACCTCAAACAATCAGTCGTTGGGAAACAGGAACCTCCTCCCCTGATATTATGATGTTACCAGCAATTGCATCCTATTTTGACATCACCACTGATGAACTTTTGGGAATTAAAAAACCTGTTAAAAAGCAAAAAATACTGTATATTCAGTTTCGCTGGCAAGAAAGTGCTGATGTAGTCAATAAATACTTGGACGAAGGATGGACGATAAAAGAGGTGCAATCTCACCCTTTATATGATCAGCATCCCGAAGGCGTTGTTATTATTGAAAAAACAATTTACGAATAACTGTTTACTAAACCATACATAGGCTCGTTTACCGGTATAGTTGGAAAATGCTATTTTCATAGAGATTTTTGCAACTCATCATCGCCAAGGGGGTATTATACCCTCTGCAAAATCGGCGTGCATCTAAATCGGCCACACATCACAAACGAAAAAGGCGCACACGCAAGTGGGCGTCTTTTTCGTTTGTATTATTCATTTTTCATTATTCATTAAATCGCGCCTTTTTCGAATGAAGAATGAATAATGAATTCGCTTGCATTTCTCACGTTTATCGAAAAGTTTACTCCCCAAACAAAACAGAGAGCATCTGTTCCTGCGTTAAGAAAAAGATGCTCTCTATTTTTTTATTTTGTTCCGAATAATCGGTCACCGGCATCTCCTAAGCCGGGTAAGATATAGCCATTCTCATTGAGACAACGGTCCAAGGTGGAAACATAGATCTGCACGTCGGGATGTGCTTCTGCGACACGGGAGACTCCCTCCGGGGCGCCGATAATTGCCATAAATTTGATTTGTTTACATCCCTTTTCCTTCAGTGCCTTAATAGCATCGCAGGCACTGCCGCCCGTTGCCAGCATGGGATCGACCACAAGAACCAGCTTTTCTTCGATTCCATCGGGCAACTTGCAGTAATAGGTCTGAGGTTCCAGCGTTTCTTCGTCACGGTACATTCCGATATGTCCGACTCTTGCCGACGGAAACAGCACGTGGATGCCGTTTACCATACCAAGTCCTGCACGAAGAATGGGTACGATTACAATGGCGTTATCCTTGACCATACGCTGGGTACAAACCTCCAAAGGCGTTTTGACTTCTTTCTCCGTCGTGGGCACCCCTTCTTTCAGACATTCGTATGTCATCAAAGTGGTGATCTCCTCTACAAGTTCACGGAACTCCTTCATACTGGTTCGCTCATCTCGCAGAATAGCGATCTTGTGACGGATCAGGGGATGGTCGAATATAACAACATTATCATAATTTTTCATGGTTTAAGCCTCTTTCTATTTGTCTTCGCCTGTCTCTTCTTTCGTGGGTCTCTTGAATGCATGGAGAACCACATTAAAGATAATACCGAGGATCAATGCACATGCAATGGACGTGATGGTAACCTTTCCGATAGATAATGCCATGCCGCCAATACCTGCAATCAAAATGATGGATACGGTAAAGAGCTCGGCGTGATCTTCGAGGTCAACCTTTTGGATCATTTTGAGACCGGATACCGCAATAAAGCCGTAAAGGGTAATGCATACGCCACCCATGACACATCCGGGAATGGAATCAAGAAATGCAACAAAGGGAGAAATGAAGGAAATCAATATCGCAATAATAGACGTGGTCGTAATCGTTGCCACGGAAGCATTACGGGTGATGGCAACGCAGCCAACGGATTCACCATAGCAGGTATTGGGGGAACCGCCAAAGAAAGCGCCAACCATGGATCCTACGCCGTCACCGAGAAGGGTACGGTGCAGACCGGGATTCTCAAGGAGATCCTCTCCGATTATGGAGGACAGATTTTTGTGGTCGGCGATATGTTCTGCAAAAACAACGAAAGCAACGGGTACATACGCAACAAGTATGGTAATAAGATAGCTAATATCAAAATCCTTGATGCCATCAATTGCGCGAAGGAAGGAAAATTCGGGGATTGCCACAAAGGTCTTTAGGCTGACACCGCCTGCAACAAGAGCGGTAAAGGGAGTAATATCAATAATTTTGATTGCATCAATTCCTGCAGCATAGCCGATGACAGTAAAGATTGCCGCTACCGCGTAGCCGGAAAGAACGCCAATGATAAAGGGAATCAGTTTCATCATTTTTTTGCCGTAGGTAGAGCAAAGCACAGTCACGAGCAACGTGATTATGGCACAAACAAAGGAAGCCCAAATGTTGCCTGTCATAATAAATGCGCCGTTGTCATTCTGGGGACCGTAGGAAAATACATCCTTGATCGCAGCGCTTGCCAAGGAAAGACCGATGATTGCCACGGTAGGGCCAATGACTGCGGCAGGCATCAGCTTATTGATCCAGCTGACTCCCACGACTTTGATCACAAGGGCGATAATTACGTACACAAGACCCGCAAAAAGCGCACCTAAGATCAATCCCAGATAGCCGAGGCTCATCGAAACACCGCCTGCGAAGGCAGCACTCATCGAACCGATAAAAGCGAAGGACGATCCAAGGAATACGGGACTGCGGAATTTGGTGAAAAGCTGATAGATCAGCGTTCCCACGCCTGCGCCGAAAAGAGCTGCGGACGCAGACATTCCGTTACCGACGATCGCGGGAACGGCAATCGTTGCTGCCATAATCGCAAGGATCTGTTGAATAGCAAAAACGATAAGTTTGTTGAAGCGAGGTTTGTCGTGGATGTCATAGATCAAGTTCTTAGCCATAAGATGTTCTCCATTTCAAGAAAAGATGGCATGTTTCGTCCGAGGACGTATGTCTTCCATACCTCCTATTTATTATAGCATAATATTTTCCCAAAGTCAACAAAAATTGACAATATATTTGAACGAAAATGTACAAGTTATTGCAAAGTGGAACCTATTCGGCGGTTTGGTCGAAAAATTATAAAATTTCTGTAAGAAATGTTGAAAAACCTATTGAAATTTCAGGAAATAACGTGTATAATATTAATAACCATCATCCGTAAAACGGATGCAAAGAAAGGATTGGTATTACATAATGGACAAGGTAAGATTTGGTATTATCGGTTTTGGTAACATGGGTTCCGGTCACGCAAAAAATTTCATGGCAGGCAAAGTAGAGAACGCAGAGCTTGTCGCAATCTGTGACATCAAGCCCTCTAAAATTGAGGCTGCAAAAGCTCTTTACCCCAATCTCGCATACTTTGACAATCATAAGGATCTCTTGAAGTCCGGTCTTGTTGATGTTGTTATCATTGCAACTCCTCACTACTATCATCCTCCGATTGGTATTGATGCTTTCCGCGCAGGCGTCAACGTTATTTCCGAAAAGCCCGCCGGCGTTTACACCAAGCAGGTTGAGGAAATCATGGCTGTTGCTAAGGAAACCGGCCTTACCTATGGCATGATGTTCAATCAGAGAACCAACCCCATGTATCAGAAGATGCGTGAGCTGATTCAGGGCGGCGAGCTGGGCGATCTCATCCGCTGCGTATGGATCATTACCGACTGGTTCAGAACGCAGTCCTACTACGATTCCGGCGATTGGCGCGCAACTTGGGACGGCGAAGGCGGCGGCGTACTGATCAATCAGTGCCCTCATCAGCTCGATTTGTGGCAGTGGATCTGCGGCATGCCTACGAGAATTCACGGCTTCTGCTATGAAGGCAAATACCACAACATTGAGGTCGAGGACGACTTCACCGCATATGCAGAGTATCCCAACGGCGCTACCGGCGTATTCATCTCCACCACCGGTGAGGCTCCCGGTACCAACCGTTTTGAAGTAACCGGTACCAAGGGTAAGCTGGTTGCCGAAGGTAAGACGCTCACCTTCTGGAAGAACGAAGTTGACGCTCAGGAGCATCTGCGTACCGCTGAACATGGTTTTATCAAGCCCAAATGCGAAAAGATGGAGTTCACTTTCGAAGATGCAGGCCCTCAGCACGTTGGTATTCTCCAGAACTATACCGATCATCTTATCAATGGCACGCCTTTGCTGGCTTCCGGCTTTGAAGGCATCAACGGTCTTTCCATTTCCAACGCGATCATGCTTTCCAGCTGGAAGAATGATTGGGTAGAGTGTAAGAATGACGGTGAGGAATTCTGGGCTGAGCTTCAGAAGAAGATTGAAATTTCTTCGAAGAAGGAAAAGAAGAATGTAGTTGAAAAGGTTGCTGACCTTTCTGATACCTACACCTCGAAATAATTTTAATACTTAAAAACCGCAGGGACAGACCGACAAAGGTCGGTCCCTGTTGGTGTTTTATTCTAATTCGTAAATAATTCTAATAAGGAAGCCTTCGCTCTTGCGTAGGCATGGTAATACTATGAACAAGGTTATTCCCAATATGGGCATTGCGCATTTGGCGCTCAAGACCTCCGATTTCGAAAAGTCCCTCGCTTTTTATAAGGCGATTGGTATGGAGCCCTATATCTCTTGGGGAGAGGGCGATAAGCATATTCAAATGCTGAAATTCGGCAAGTGCGGCATTCTTGAGTTGTTTGCAGGCGGCAAAAAGCTTGATTCTGATGTGGGTGAATATGCAGGTAAGTATATCCACTTCGCTTATGAGGTTGATGATGTAGAAGCGGCGTTCAACGCGGCGATCGCGGCAGGCGCAAAGCCCAAAATTCTGCCTAAGGTTGTGGCTCTGGAATCCGAGCCCGAAAAGGTTTCCATCAATATCGCATTCGTATACGGACCTGATGGGGAAGAATTGGAATTCTTCCGCGAGATCAGATAATCGGAGGAACAATATGATCGCAACAACTGTAATTGTTCACGTTAAGCCCGAAAATGTACAGGATTTCATCGACATTTCGCTGTATAATGCTGAAAATGCACGCAAAGAGCCGGGCAATGTTCGCTTTGATGTACTGCAGGGCAACGATGATCCCACCTATTTTACTCTTTACGAGGTCTATAAGACGCCCGAAGATGCAAAGGCGCATAAGGAAACCGCACATTACAAAAAATGGCGCGAAACTTGCGAGGCATATATGGCATGCCCGCGTCAGGGTATCCACCACACGCCCCTCGCTTTTGACTAAATCCAGTAAACCGTCCATGCTTTATTTGCGTGGACGGTTTTTATGATGACTTTGCTATGATGACTTTGATTTCATTAAATTGAATGTAAACTTTTGCTTACCCATTGAAAAAGAACAAGAGTTGTGATATAATACTAGTATAATCGCAGAAAGGTGGGAAGACGAATGATCAATTTTTACGTCGAAAAGGAATGTGAAATTATTGTGGTGAACGAGCCTTGTGAGGGCTGTTGGGTTCGGGTTACGGATCCTTCGGATGCAGAGCTGCGACTGATTTCTGCCGAATATGCGCTTCCCATGGATGCTGTAAAGGCGGCACTCGACCTTGACGAGCGGTCGCGTGTGGATTATGATGACGACTGGCGCATGCTTCTTGTTAATATCCCCACAAGGGAAGAGACGAACACCAGCGAGCTTTATACCACCATTCCGCTGGCGATTATACTGGCGGGAGGAGCGGTGATCACCATTTGCTCCAAGGATTCTCATGTTCTGCGAAGCTTTGCCAACGGTTCTGTTCGCGATTTTCACCCCAATTTGCAGTCGAGATTCGTCTTTCAAATTTTGTATGCCACCGCAAGACGGTATCTTTTGTATCTTCGCATGGTAGAGAAAAAATCCGACGCTGCGGAGGAAGAATTCCGTAAGCATCAGAAAAACAAAGAGCTGCTTGATTTAATGAAACTCGAAAAATCGCTGGTTTACTTTACCACGGGACTTCGATCCAATGAAGCTGTGCTGGAAAAGCTGGTACGAACCAATTTTATCCGAAAGTTTGAAGAAGATGCCGATCTTTTGGAGGACGCGGTGGTGGAAAACAAGCAGGCGATTGAGATGGCTAAAATTAACTCGGAAATTATTGCCAACATGTCAAACACCTTCGCATCGGTTATTTCCAACAACCTTAATTTGGCGATGAAAGTGCTTGCAATGATTACGCTGGTCATGGCAATCCCGACAATGATCTTTTCCGCTTATGGCATGAATTTCCCCGGTGCGAACATGCCGCTTGTCGATAATCCGTTTGGTTTTCCCATTATTATTGCCTTTAGCCTGGTGCTCGCTGTGATGGCTATGCTCATTATCTGGCGGCTGAAAATCTTCAAATAATAAAATTGTCCGAAGGGTCACCTACTGCTTTACGGTAGGCGATCCTTCGGACATTATTTGGCACTTTTATTTAAGAAAGCAGCTTTTCAATTTCGGGGATGAGATGCGCCGCAACAATTTCATGACCGTCGCGAAGGGGATGAAGCGGTTCTGCGGGAATCCATCCTTGGGAAGAAATGTAGTGGATGTTATCGCCGTTTTCTGCATTGAATTTTTCGATAAAAGAGGGAAGTACATCGTCAAAAGCGCCGCAGAAGGGTGAGAGTACCACGATTTTAGAGGTGGGATTCTTTGCACGAAGCGTTTTTAAGAGCACCTCATATTCCGGAAGATAACGCTCGCGGTTCCGTCTGTCGTTGGCACCGTGATTGCATACGATAATGTCACAGGAAGGATAGGTGACAGGCGATCCGTCAAAGTTGAAGGGGTAAGCTTCCGCAGCTTTTGGCACCGCGCCGCATCCGATTTTGGTAGCACCGACAGCCCCATATCCCATGAAATAGGGGCGCAGATTCAATGCTTCGGCACAAAGCCATGCGTAAGTGGCGGTAACGTCATCCTGTAAGGTGCGATTGTGCTGATCCACGGCGTATGCGCGCAGATCCACGTCGATCAGCACGCCCTCGGTAATGGAATCGCCTACAAATTCTATGGTGCGACGATCATCGGGCGCGAGAGGAACGAGCCCCTCAGCTTCTACGCCCTTAAAGGCGATCTTTCCAACAAGCGGTGCGTACCAGCGATGCTGCATCTCCACGCTGCTCTTGTAGATGACAAGAACATGATGAGGTCCGTCACCTTTTGCGGTGATACGCATATATTTGTCGATGGTGGCATCCACATATGCGCCGCCATCAACCGATACATAAACATGTCCGCGCGGCTCAAAGGAAAAATCAACATCAAAATGCATCAGTGCGGTTTTTCCGATGAAGCTGTATTCGATCATGGCACCGCATGCGGTGGCGGACATGGTTGCACCGATCTCACCAAAACGGCCGGTGTATCGGATATTTTCATTTTTACAGTTAAAAAACATAATTAAATCCTCGATATTATAGTGAAAGGTTCTATGTTACATCTCAAAATCCACGGTGATGGAAGAAGCGCAGACTGCATGCATGTGCTTCTTTACGACGTCGCAGTGATACGGATCGTTGGCATAAGCCTCCAGCGCGTCCTTGTCGTCTACGATAACGGACAGGTAAACATCATAGGAGCGGTTAGACTTCAAAAAGTCGATACCGACCTCGATTTCGCGCATCATGGGAACGTTGCCCTTCATAGAAAGCAGAACTTCCTTTGCGCGCAGGCAATTTTCCGCGGTGGGATCTTGGAGTTTGAAGCATACGATATGTTTGATCATGTTTTTGACCGTCGCTTTCATCAAAATGAAAGCTGCCTTTCTCCCCATAAGGGGCTTAATGATTTTATTCATGTATCCGCATGACGGAAAATTTTGTACACGTGATTATTATATCATGTGTGTGGTAAAAAATCAAGTGAATTTCGAATTTTCTCTGTGCAACCTCGAAATTATCCCGATATGTATTGACAAATGCTGAAAATAATGGTATCATAATAATAGAAAAAATGATGTGAGCGAGCCTCACAAATTAAAAGGAGACATGATCATGGCAGACGAAATTTTTGAATCTGAGGATATATTTACTCTGACTGATGAGGAGGGTGTCGAAAAGAAGTTTTCGCTTCTCGGAAGCTGCGAGATCGACGGCAATGAGTACCTTGCTCTGGTCCCCATGGAAGAAAATGAGGCGGAAGAATACGTGATCCTTAAGCTGGAAATCGGCGTAGACGGTGAGGAAGTTCTTGTCACCATCGACGATGATGAGGAATTCGATCGCGTTGCCGATCTGTTTGAGGATGAACTGTTCGGCGAGATTGATTACGACGCGCCCGAAACCAAGTAAATCTGCGTTTCATTCAACCGTCGAGTCCATTTGATACCGCAACTAAGGACATCGACTGCATTTTTAGTCGATCCCTGACAAATTCGAATATGCAAAAAATGCTTACGGTAATTTTGTGATTCGCCTTGCATTTTGTGCTCGTTTGTGGTATAATAATAACATCAAATACACGACTTCCTGCTTGGTGCGTG
>JAZTWJ010000065.1:0-48794 GCA_045635785.1 Candidatus Flemingiibacterium sp.
GTCAAATCGCCCTCGGGCGTGTCAGGATAATGGCGGTAGAGATAGTCGCTGACGATAATGGAAAGCACCGAGTCTCCAAGAAATTCCAAGCGTTCATTGAACACCACGCTCTCGCCCTTCGGCTTCATTTCATTGGCAAAGGATGAATGCGTCAGCGCGTCAATAAGAAGCTGCTCGTTTTGATAGGTGTAGCCGATTTTCTCCTGAAACAGCGCGGGAGAAAGCGGAAGCTTTTCCATTCCTTCATACCGTGACTTGCACCGCAAGTCTTCCTTTCTGTGGAATTTTGACCGATTTGTACGGAAGCCTCTCGGGTTTCAGCCGAGGGAGCCGCAAAATTTTTCTAAACGTCTCCGCTTCAGTCCTGCTTTGTGCTTGTCAAGGCAAGCATCTGCTCGGCAAACTTTGCGGAAACATCGTCCGCCACATACGCCCGCGCCTGACGGATCGCATTCATCACAGCCGTCGCATCGGAGCTTCCGTGCGCCTTAAAGACAGGCTTTTGAATGCCAAGGAAAGGCGCACCGCCGTATTCGCCGGCATCAAAGGATTTTTTCAGCAAGCGGAATTCTCCCTTGATCAGCAGTGCGGACAGTTTGTTTTTCAAATTCTTAAAATACATACCCTTCAGTTTTTGAAGGATAAATTTACTCAACCCTTCAATGGTCTTGAGTACAACATTTCCCGTAAAGCCATCGGTGACCAGCACATCACAGCAGGCAAAGGGAATATCCTTTCCCTCTATATTGCCCACAAAGCGGATGCCCTCGGCGTTTGACAAAAGGTGGTGCGCCTCCTGCACGATGGGGGTGCCCTTGTGTTCCTCCGTGCCGTTGTTGAGCAGTCCGACGCGCGGCTTTTTGATGCCGAAAACGCGCTCCATATAAACCGAGCCGAGAACGGCAAACTGCACCATATTCTCTGCCGTAACGACCACATTGGAGCCGGAGTCGACGAGCAACAGCGGCTGTTCCATGGGAAGAACGGTGGCGATCGCCGCCCGTTTGATGCCCTTCACACAGCGCACCAAAAGCGTGGCGCCCGTCATTAGCGCGCCCGTATTGCCTGCGGAAATGAACGCCTCGCCCTCTCCTGCGGCAAGGGCACGCAGTCCTACTGCCATGGACGAATTTTTCTTCGACATGACCACCGCCTGCGGCGCATCCTCCATTGTCACCACCTCGGGTGCATCAAGGAAGGTCATGCGCGACGTCGAAAGCTTCTCCTCCTCACAAAGTGCGCGAAGCTCCGCCTCCCGTCCGACAATGATCAGCTCCACATCTTCAAAACGCTCCAACGCCATCGCGGCGCCCTTTATCATTGCAAGCGGCGCATGATCGCCGCCCATCGCATCAAGAATCAGCTTCATCGGTATTGTTCCTCTCTTTTCCCGTCATGGCACGAATATATGCGAGTGCTCGCTCGCCCATGGCTTCGCCTCTTGCTTTTTTGCCGCCCTTGATTTTGCGTCCAAGCGGTGCCACCAGACCGAAATTTGCATTCATCGGCTGGAAATTGACCACGCCCTCATCGCTGACATAGCAGGCAAGAGATCCGATCACGCTATCGGCAGAGAAATGCACAGGATCCATGCCCAGCGCCAATCGCGCCGCATTCATGCCCGCCACAAGACCGCTGGATGCGCTTTCCACATAGCCTTCCACGCCCGTCATCTGTCCCGCGAAGAACAGCCCCTTGGTATTTCTTAACATATAGGTGTCATCGAGCAGCTTGGGAGAATTCATGAAGGTATTGCGGTGCATCACGCCGTAACGCAGGAATTCCGCGTTCTCAAGTCCGGGAATCATGCCGAATACCCGCTTCTGTTCGGGAAATTTAAGGTGCGTTTGGAATCCGACCAAATTATACATAGATTTCGCCGCATTTTCCTGCCGCAGCTGCACGATGGCATAGGCTTCTCTGCCTGTCTGCGGCACCGTAATGCCCACCGGCTTCATCGGACCAAACAACAGTGTATCGTGTCCGCGTTTCGCCATGACCTCAACGGGCATGCAGCCCTCGAACACCGTGAGCTGTTCGTTTTTATCAAAATCCTTGAGCTCCGCTTCCTCGGCGGTAATCAGTGCCTCATAGAAACGGTTGTATTCCTCCTCGGTGAAGGGGCAGTTGATATAGGATGCCTCACCCTTGTCATAGCGAGAGGCGTAAAACGCCTTTGTCATGTCGATGGAATCAAAGCTGACGATCGGTGCGGCGGCATCGAAAAAGTGCAGATAATCACCGCCGATGCGTCTGCCAATGGCATCCGAAAGCGCCGCTGAGGTGAGCGGGCCTGTGGCAATAACCGTAATGCCCTCGGGAATTTCGGTAACTTCGCCCTCGATAATCTCAACAAGCGGGTGGCTTCTCAGTTTGTTTGTGATATACTGCGAAAACAGCTCTCTATCCACCGCCAACGCACTTCCTGCGGGAACCTCCGATGCATACGCCGCCTCGATGATCAAAGAATCAAGAAGGCGCATCTCCTCTTTCAGCACACCCACCGCATTGGATAACATGTTGGAGCGCAGGGAATTGGAGCAGACCAGTTCCGCAAAGCCCGCGCTGTGGTGGGCAGGCGAAAGCTTATGCGGCTTCATTTCATACAGTCTGACGCGCACGCCGAGTCGGATCGCCTGCCACGCGGCTTCACAACCCGCCAGCCCTGCGCCGACGATGTTGATTACTGCGGATTCATTCTGCATCTTCCATCTCAACTTCCCGCTTGTATCCGCAGCCCTCGTGCTTGCAGATGAGCAAATTCTTTCCCTTTTTGCGATAAAGCATATCGCCGCATTCGGGGCATTTTTCGTTTACCGGCATATCCCACGTGGAAAAGTCGCACGCAGGGTATCTTTCACAGCTATAGAATACCGAACGGTTCTTGCCCTTTTTGACGACGACCTGCGCGCCGCACTGCGGACAGCTGACACCGATCTCCTTAACGATTTGCTTGGTGGTTTTGCATTCGGGATAACGGGAGCATGCGTAGAAATTGCCGTAACGTCCCGTTCTCAGTGCCATGGGACTGCCGCATTTTTCGCAGACCATATCCGTCTGCTCGACTTTTTCCTCTGTGTCGGTTTTTTCGGTCAGCGGCTTGGTATTCTTACAGGTGGGATAATTCGGGCAAGCGGGAAATTTGCCGTATCTGCCGTTTTTCACCACCATTTTCGCACCGCATTTTTCGCAGATAAGATCGGTCTCCTCCACAGGAAGCTCATACTTTGATTTGTCCACCGTCGCTTCCGCATTTTCAAGGCTTGCGGCAAACGCGCCGTAAAAATCACGCAGTACGCCAAGCATCGTATCCTCGCCGCCCGCAATTTCGTCAAGCTCAGTTTCCATATTGGCGGTGAATTCATAGTCCACGATCATGGGGAAGCTATCCACCATCAGTCTGGTTGTGATTTCGCCAAGCTCTGTGGGCTTGAGCGATTTGCCCTCGCGCACCACATAGCCGCGGGTGATAATGGTCGTGATAATCGTCGCAAAGGTGCTGGGACGACCAATGCCGCGCTCTTCCAAAAATTTGACCAGCGATGCCTCGTTATAACGGGGAGGCGGCTCGGTGAAATGCTGGGACGGCTCGGTGATCTCATGCTTCAGTACATCGCCCGCCTCGATTTTGGGCAGACGAATGCTCTTTTCGGGCGTATCGGTGTCCGCATTGTTGGGCGCGACGTAATCCTCCGCTTCCTCGTAAAGCGTCATATAGCCTTGGAATTTGACGGTATAGCCGTTTGATCGGAAGATATAACCGCCCGCTTCAATATCGGCGGTGACGGTATCAAGCTCCGCCGATGCCATCTGACTTGCCATAAAGCGGTCCCAGATCAGCTTGTACAGACGGTATTGATCGGTGGTGAGCATTTTTTTGATCTTATCCGGCTCAAAGGCAAGATTTGACGGGCGGATCGCCTCGTGTGCATCCTGCGCGCCGGATTTTGTTTTATAAATGCGGCGTTCCTTCGGGTAGTACTGCTCGCCGTATTTTTCCAAAATATATGCCTGCGCCGCATCCGCCGCTTCGTCGGCGATGCGCAACGAATCGGTACGCATATAGGTGATCAGACCCTGTACACCGCCGCCCGCGCTGCCGAGATTGATACCTTCATACAGCTCCTGCGCTACACGCATACTGCGCTGGGATTGGAAGCCGAGTCTGCGGGACGCCTCCTGCTGGAGGGTGGATGTGGTGAAGGGCGGTGCGGGATTCTTCATGCGGATCGCCTTTTTCACCGATTTGACGATGAACGCCTGATCCTTTACCGCAGAAACGATCTTCATCGTTTCCTCCTCGGAATGGAGAGCGATCTTTCCATTGCCATCGCCATGGAATTTTGCCTTCACCTTTCCGCGGTTTTTGCATTCCAGCATCACGTCAACGGTCCAGTATTCCTCGGGATTGAAAGCATTGATTTCATTTTCGCGCTCCACGATGATCCTGGTCGCCACCGACTGCACACGTCCCGCAGAAAGTCCGCTCTTGATAGTTTTCCACAGAAAAGGACTTAATTTATAACCCACAATGCGGTCAAGAATGCGACGCGCCTGCTGCGAGTTGACAAGACCCATGTCAATCTCGCGCGGCGTTTTCATGCCCGCCTTGACCGCTTTTTTTGTAATTTCGTTGAAGGTCACACGGCGGATTTTGTCACTTGGAATATCAAGTGCCTCCGAAAGATGCCATGCGATCGCTTCTCCCTCGCGGTCCGGGTCGGTCGCGAGGAAAACTTTGTCCGCGTTTTTTGCTTCTTTTTTCAGATCTTTGATCAACGGACCTTTGCCGCGGATGTTGATATATTTCGCCTTGAAGTCATCCTCAATATCAATGCCGAGCGTACTTTTCGGCAGATCGCGGATATGGCCCGTACAGCCGACAACTTTATAGCCCGAACCGAGATAGCTCTTGACGGTACCCGCTTTGGTGGGGGACTCCATAATTACGAGGTTAGCCATTTATGATTACTTCTCCTTTTGAAGGTTAGATAATTTTTTTATACAATCCGCCGGGAAGTGCTTCCACGGCTGAATAAAGCTCCAGCATGGTCAGAGATGCCATCACATCCTCTGCGCTGAAACCGCATTGCACGATCTGATCGGTGGATGCCGCCTTCCCTTCGGGAATGGCACGGAAAATATCCGCTGCCAGCGGATCCAGCTTTGCAAGCACGCGCTCTCTTGCGCTACTGTTTACAGTGGGCGGCGAGGATTCCTTCCGCGCCGTTTGCGCTTTTTCGGGTGCTGTCCGCACAGGCTTCAAAACCGCCTGCGCCTTGGGGGGATTTGCGTGGGATGCTGTTACTATCGGCATGCCCTGCCGCCGTGGAGAAGGATTCTCCCGATATGTCTTGGACGTTTGCGTAGGTTCGGCGGTAATCGGCACATTTTCGGGTGCAATGGGCATGCGCGAATTGTATTCATAGCGGCGGTATTTGTCGCTTTCGATAATGCGGTCGATCTGCCGAAGATCAAAGCGATCGGCAAAATCCTCCAGCACATCCTCGCTGCGCATGACCAGCTTTGCGCCGTCTCTGATCAGAATGTTCGTGCCCATACTGTTGGGCGAGCCCACATTTCCGGGAACCGCATAAACCTTTCTGCGCTGATCCGCCGCATGCTGTGCCGTGATGAGCGCGCCGCTTTTGACGCCCGCCTCCACCACGATCAGCGCATCGCAAAGACCGCTGATGATGCGGTTTCGAATTGGGAAGTTTTTGCCAACGGGCGGTGTATTCGGCGGAAATTCGCTGATCACCATGCCGTTTGCGGCGATGCGATCAAGCATCTCTGCATGCTCGGACGGATAGGGAACGTTCACGCCCGAACCAAGCACCGCTACCGTGGGAGATTCAAAAAAGAGCGCGGTGTTATTTGCCGAAGCATCAATACCGTATGCGGCGCCGCTAATGATGATCGCACCGTATCCTATGAGCTGGCGCGCCAGCGTAAAGGTCATATGCTTGCCATACTCCGACATATCGCGGGTACCGACGATGCTGACGCAAAAACGCTCGTTCAAATCGGCAATATTGCCTCTGAGGTACAGAACAACGGGTTTATTGTAGAGGCTATGCAAACGTGCGGGATATTCGGGATGTGCCACGCTGATGACACGAATCCCCTGTGCAAAGCATTCTTCCAGCACCCTCTCCGCAGCGGTCAGATCCCGATCTTCCAGACGATGCAGATAGGGCTTTGAGCATTCGCTCACCGCGGCAAGCTGTTCGGATGATGCTTCCCAGATCTCCTTTGCACCGCCCGGAAAATATTGCAGCAATTTGATCGCCTCTGCGCTGCCGCAGCCGCTTTTGAGTGACAGCCATACCCAATAGATAATCTCGTTCATCGCCGCCCGATTCCTTTCCGCCGCAGAGCGGCAAAGCGTCCCTGATTTTTGCTCTTACAAAATAGTATACCGCACCTTGTCGAAAATTTCAAGTGTTTTTCCGATGAATTTGAAAATTTTCTTTTAATAATGAAGATTTTTTGCAAGATGAGCAAATTTCCACCGAAAAAGCCAAGCCGTCACGCGGGGGGTGACGGCTGATCTTCCTTTATTTTTGTTTGAGTGAAAGTACCAATTTTTCATTTGGTGTTACATAGGCGGTGTAGTTGGTGGAATAGGTGACAAAGCCGGGCTTGGAGCCGTTCGGCTTGCGAATGTTGCGGACCAGCGTATAATCCACCGCTACATTCGCTCCCTCCGCCGCCTTGGAATAATACGCCGCAATGGTCGCCGCCTCGGTGAAATCCCGATCGGATGGCTCCTCGCCCTCCGTAAACAGCACGCAATGGGAGCCGGGCTGATTTTTGACATGGAACCAATAATCCTGCTTCGATGCAAGACGGGTGGTTAGATGATCGTTCTGATGATTGTTTTTTCCCACCAAGATCCGAAGCCCATCGGTGGTCTTGAATTCCATCAGCTTGGGAGACGACAGCTTCTTGGCGGAATAATTCTTCATGCGGGATGCATAGCCCGAACGGTACAGCTCATCGCGGATCTCGAGAATGTCGCTCTCCGTCTCCGCGCGCGTCAGCGAATCAAACACCGTATAAATATAGGCAAGCTCCGTCTCGCCGATCTTCAACTGCTTTGCCAGCTCCACCTCGGCGGTTTTCGATTTGGTATATTTTTTGTAATAGCGCTGGGCGTTCTGTTGGGGTGACAAGCGCTTATCGAGGGGAATGCGGATCTCGGGACAGCTCTCCTCGTAATAATTTTCCAGCACCGCTTCCTCCATGCCGCGGGACAAACGGTAGATGTTTCCCGTAATAAGATCGCCCCAAAGCTTGTATTTTTCCTTACCCGCGCAAGCGGCAAGGTCCTGCTTCTGCAAAGCCAGCTTGCGTTGCAGACGGCTTTCCGCGTTGGTGAGCAAACGGAAAATATCCGATGTTCTCTGACGGATGCGCTCCGCGCGATCGCGTCTGCCAAAATATTCGTCAAGCAGCACGCCAAAACTGTCCACTCGCCTCGTTTCAAAGGGAGCACCGTATTCAAGCGGCTTGAAAAAGCAGTATTCAATCGGCTTTTCGCTCGCGTCCGTCACCAGCCAAGGCTCGCATTTTCCATCAAGCAGGCATGTGCGCACAAAGCCAATGGCGCTCCACATGGCATCCGCCGTGCACGCCGACAAAAGGGCATCCGACGCGCCGCCGGAACGGTATGCGATTTCTCTTGCCACCAGTGCGGCAAAGCCATAGAAGCTGCTTAAAATAAACTTATCTGCGGGCATATCCGGTGCCGCCTTGGCGTAGCTCTCGCGGAATTGCTCCTCGGTGGCGGTGATGGGCGAGAGCTTTTTCTGCTCCGGCGGAAGCTCATAGGGGAAGCCGGGCAAAATCTGTCTGACATTGCTCGTCGCAAGATCGATCACGCGCAGGGCGCTGACCACCTTTTTCTCATGGTTGAGCAGAATAATGTTGCTGTATTTTCCCATCGTCTCGGTGACGATGTATTTGGTGGTTGCAAAGCCCATCTCATCATAGCAATCGAAGGCAAATTCCACCGCCCGTTCAAATCCCAGCTGGGTGATCGCCGCAACTCTGGCACCGGTCAGATGCTTGCGAAGCAACATACAAAACATGGGCGCCGCCATGGGATTTTCCTTCACCGCGGAGGTGATGTTGAAATGTGGATTGTTGGATCCGGAATTGAGCGAAAGGCGCATATTCTCCCGTCCAAGATGCAAAAGAAATACGATCTCGTCCTTCTCCGGCTGTGTCACCTTTTCCACGCGCGCGCCTTTTATGCGCTCGTTCAGCTCATACACAATAGCGGAAACCATTCCCGCATCAAATGCCATACATATCTCCCATCAGTCGGCTGTCACGCCGACAAGATAATAATTTTTTGCGTAGATCTCGCCGCCAAGCTTCTTTGCCAGCGCCATGGATGCGGCGTTTTTTGACGCACATTCGTATAGGGGCTGTGCGCCCATTTTTGCAAGTGCGGCGGTGAGAGCCGCCACATTGGAGCTTCCATAGCCGTGCCCCGCATAATCAGACACCGTCTCCACGCCGATCTCGATGTAGGTATCCTCCACATCTTCATCCACAGGCGAATTGGTGCATGCGGCGGAGACGATCATTCCGTCCATCACCGTGGCAAAGCAGAGATGCCCCTGAGATGTCATGGTGTCAATATCATATTCGGTGAGATTTTCAAGCGCGCCCACGCCGTCAAGACGGACGGTCGTCGGCAGCACGGCAGTCGATTCTGCAGGCTTCAAAAGGTAGCTTATAAAATAATCCTCCGATTCCTCGCAAACCTCAAAGCCGTTTTCGCTCAAAAATGCCCCGAAGGTCTTTTTTGCCCATGCAATGGCTTCATCGGAAAACATCGCATACTCGAACCGATCGAAAAACGCTTCCGCCAGCGGCATCAGCGAAGGATACACGCGGATCTCCGGCTCCTCGGTATCGGGATAAACGGCAAAGGAAAAGGGGATTGCCATAAAGGCTTCCCCATTCAAGACGAGCGCCTCATCTTCATGCTGTTTGTAGATCATCGGCTTCTCCTATTCCTCCTCCTTTGGCAAAATGGCGGCAATCAGCTTGCCCAAAATACCACCCTCACCATCGGCTCCATTTTCAATCAAAAAATAATAATCGGGCTGTTTTAGTCCCCCAAATGCAGGCATTCCGAGATTGCCCGAGTTGGTCTCAAGCAGCTTTGTATAGCCTGCCAATCGCTCGGTTACGCCAAAGCGAATGCGGCATCCGTCAAACAGCAATGACTGCACATCAAACAGCGGATCGCAACCGTCCATACCGGGATAATTGACGCTCACATCCACAACGCCATCCTTGGAAAGCATGGGATCGTAGGCGGCATTTTCGATGATAAAGCATCTCTCATCCGTAAAATTGGTGGCATGCACTCGCTTCTGCGGTGGAAGAATCTGATTGTATAGGTACAGCTTCTGCAAAAAATCTCTGCGAGAGCCCGTGATCCCTGCCTCTGTGAGCAGAGTCATATCGCCGTCCTTCAGATATTCGTTGACAGCCTCTGCGTCCATCTGCGCCATGCAGACCGCATTGACATCCGTATTCTGCTTGATAAATTTTAGAAAATCCAGTGCCGCATCATAGCTTCCCTGCATCGTTTCATCGAGAAAGATCCGATAGCTGTCCTCATCGTTCAGCGATGCCTTCACATCGTAATATTCCAAATATGCCATGTCAGACACGTCAACCGCCTCCGCATCAAGGAAAACGCCAAAGCGAAACAGCGCATGTGTGCCGCTATCGGTGAACATGACGATCAAAAGAAGCGCAACGACCGCCGATCCGACAAGCAAAATCAGCGTTCTGCGGCACAGTTCACGAATATGGATGTCAAGCTTCATGGCGGCACCTCACAAATACAAGCGGTAGTTTGGGGTTCCTCTAAAAATCGTCTACAGGATCTCCTGCGAATTTTAGAGATTCCCATTAACATTTTATCGTATTTTTGACGATTTGTCAATGACTTTCGCCGCACATTCCAAAAATAATCCCTATTTTCAAAATAGAGGAAGCGCGATCTATGGTGAAACGGAAAAAGGGATGCCATGACAGCATCCCCTTGCATCCGAAATGTACGATTTACGCTTCTTTGCTGATGACCTGCTTTCCGTTGTAGGAACCGCAAGCTCTGCAAACTCTGTGAGCGAGGTTGTACTCACCGCACTTCGGGCACTTAACCATACCCGGCATATCGAGCTTCCAAACATTGGAACGTCTCTTGTCACGTCTCGCACTGGAGACTTTTTTCTTCGGTACTGCCATTTCACGACACCTCCTTAACTTGTATAACAGTTATATTATACACCTAAAATTATTATTTTTCAAGTAGTTTTTGCAAAATTAAGAGTCTTGGGTCAATTTCTTTTTGCGAGCAACCGCAGGCGCCCTCGTTCAAGTCCTTGCCGCACTTTGAGCAA
This sequence comes from Candidatus Flemingiibacterium sp., assembly GCA_045635785.1. Lineage (GTDB taxonomy): Bacteria > Bacillota > Clostridia > Oscillospirales > CAG-272 > Flemingiibacterium. Next base: position 10,437 of record JAZTWJ010000065.1, read on the forward strand.
AGGCCCTTGCAATCTTCGGAACACAGCTCCTTCAGGGGAAAGTCCATCATCAGCTGTTCTGCAGCCATCGCATCCGGCTCCAGCTTTCCGTCAACGATCTCAATATAATCGTCGCCGGTTTCTTCCTCGGAACCGACAAGCTCACCCTGCTCCACGACCGTCCGCGAAAGCTCTGTCGCAAAGGAACGCTTAAGCGGCTTAAGGCATCTGGCGCAAACCGCATCGTATTCCACGCAAATTGTCGCATGCAGACGAATATATCCGCCCATGTTGACAATATCACCTTCCACGTGTGCAGGCTTTGTAAAAACCACACCGTCGATCGCGATATCAAACGGAAAGGTGTCGCCCGTCAGCGAAAAATCGTAATCTATCGCAATTCTGTTTGTCTCTCCGACAAGCAGCGGACGCATTTCAATCGTCATGATCATACCTCCGTCATACCATCACAATCAACTAACTAATTAATTATATATTATTTTAATCGATTTGTCAAGAGTTATGCAAAAATAATCTGAAATTATTCACATTATCCGCCGTCCCTCGATGGCGCGCATGAGTGTGACCTCATCCGCGTACTCCAGCTCGCCGCCCACGGGAATGCCGTAGGCAAGTCGCGAAACCTTGATGCCCAGAGGCTTGATCAGCTTTGTAAGATACATGGCAGTGGCTTCGCCCTCCACGGTGGGATTGGTGGCAATAATGACCTCCTGCACGGTTCCGTCAGTAAGTCTTGTCATCAGCTCGCCAATACGCAACTTGTCGGGGCCGATGCCCGCCATTGGCGAAATGGTTCCGTGCAGCACATGATACACGCCGCCGTATTCTCTGACCTTTTCAAGAGACATGACCGCCTTTGCATCCTCGACTACGCAAATGACCGAGCGATCTCGCTTTTCATCCGCACAGACGGGGCAAACTTCGCCATCGGAAATGTTCTGACAAATTTTGCAGGTTTTCACCAGCTTTTTCGCGCCAAGCACCGCATCGGCGAAATCCTCCGCCTCCTTTTCGGTAAAATCCAGCACGGAAAATGCCAGCCTTACTGCTGTTTTTTTTCCGATTCCCGGCAAACGGCGGAATTGCTCGATCAGCTTTTCCAGCGGAAGAATATATTCCGCCATTTTACTTAAAACAGACCCGGAACGTTGATGTCGCCGGTGATCTTCTGCATCTCAGCCGCGTTGGTCTCCTCCACCTTCTTGATCGCCTCGTTGACTGCGGCAACAAGAATGTCGGAAAGGCTCTCGATATCATCGGGATCCACGATCTCCGGCTTAAGGTCAATGGAGAGGATCTCCTTTTTACCGTTGATCTTTACGGTAACAACGCCGCCGCCTGCGGAAACGTCGTATTCTTTTTCATCAAGCTGCTCCTGCAGTGCTTCCATTTCCGCCTGCATTTTCTGTGCCTGCTTGATCATTGCGTTCATGTTCTGGGGACCGCCGCCCATGCCCTTTGGTAAACGTGCTTTCATTGTGATACCCATGGCTTTCACCGCAGTGAAAGCTGCCTTTCTCCCCTTTTTGGGGGTTGATCTTTACTTTTTTCTAAAAAATATATGCTAAATTTCATCAGCGCCGCTGACAATTTCGTCCAGCGCCTTGAATTTGTCATCCTTTTTCTCCGGTGCATACTCAAGCTTCACCGAAGCGGCGTCCAGCCGCCCGTCCTCAAAGGCGTTCAGCACCTCGAGAAGCATGGGGAACATGTTGGTAATGATGGTCAACGCCATCTTATTGCCGGTACGGATATGCAAAAACGAATCGGTGTTGACCGTAAAGCCCTTTGACGATTCGCGCAGTAAGCTTCCTAACATCTGATCCCGTTCGCTGCATTTCTGAACAAGATCCGCCCAATAGGGAAGCTGACGGTATTCCTTCTTTACCGATTCTGCGGTCGGAGCGCTCTCGGACTCCTTTGGAATCTGTGTTTGCGCGGGAGATGCTTTCTCCACGGGAGTCGCTTCTGCTTGCGGAGATGCCATCCGGACGGCATCATTCGTGCGGAACGCGCCCGATTTGAGCTTGTCCTCAAGCCGCGTCAATCTGGATGCCAACGCCTCATTGGTGACGGAGAATCGCTCGTCGCACATACGGACAAGCGTCATTTCCGCAATCAGCCGTTTGGATGCGCTTGACGCGCGCATGGATTGTAGCGCTTCATCCAGCAGCTTTGCATGATAAATGAGCGTTTCCACCGCAAATCGCCCAGCAATTTCGATCAGCTCACCGAATTGCTTTTCGGAAAGGTCCAAATATTCCCTCGCGCCCTTTGTGGTCTTGACCACCAGCATATCGCGGTAGAATGCGATCAGATCCTGCCAAAAGACGATCAGATCCCGACTTGACATAAAGATCTTGCCGATCTCGGAAAAGATGGTATCATAATCCTTATCGCAGACGGCGTTTAGCAGTTTGATGGTTACATCTCTGCCGCCTGTGCCCGCGATTTCTTCCACCACCTCGGCGGTGACGGGCTTGTTTTCGCCCGAGCAAAGCTCCAGCAGCGAGATGGCGTCTCGCATGCCGCCCTGCGCCAGATGCGCTAACATAAACGCCGCTTCATGCTCCAGCGCAATGCCCTCCGCCTCGGCAATCTGCGACAGCCTTGCGGCAATCACATCGCTTGCAATGCGGCGGAAATCAAATCTCTGACAGCGAGAAAGAATGGTGGCGGGGATTTTTTGCAGTTCTGTGGTGGCGAGGATGAACATGACATGCGCGGGCGGCTCCTCCAGCGTTTTGAGCAGCGCATTGAAGGCGCTCGCCGAAAGCATATGCACCTCGTCGATGATATAAACCTTGAATTTCAATTCCGCGGGAAGATATTCCACCTCGTCGCGGATCTGACGGATGTCATCCACACCGTTGTTGGAGGCTGCATCCATCTCCACAATGTCGATGCAGCTGCCCGCATCTGCATTTTTACATGCGGCGCATTCGCCGCAGGGATTGCCGTTTTTCGGATGAAGGCAGTTCACCGCCTTGGCAAGGATTTTTGCACAGGTGGTTTTTCCCGTTCCGCGGGAGCCGCAAAAAAGATAGGCATGGGAGGTCTTGCCATTCTCCACTTCGTAGCGCAGGATGGCGGTGATATGATCCTGACCGCATACATCCGAAAAGCTCTGCGGCCGCCATTTGCGGTAAAGTGCCTGATGCAAGCGCTCACATCCTCTCTTTCTTGGATTCCGTCGAAAAAATCGGACAAGCTATAAAATAAGACCATACACCAAAAACTCGAACTGCTCCTATGTGCGTGAACGTCAGCGTATGCTCGGGACAGGCGACCTCGCGGCACATCGAAGTAACCGCTTAATGCTGCTTGGTTCCCCACCTGACATGGTTCACGGCCTCCGATCGCGCGAGACCCATCCGTCAACACATACAATCTGCCGTGCAGACCACACAAAATCAGCCCTCATTAAAGGAATCCACCCCTGCTGCAGCGGATTGCAGGTACAAGGCACCGCTAATTCCCCGGCTGGTATGGCCTTATTTTATAGCTTGTCTTTTTAAGAAATCGGGAGCATTCTTCTCCCAACATTGATATATTATATCAGATTTTTTGAAATAATGCAAGAGTTTTTCGCATTTTTATCGGAAAGAGCGGAAAATTTACAGTTTAGTCAACATGCAAAACCGCTTCCTCGCAGTGTGGCATTGCGCCGTAACCGCCAAATATGTCCTTACAATATTGAAAATTCATAAAAACCCTCTTGCATTCTTTCTATTATATCGGTATAATAGTAATTGGTAAAAAACCAGACGACAGCGGCTGTCAAAAAAGGAGGGCGCAATGGAAAAGATTTACACGATACCGGTCAACGAAGCGTTTGAGGCATCGCAGGCGGATCCCGCATGCGGATGCCCATTCTGCACGCTATATAACCGCCTGGAGGAAAATGAGCTGGAGCTGATCCTCGGTGCATCCATGATGGAACCGGATGTACGCATCAAAACCAACGAGCTTGGCTTTTGCAAAACGCACTACGACATGATGTTCACCCGTAAAAACCGTCTGGGCATGGCTTTGATGCTTGAAAGCCATCTCGATGAGCTTCGCGGCGAGATCGAAGGAAAGGGCCTTGCCGCCCTCAAGGGCGTGGGCGTGGAGCCCATGAATCGCCTGGCAAAGTTAGAGGAAAGCTGCTATGTCTGCGGACGCATCGAATTTTCTCTGACGAAAATGTTTGAGACTGCCGTACTGCTCTGGCAACAGGATCCCGACTTCCGCAAAAAACTGCGGGCACAGCCCTACATCTGCCTGCCCCACTACAGACAGTATGTGGATTTTGCAAGGCGCCGCATGAACAAAAAACAGTTTTCCGAATTTTATAAGGAAGCTTCCACGGTAGTCAACACCTATTTCGATGAACTGCGCGGAGATATCAGCTGGTTCTGCAAGAAATTCGACTACCGCTACGAGGCAGAGCCGTGGGGCAATTCCAAGGACGCGGTAGAACGCGCCATCAAATTCACCTCGGGCGATCTTCATAAAGGCGTGACAAAATAGCCGGCCGATGCTTCTTCACAGTGATCGCCGCATGGATATGCGGCGATCACTTTTGTATATTATGTTACATTTTCAGCCGTTGAATATGGGGAAAAGTCGGGGAAATGTTGTGCACCATTCACAAAATTCGCAATTTGACTTGATTTTTTGCCATTCTTGGGGTATAATTAACGTATGTCTCGACGGAGTTTTCCGCTCCGCGCAAATATCAGCGACACGCAATACCTCGTCGCGAAATATCTTAAGGGAGAGACTTTTTTATGGAAACAAACATACGAAATGCCCGCGGAAAGCATTCCGCATCCGGCATTCTCGGAATCGTTGTGCATATCCTGTTCCCCATTCTTTTAGGCTGTGTGACAGCATTTTATATCAGCACCGTTTGCTCCTTTGATCCCGTCGTCCGCGCCAATCTCAATGGCGTCCCCGTTGGCTATGTGCAGTCGGGCGGCATATTTACAAAGGCGGCTTTGGCATTGGAAACCGACATTTCCGACAAGGCTAACATAGCGTTTGATATTTCCGCCGACGTTACATATGAGTTTGCGTTTGCAAAGGATCCTGTGTATCTTACCGACGAGGATTGCTATCAGCTTCTTTGGGACACCGTCTCGGATTCGTTTGTTGATGCGCATATGCTTTATGTGGACGATCGTCAGGCGGCGGCATATGAGGACGGCGACATGCTTTATTCGCTGATCGGTGACATCAAATCCGATCTGCTCGCATCCGGCGGCAACGGGTACAGTAGTGTCCGCATCTCCAACAATCTTCGCATCGAAAAGCAGCTTTGCTTAAAGAGCCTGCTCCGCCCCGTGGATGAGATCAACAAGCTTCTTCATCCGCTGGCAGATCCGGAGCCCACGAGCGCACGCGCAGTGGAAGATTCCGTTACCGCGCACGCTTCTGCATTCACGGCTGCAACCCCCTTTGTCTCCGACGAAGAAGAGCTTTTGGATCCCGATATTGACTATGGCATCAACCGTTCTGCAGGCTCCGCTGATGAGGTGCCCGCAGATCTGACGTTAAATTATACCTTCATCAACACCGTATCGCAGGTGGAAACGGCGTATTATCAAACCCAACTCATTGAGGATCCCGAGTCCTTTGTGGGCAGAGATACCGTGATCGCGGAAGGCGAAAACGGCACCAAGCTGGTCGTCTATGAATTGAGCTACGACGCGGACGGCAAGCTCGTCAGCAAAACTCCCCTCGAGGAAACGATCCTTACCCCCGCCTCCGATCGAATTGTAATGGTCGGCGTTAGAGAAATACCCGCGCCCGGACCCACCGGCACCTTTGTCTGGCCCTGTGCAACTCCCAAGGGCATTTCCTCGGGCTACGGATGGCGCGATTGCTACGGTGTAAAGGAATTCCATCTCGGCATTGATCTTCCCGATGAAAAGGGCTCGCCCATTTGGGCAGCTGACGGCGGCGAGATCGTTTGGGCGGGCTATACGCCCTCCTACGGCAACAGCGTCCGCATCCAGCATGCCGACAACACCATGACGGTCTACGCGCATCTGAGCAAGATTTTGGTTTCCGTCGGTGATGTTGTTCATCAGGGACAGGAAATCGGTAAAATGGGTAATACCGGCATGTCCTACGGTTCGCATCTGCACTTTGAGGTGCGTTTCAACGGCACCACCGATGATCCGGTCAAGTTCCTTCCCCCGCGTGATTTCAGAGGATAATCAATCGAAAACTTTTATCAAAAAGGCTCTGCGAAGCACCGCAGAGCCTTTTTTGGAGAATCATTAGAAAATGCTTTCGGCGAAAGCTTTTTCTGCATAAAAATCCCGAGGGAATTCGCTTTGGGTGCTAAAGGACAGTTTTGAACAGTTGAAAGCCTCGGCAGGGCGTTTCCTGGCCGAGGCTGAATTTGTTTCGTGCTATTCTTGCCGTACGGAGATATTTGTGATATAATAAACTCAACGCAAAGTTGAATGGAATTCATTTTCAAGTCGCTTCTTTTTGTGTAAGCAATATGAGATAATAAAAGCACAAACCAATTGCCTAATATGGAGGTTCGATTATGAAAGAAACAATGGGACAAACCATACGCAGATTGCGTAAAGAAAGAAATCTTACCCAAGAAGAACTTGCCGAGCAGCTTGGGGTTACTTTTCAAGCTGTTTCAAAATGGGAAAATGATACTGGAATGCCCGATATTTCTCAGGTCGTTCCGATAGCGCATGTATTTGGAGTGAGCACTGACGTTTTATTCGGAACGTTTGGAACAAATGATACGGAAGAGGTTTGGAAAATCGTTAAGGACGCACAAGCTCTTCTTTCGCGCCCACTTACCTCTAAAAGCCTTCTTGAAAAATATCGCACTGTGAAAGAAGGGTTAAAATTATATCCCAATGATACAATACTGCTTATGCATTGCTTGGAAACAGGACTTACGCTATCAAATCCCGAAAATGAAGAACTATATGATGCCGAACACGCAGAAGATATCTATCACGAGTGTATTCGGTATGCCAATCTTGCTATTTCTTATTCAAAGAACATTTCAGATGTAATGCGAGCACATATGATTATGGTTATGCTGCACTCTGCATATGGAAACTTCACTGAAGCAATCTCTCATGCCGAGAAATTTCCATATCGGGCGGATTTCAATATTCATGTTATGTACGCTCATTATGCACATTGGCAGAAGGACTACATAACTGAATCAAAAAGCTGTCAGTACGGGATTGCTCATTACCTTGAAGGAATATTACGTATAACCACACGATTAGCCAAAAGCTATATGCTTCAAGAAAATTACAAGGATGCAGCAATCACTGTAGAAACCTCTCTCGAACTGATAAATTGTATTTTTAAAGATGATGAAGTTATGCCTCCAATTCATTATAGAGATAGGGATGATCTCTATATGCTTCTTGCAAAAATATATCTTAAAGATGGAAATCTTGACAATGCAATATCATATCTTGAGAAAATGGTTGATTACGATAAAAATGATTTTGTTACGATTAATAGTAATACTCAAACAAAATCTCCGCTTTTGAGATCGATTTCTCGCGAATTGTACCGAAAGAGAGTTGATAGATATCAAGATTTATCAGCCAAGCTTACAGCCCAATGTTTTGAATCTTTAAGAACAAACGAACGGTATCAAAAATTGCTCGCTTTGGTTAATGAATAATAGTAGCCTCCGACAGATAAAACTTGTCGGAGGCTTGCTTTTTTAATATCACCGCCACAATTGATGGTGAGTAAGTGCGCACTTGTGAGGGACTATATAAACCTCCCTCCCAGAGGGAGCCTCTGGTTGTAACCGTTAGCGTTTCTGCTGTTTGTTGTGAAAAACTGTCCTTTAGCGTCCAACACCTCTTATCCTCGGGATTTTTTGCATACAATTTTATTCGGCAACCGATACCTCAGCAACCGCGTCAGTCTCGTCAACAGCGACAGCGACCATCTCATTGTTGTAAGCATCAATAACAGCTTGTTCCAATTCGCCTCGGAATAGTCCGTTGATGGGGTGCACGATGTCGCGATAAGTATTGTCGGGATTTTTTCTGCTGGGCATTACGATGAAGTATTTATCTCTAGCGTTAATAACTTTAATGTCGTGGACAGCAAGCTGTCCGTCAAAGGTCACAGAAACAATCGCCTTCATTGGGCCTTCTTCGAAAAGCTTTCTGACTTTAATATCCGTGATTACCATGTTTCCTCCTTTATTTCTGCTGCGCAACCGTGGCAAAGAGCGTCCACACCGATCTTTTTGCACATTCCTCCTTTTCGACTTGAGCAGAATTGTTATGTAACTCGCGTTCCCAAAAATAGTAAGGGACCTTGTAAATATTATACTGCGTTGTTGTGAACAGATTGTTTCCGATTCTTAAACATTATTTGAAATCCGCGCAATGTTTTTGTGAATAAAATTAAGTGCTAATTATTAGAAAAAATATCCTGCAAAAGACTTTTATTTTCCGAATGGCTGTGGTATAATATAGTATATCCTAACAGAGGGAGGATCATTCATGTATACAAAATATTCCGTCTCACAGTTAGACGAGATCTTCGCTCGCCATCGCTCCGTGTATTTTATCGGCATCGGCGGCATCAGCATGTCCTCGCTGGCGCACATTGCTCTGCAAATGGGATGCCGCGTGGGCGGCTATGACCGCACCCCGTCCCGTCTGACGCAAGCGTTGGAAGCAGACGGCGCGACGGTTTTTTATGAGCTTTCGCCTGCCCATATCGACGCATGGGATGTGATCGTCTATACCGCCGCCATCGCCCGTGACAACCCCGAGCTTTCGCGCGCCATAGAAGCGGATGCAGAACGCAAAAAATATTGCGTTTACCGCGCCGACTTCCTCGGTTGGCTGATGTCAAAGCACAAAAATCGCATCGGCGTAGCGGGCATGCACGGCAAATCCACCGCGACCTCCATGATCTCCCATGTTTTCCTTGCGGCAGATGCCGATCCCACCATCGTTTCCGGCGCGGAGCTTTCCGCCATCGGCGGCGCATATCGGCTGGGCTCGCGCGAGCATTTCATCATGGAAGCCTGCGAATATCAGGATTCCTTCCTCAGCTTTACACCGAACATCGCCGTGGTGTTGAACATCGACATGGATCACCCCGATTATTTCGCGGATCTCGATCAGATCATCGACTCCTTCAAGGGCTATCTTGCCATCGCGGCGAAGGGCTTTGCGGTGGTCAACGGCGAGGATGCAAACGTCGCCGCCGCCTGCGAAGGATATACGGGAACGCTCGTCACCTTCGGCATGGATCGCGGTGATTTCACCGCGGCAAACGTCACCTTCGATCACGGACGCGCCGCCTTTGATGTGTACAAAAAGGGCGCGTTCTTCCTGCACGCGAGCCTCTCCGTCACGGGCAGGCATAACATTTTGAATGCACTTGCGGCATGTGCTGCCGCCGATCTCTGTGGCATCGCACCCGAGGCGATCGCAGAAGGACTGCACGCGTTCACGGGCGCGAAACGGCGCATGGAGCTGCGCGGCAATGTGGCGGGCACATCCGTGCCTCTCTACGATGATTACGCCCATCATCCAACGGAGATCCGCGCCACGCTGTCAGGCGCGCTGCAATGCGGCTACGAGCGCGTGTGGGTGGTGTTTCAGCCCCACACCTATTCCCGTACCCATGAGCTGTTCGACGAATTCTCGGCGTCCTTTGGCGGCGTGAGGACAATCTTCGCCGACATTTACGCGGCAAGGGAGGAAAACATCTTCGGTGTTAGCTCAAAGCAGCTTGCAGAGAAGGTGGACGGTGCGGTATTTCTGCCCTCAAACGAGGCGATCGCGGCGTATCTGCGGCGGGAGCTGCGGGACGGCGATATGCTCATCGTTATGGGCGCAGGCGATATTATCAAATTGGATGAACTGCTGTTATAAAGAGATGCGGCGACCTTTCGGTCGCCGCATTTTTTGTTTGTTTTTGGGAACTATTTGATTACGTTTACTTTGATGATGCCTTCGAGAGCCTTGATCTTATCAGACACAGAATCCGCAACAGCACCGTTGATCTCGAGGATGGTGTACGCATAATCCTTCTTGGAACGGTTCGCCATGTTCTCGATGTTGATGCCTTCCGCAGAAACCGCGGAGGTGATCTGCGAGAGCGTGTTGGGGATGTTCTTGTGCAGTACGCAGATGCGAACATCGCCGCTGCGAGGCATGGAAACATTGGGATAGTTCACAGAGTTAACAATATTACCAAGCTCCAGATACTCGCGGAGCTGCTTTGCAGCCATGACCGCGCAGTTGTCCTCGGATTCCTCGGTGGATGCACCAAGATGCGGGATAGCGATCACGCCATCCATTCCGGCGGTGCGCTCGTTCGGGAAGTCGGTGACATACTTTCTGACCTTGCCGGACTTGAGAGCCGCTTCCATATCGTCGTCGTTGACCAGAGCGTCGCGAGCAAAGTTGAGAATGATCACGCCGTCCTTCATCATGGCGATGGTGTCCTTGTTGATCATGTGCTTGGTGGAAACGGAAGGATCGGGATTGTCAATCAGCGGAACATGGATGGAGATGATGTCCGCATTCTTGAAAATATCCTCGCGGGTTGCCACGTGCTGTACAGTGCGGGAGAGGTTCCAAGCCGCATCTACAGAGATATAGGGGTCGCAGCCCAAAACGTCCATGCCAAGATGGATAGCCGCATTGGCAAGGGGGCCGCCGATGGCGCCAAGACCGATGATACCAAGAGTCTTTCCCTTGATTTCGGTGCCGGCGAACTTTGCTTTTTCTTTTTCAACCAGCTTTGCAACCGTAGGATCATCCTTCACGGTGCGAACCCAGTTGATACCGCCAACGATGTCGCGGCAGGCGAGAAGCATACCGCAGAGAGCGGCTTCCTTAACGCCGTTGGCGTTTGCGCCGGGGGTGTTGAATACAACGATGCCTTCCTCTGCACATTTGTCAAGCGGAATGTTATTGACACCGGCACCTGCTCTTGCGATCGCCTTCAGATTGTCACCGAAGGTCATATCGTGCATCACCGCAGAGCGAACCATAATGGCATCGGGATTTGCGATGTCCTCGGCAACCGTATAATTCGCATCGAAAATATCGGTGCCGCATTTTGCGATTTTATTGAGAAGCTGGATATTTTTCATTTTATTAGATTCCTTCCTGATTATGCCTTGGGATTTTCGGCAGCAAACTTCTTCATGAACGCAACCAGCGCTTCAACGCCCTCGTAAGGCATTGCATTGTAGATGGAAGCGCGCATACCGCCAACCGAACGATGTCCCTTGAGGTTCATGAGGCCTGCTTTTTCTGCTTCCTTTGCGAACTTCTTGTCAAGCTCCTCAACGCCGGTTACAAAGGTAACGTTCATCATGGAACGGCTTTCCTTCTTAACGGGAACGATGTAGTAATCCTGCGAGTCGAGGTAATCATACAGCAGATTTGCCTTCTTCTCGTTCATTTCCTTCATCTTTTCGAGGCCGCCGATGGAGAGAATCCACTCATACACCAGACCTGCAACGTAGATCGCATAGCAGGGAGGCGTGTTGTACATGGAGTCGTTATCCGCCATGAGCTTCCAGTCGAGCATGGAGGGCGTTTCGGGACGGGCATTGCCAAGCAGATCCTCGCGGACGATAACGACCGTCAGGCCTGCGGGAGCCATGTTCTTCTGCGCGCCGGCGTAGATGACATCGAACTTGGTGACGTCGATCGGCTCGGACATGATGCAGGTGGGCATATCGGCAACCAGCGGAACATCACCGGTGTCGGGGATATAATTGAACTTGGTGCCGTAGATGGTGTTATTGTAGCAGATGTGAACAAAATCTGCATCGGGACGGAAGGATTCGCGGGTGGTTTCGGGGATATAGGTAAAGTTGTCAGCCTTGGAAGAAGCTACGATCTTCGCATCGCCATATTTCTCGCCTTCCTTCTGAGCCTTGCCGGAGAACTGACCGGAAACAATGTAGTCCGCCTTGCCGGTCTTCATCAGATTCAGCGGAACTGCTGCAAACTGGGTGGAAGCGCCGCCTTGCAGGAACAGAACCTTGTAATTATCCGGAATGTTCATCACCTTGCGGAAGTCAGCCTCCGCCTTTGCGATAATCGCCTCGTATGCGGGAGAGCGATGGCTCATTTCCATAACAGACATGCCTGCATCACCGTAATTGACCAGCTCAGCAGCAGCCTTTTCCAGCACGGGCAGCGGGAGCATCGAAGGGCCCGCAGAAAAATTGAAAACTCTTTCCATTGTATAAATACCTCCATGTTGCCACCATAGAAAATCAACCTATAGTGGATTTATGTTTTCTTAGTATGATATATTATAAACTATTATTCGACTTCTGTCAATAGTCAATACCATAAATTTTATGCCCGAAAGCGAAGATTTATCATATAATACGCTAAATAACAAACGATCGACCAAGAAAAATCGCGCCGACCGTCAAGCGGTCGGCGCAGTTTTTGTGATGCTTATTCAGCGATGATCGCAGCGGGCATCTCGTCGCCCTTGGCAACCTCAATGTTGCGGTAGCATTCCATGCCGGTGCCGGCGGGAATGAGCTTACCGATGATAACATTTTCCTTAAGACCGAGCAGGTTATCCACCTTGCCCTTGATAGCAGCCTCGGTGAGAACCTTGGTCGTCTCCTGGAAGGATGCGGCGGAGAGGAAGGACTCCGTAAGCAGCGCAGCCTTGGTGATGCCAAGCAGCACAGGCGTTCCGACAGCAAGGCGAAGATCGATCTCGCCTGCGTCAATGCGCTTCTGAATTTCAGCGTTTTCACGCTCAAGCTCCAGAAGATCCACCACAGAGCCTGCCAAAAGCGCGGTGTTGCCGGATTCTTCAATGCGGGTCTTGCGCGTCATCTGACGGGCAATGACCTCGATGTGCTTGTCATTTACCTCAACCGACTGGAGACGGTAAACTTTCTGAACCTCGCGAATGATATAGTCATACGCGGCATCCAAACCGTTGATACGGAGAATATCGGTGGGACAGATGGAGCCCTCGGTCAGCGGCTGACCCGCATAAACCTCGGTACCGTCCTCGATGATGATGCGTACACCGAAGGGGATCGGATAGGAAACGTCCTCCGTATCGCCGCCTGCGGAAACCACAATGGTACGCATACGCTTGTTTTCGGTAATGCGAGCGACGCCGCCGATCTCGGCAACGATCGCAGTCTTCTTCGGTCGGCGAGCTTCGAACAGCTCCTCGACGCGGGGAAGACCCTGCGTAATATCCGCACCCGCAACACCGCCCGTATGGAAGGTACGCATGGTAAGCTGGGTACCCGGCTCACCGATGGACTGTGCGGCAATGATACCGACAGCTTCGCCCACATTGACAGGCTTGGAGGAAGCAAGGTCCGCGCCATAGCAGTGTGTGCAAACGCCATGCTTTGCCTTACATTCGAGAATGGTACGGATCAGAACCTTTTCGATGCCTGCGTTTACGATGGCATCAGCAGAATCATCGGTGATCATCGTATTGTCGGCAACAAGCACTTCGCCCGTTTCGGGATGAATGACATCGCCGATGACAAAGCGTCCAATCAGACGGTCCTTCAGAGGCTCGATCACCTCGTTGCCGTCCATGATCTTGGAAACCCAAATACCGTGCTTTGTTCCACAGTCGACCTCGCGGACAATGACATCCTGCGAAACGTCAACCAGACGACGCGTCAAATAACCGGAGTCAGCCGTTTTCAGTGCGGTATCGGACAGCGACTTACGCGCACCGCGCGCCGCTACGAAGTATTCCAGAATGTTAAGACCTTCACGGAAGTTAGACTTGATCGGCATTTCCATGGTCTTACCGTTGGTTGCGAACATCAGACCGCGCATGCCGGCGAGCTGACGCATCTGCGTCAAGTTACCGCGGGCGCCCGAATCGGACATCATCTTGATCGGGTTGTAACGGTCAAACTTCTGAAGCAGGGCATCGACAACGTCCTTGGTTGCCTGATCCCATACCTTGATAACGCTGTTGTAACGCTCATCCTCGGACAGGCGGCCGCGCTGGAAGTGCTTCATAATATTGAGGACTTCCTTTTCGGCATCCGCAACGATGGTGTACTTCTCCGGCGGAATGGTCATATCTGCAACAGAGATGGACAGCGAGGATTTGGTGGAATACTTGAAGCCCATCGCCTTGATGGAGTCCAGAACCTGCGCGGTAACGGAAACGCCGTGCTTTTTGATACAACGGTCGATGATCTTTCCGAGGTCCTTCTTCTTGGTGGCAAACGAGATCTCTAAATCCAGCATATGTGCGGGATCACTTCTGTCAACAAAGCCGAGGTCCTGCGGGATCTCGCGGTTGAAGATGAGTCTGCCGAGAGTCGCATCAATGATGCCTGTATGCTCCACACCGTCAATTTCGCGGGTCACGCGAACCTTGATCGCGGCATGAATGCCAAGCTGATGATTTTCGTATGCCATGACGGCTTCGTCGAAGTCGCGGAAAACGCGACCTTCACCCAGCTCACCCTCACGGTCAATGGTCAGATAGTAGGAGCCGAGGATCATATCCTGCGAAGGAACTGTGACGGAACGACCGTCAGCGGGCTTCAGCAGGTTGTTAGCCGACAGCATCAGGAAGCGAGCCTCTGCCTGCGCCTCCGCGGAAAGCGGAACGTGAACAGGCATCTGGTCACCGTCGAAGTCGGCGTTGAATGCGGTGCAAACCAGCGGATGGAGCTTGATAGCGCGCCCCACAACGAGAATCGGCTCAAACGCCTGAATGGACAGTCTGTGCAGAGTCGGCGCACGGTTGAGCAGAACGGGATGCTCTTTGATCACATTCTCGAGCGCATCCCAAACAACCACATCCACCTTTTCGACTTTCTTCTTTGCGTCCTTGATGTTGGTCGCCTTCTGCGTCTCCACAAGGCGCTTCATGACGAAGGGCTTGAACAGCTCCAGCGCCATTTCCTTGGGCAGACCGCACTGGTAGATTTTCAGATCGGGACCGACGACGATAACCGAACGTCCGGAATAGTCAACACGCTTACCAAGCAGATTCTGACGGAAGCGTCCCTGCTTACCGCGCAGCATCTCGGAAAGAGATTTGAGCGGACGGTTGTTCGGACCGGTGACGGGCTTGCCGCGTCTGCCGTTGTCGATCAGCGCGTCCACAGCCTCCTGCAGCATACGCTTTTCGTTGCGGATAATGATCTCCGGCGCAAAGAGCTCCATGAGTCTGCGCAGACGGTTGTTTCTGTTGATGACACGGCGGTAGAGATCGTTCAAGTCGCTGGAAGCAAAGCGTCCGCCGTCAAGCTGAACCATCGCACGGATGTCCGGCGGAATGACGGGAACCGCATCGAGGATCATCCATTCGGGCTTATTGCCGGATTTGCGGAAAGCCTCGACCACTTCAAGACGCTTGATAATGCGGATCTTTTTCTGACCTGAAGCGGATTCAAGCTCCGCATGCAGACTTTCGGAGAGTCCGTTGATGTCGATCTCAGCCAAAAGCTCTTTGATCGCCTCTGCGCCCATGCCGACCTTGAATGCGTCTTTTCCGTACTTTTCGATATTTTCCTGATACTCGCGCTCGTTCAGCAACTGAAACTTCACAAGCTCGGTCGCACCGGGATCAATGACAATATAGCTTGCGAAATAGAGAACCTTTTCGAGCAATCTGGGGGTAATATCAAGCAGCAGACCCATACGGGACGGGATCGCACGGAAATACCAAATATGGGAAACCGGTGCTGCCAGCTCAATGTGACCCATTCTCTCACGGCGCACTTTTTTGGTGGTGACTTCAACGCCGCACTTTTCGCAGATCTTGCCCTTATGACGAACGCGCTTATACTTGCCGCAAAGGCACTCCCAGTCCTTGGTCGGACCAAAGATGCGCTCGCAGAAAAGTCCCTCGCGCTCAGCTTTTAATGTTCTGTAGTTGATGGTCTCGGGGCGTTTGACCTCGCCGTAAGACCAGCTTCTGATCATTTCGGGAGAAGCAAGACCGATTTTAATTGAATCAAATACGTTTCGTTCCATTAATGATTTCCTTCTCCAATCTTATTCATCTTCACCGTCGTCGTAATCGCCACCGAAGCCGAGATCCTCAAACAGATCCTCCTCGTCGGCATTGTCGCCGCCAAACAGATCGTCGTCATCCTCGCCGTCAAAATGCTCGGGGCTAAAGGAATCGCGGAGCTCGTTTTCATCGGTAACCGTTTCGCCGATATCCGAATCGGAAACATAGTTGGGTACGAATTCGTCCTCGTCCTCGCCCAGCTTTGCAAGCTCGATGACATTGCCCTCGCGGTCGAGAACCTTGACATCCAGTGCCAGCGACTGAAGCTCCTTGACGAGCACCTTGAACGCCTCGGGAACACCCGGCGTGGGAATGTTCTGTCCCTTGACGATCGCTTCGTAGGTCTTGACACGACCGGTCACATCGTCCGACTTGACAGTCAGGATTTCCTGCAACGTGTAAGCGGCGCCGTATGCCTCCAGCGCCCAAACCTCCATCTCGCCGAAACGCTGACCGCCGAACTGGGCTTTGCCGCCGAGAGGCTGCTGCGTTACGAGACCGTAGGGGCCTGTGGAACGTGCGTGGATCTTATCGTCAACCAGATGGTGAAGCTTGAGATAGTACATGATGCCGACGGTAACGGGGTTGTCGAAGGGTTCGCCGGTGCGTCCGTCGTACAGAACCGTCTTTCCGTCCACTACGCGAAGCTTGTCAGCAAGGCGCAGCTCTTCCAGATGTGCATCATCATCCGCTTCTTCCCCTGTGATGGGGCGAAGCTGACGCTCGCCGTTTTCGTCAACGGAAAGCTCGAAGAGATTCTTGCCCTTGACATATTCGCCGGGCAATACCGCGCGATCCATACCCGCCATGACCATGCACTCTGCGATATCCTTTTCGCCTGCACCGTCAAATACGGGAGTCATGATCTTCCAGCCAAGCTTGCGGGCAGCAATGCCGAGGTGAACCTCAAGCACCTGACCGATGTTCATTCGAGACGGAACGCCCATCGGGTTGAGCACGATGTCAAGCGGCGTACCATCCGGCAGGAAGGGCATATCCTCCGGCGGAAGAATGCGGGAAACGACACCCTTGTTACCATGGCGTCCCGCCATCTTATCGCCGACGGAGATCTTACGCTTCTGCGCGATATAAACACGGACGACCTTGTTGACTCCGGGCGGAAGCTCATCGGAGGTCTCACGGGAGAATACCTTGACATCAATAACGATACCGGATTCGCCGTGCGGCAGTCTGAGAGAGGTATCGCGAACCTCGCGCGCCTTTTCGCCAAAGATGGCACGGAGCAGACGCTCCTCCGCGGTCAGCTCTGTTTCGCCCTTGGGCGTAACCTTACCGACTAGAATATCACCGGCACGAACCTCGGTTCCCTTGCGGATAATACCGTCGGGCGTGAGATCCTTCAGCGCATCCTCGCCCACATTGGGGATTTCGCGGGTGATCTCTTCCGGACCGAGCTTGGTGTCGCGTGCTTCGTGAGAATATTCTTCAATATGAATGGATGTATAAACATCATCGCGCACAAGGCGCTCATTCAGAAGAACCGCGTCCTCGTAGTTGTAGCCTTCCCATGTCATGAAGCCGATGAGGGCATTCTTACCGAGGGAAATTTCGCCGTTATCGGTGGCGGGGCCATCTGCGATAACCTGCTTTACCTCAACGCGCTCGCCGAGAGTGACGATGGGGCGCTGGTTGACACAGGTACCCTGATTGGAGCGTTTGAACTTAATTAAATGATAAACATCCTTGGTGCCGGCATCGGTGCGGATGACGATCTCATCTGCACAGACCTTTTCAACATAGCCCGCATTTCTCGCGCAGATAACAACGCCGGAGTCAATGGCCGCCTTGTACTCCATACCGGTCGCAACGATCGGCGCATCGGAAACAAGCAGCGGAACTGCCTGCTTCTGCATGTTGGAGCCCATGAGTGCACGGGAGTTGTCGTCGTTTTCAAGGAAGGGGATAGATGCGGTGGCAACCGACACAACCATCTTCGGCGAAACGTCCATAAAGTCCGCCTCAGATGCGTCGAATTCGAGAATTTCGTTACGGCGTCTGCCGGAAACACGGCTGTTGACAAAGCGACCTTCCGCGTCCAATGCCTCGTTCGCCTGCACGACGGTATAGTTGTCCTCCACATCCGCGGTCATGTAAACAACTTCGTCGGTAACAACACCGCGTTCCTTGTCAACCTTGCGGTAAGGAGCTTCGATGAAGCCGTAGTTGTTAATCTTTGCGCAGGTAGAAAGGTAGGAAATCAGACCGATGTTCGGTCCTTCAGGTGTCTCGATGGGGCACATACGACCGTAGTGAGTGTAGTGTACATCTCGCACGTCGAAGGATGCGCGGTCACGGGACAAACCGCCCGGGCCCAGCGCAGAAAGACGGCGCTTGTGTGTCAGTTCAGCAAGCGGGTTGTTCTGATCCATGAACTGAGAAAGCGGCGAGGAACCGAAGAATTCGCGGATAGCGGTAACAACCGGACGGATATTGATGAGCGTATTGGGCGTCAATGTTTCCGCGTCCTGCGTGGTCATGCGTTCCTTGACGGTCTTGTCCATACGGGAGAAGCCAATACGGAGCTGATTCTGTAAAAGCTCGCCCACAGAGCGCAAGCGACGGTTGCCGAGATGGTCGATATCATCGCGAACGCCGATGTCGTGGGTAAGGCAGGTCAAATAGTTAATGGACGCAAAAATATCGTCCTTGGTAATATGCTTGGGGCAAAGCTCCGCCAATTTGCCGGCTGCCAGCTTCTTGAAGGCGTCAACATCGCCGCCCGCTTCTTCCAGCAGCTCGATCATGACGGACAGCTTCACCTTTTCGGTGATGCCGATGTCGTCCAAATCGCAGCCAATGACATAGCGGGGCTCGATCATACCGTTGCCGAATACCTTAACTTCGGTCTCGCCGTCCTCAAGGTAGAGGTAAACCTCATTGACACCCGCATGCTCTATGTTCATTGCGCGCTCTTCGTCCAAAAGCTCCTCTGCTTCATAAAGAAGCTCGCCGGTGATGGGGGAGATAACGGGGCGCGCCAGCTTATGCCCTTCAATGCGCTTGCCGAGAGCAAGCTTTTTGTCGTACTTATAGCGGCCGACAGCAGCAAGATCGTAGCGCTTGGGATCAAAGAACAGATTATTCAAAAGGAGCTGTGCGCTTTCTACCAGCGGAGGTTCGCCGGGACGCAGCTTCTTGTAGATCTCCTTCAAGGCTTCATCGCCAAGGGAGGTGTGATTTTTGTCAGCCTCCGCCTGCATCATATCCTTGTCCATCGTCGCCATCAGCTTGGGGTCCTCGCCGAAATACTTGATGATCTCTTCGTTGGACTCAATGCCGAGTGCGCGGATCAGAACGGTGATCGGAATCTTGCGATTCTTGTCGATGCGGACATAGAAAATAACGTTGGCATCGGTTTCGTACTCAAGCCATGCGCCGCGATAGGGAATGACGGTAGCGGCATAAATCACCTTACCGGTCTTGTCGATAGAGGTTTCGTAATAGATACCGGGCGAGCGGACGATCTGAGATACGATGACGCGCTCAGCGCCGTTGATGATAAAGGTACCGTTGTCGGTCATGAGCGGGAAATCGCCCATAAACACTGCCGATTCCTTGACTTCGCCGGTAGCCTTATTGGTCAGGCGAACCGTAACGCGAAGGGGTGCCGCGTAGTTAGTGTCACGCTCCTTGCACTCCTCCTCGGGATATTTCGGGGTTGGATCGATGGTGTAGTCGATAAACTCGATCACAAGATTACCGGAATAATCGGTAATCGGCGATACATCATGCAGCACCTCGCGAAGACCTTCCTCGAGGAACCACCTGTACGACTTTTTCTGAACCTCGATGAGATTGGGCATTTCCAAAGTATCGCCAATTTTGGCGAAGCTCATGCGTTTGGTTTTGCCAAGCATCGTGGGATTGACCACCATAAAAACTATCACTCCATTCAACAAAATTGACATCCGGGGTATTTTCGTTGCTTTGCATGCGACATATCCGTCCGATGCCGATCGGCGCGCGGAAGGTCAAAAAAATTTGCAGGCGGACGATATCGGAAGATCTCCGAGGGAAACGACGTCTTTTTTCCGGCGGGGAATTTGCCTGCAATTTGAATAAATATTCCACATTTTCTGCGGGCTTTTTGGCATTCGCACAAAAAAGCGCATAATCAAAGCAATTATAATGCAGTATAATATTATAGCACGCATTTTTCGATTTGTCAATAGAAAAAAGAAAATTTGTCAAAAATTTTTACAGATTTTTCTGAAAGAATAACCGCAAAAATCCATCTTTTGCAAAATTTTTTGAGAAATTTTCAAAAACCTCTTGATATTTTCAAAAAGTTGTGGTATCATATATTGAGAAATGCTGTTATACAGCTGCAAGCCCCGGCTGCATCAGGCGTAAACCGAGACAGTCAAAGCTTGACGCAGACGATTTTGAAGGAGGTGAACAGTTTGCCGAACATTAAATCCGCGAAGAAGCGCGTGAAGGTCATCGAAGCGAAGACCCTGCAGAACAAGATGCTCAAGACCGCTCTCAAAACTTCCATGAAGAAGTATGAAGCAGCTCTCGCATCCGGTGATAAGGCCGCAGCCGCTGAAACTTATAAGGCAGCAGTCAAGAAGATTGACCAGGCAGTTTCCCAGGGTATTCTTCATAAGAATAACGCTGCAAGAAAAAAGAGCAGCTTTACCGTAAAGCTCAACAAGCTTGAGGCATAAGCATACTCCCATATGTATTTTGGTGATGAAGATCTTTCATCACCTTTTTACTTTCGCCATACTCCAGACTCTGCCGTGTGCATCCAGCACCGCTCTGTAATCGCAGACGCTGCCGCGAAGCTCCACCGCTGTGAAGTCCCCCATCCGCTCCGCCGCCAGCCCGTCTGTAATTTTTAATCCCAGACTGTCACCCGCAAAGCGCACCGCGCGCTCCACCAGCTCCGCCTCGCTGCATCGCACCTTCGGTACCGTGCCGAGACGAATGTAGACAAAGCTTTCAAGGCTTCCGTCAAATGCCGAAAAGGTGAGTCGCATATTTTGCATATCCGCCACCCAACGGCTCCCGTCATCCGAAGCATGCAGATCGGGCGCATTTTCATCGAACAGCGATTGAACCACACGCTTTGCCACCGTCAGACTGTACTGCGTCACCTCATCCGCGGATGCCGTGACCGCCTCTTTTGCCGGCAGAAGAACCGCGCTCACTTTTGCAAGCGTTTCTGCGATGATCTGCATCTCCTTCACATTTGCGTATTCGAGGGCGGCAAGCAGTGAAAAGGTGTCCCCCAGACTTTTCGCCTCGGATGTGATCGCCGCATCCCCCGCACGCATGCGGTCTGCCATCGCAAGCAACGTCTCCCGCTCCACATCGGTCGGAAGCGCCGTCACCGCGCTTCGGAATCGCAGTGCCGCGGACAAGCCTTCCTCTCCCGTAGGCATCTGCGCCCATGCATGCAACGCATCCGCGCATTCCGTCAGCACCCCGCGGCATCGCTCCAGCTCATAAGTGCGGAGCGCCGTCTCCGCCCGCCGCGCCGCAAAGCCCATCACGATGCTGAGCGCCGCTATGATGAAAAGGATCATATACGCAATGCGAATATCCGAAAGATTTTTTCGATCGCTGCGAAATTTTCGCATAGTAAGCCTCCTCCGCTTTGAGATTTCCATGTGATACGATCAGTATTTCCGAAGCAGACAGAAACCATACAAATATATAGAAGGATTTTGATCATGAACAACATCAACATTGTCCTTGTGGAGCCCGAAATTCCGCAGAATACGGGCAATATCGCGCGCACCTGTGCCGCAACGGGCGCCGCATTGCATCTTGTCAAGCCGCTGGGCTTTGCAATCGACGACCGCAAGCTCAAACGCGCAGGGCTGGATTACTGGGATAAGCTCGACATCTCCTATTATGAAAATTTAGACGATTTTTTTGCGAAAAATCCACATGCGGAATTTTTCTGCTTCACCACCAAGGCAAGGCACCGTCACACCGACATCACCTACCCTACCCCCGTCTTTTTGATGTTCGGCAAGGAGACCAAGGGCCTTCCCGAGGAGCTTCTCTATCGCAATCCCGAGCGCTGCGTGCGCATTCCCATGCGCGATACGCTCCGCTCGCTGAATCTTTCCAACTCTGCCGCCATCGCCGTTTACGAGGTGCTTCGCCAACAGGATTTCGAAGGTCTGCGCTTTGACGGCGAGCTGACACAGTTTGATTGGGAGCAATAAGTCATCGGCTGATACCGATCGGATTTGAGGGAAACAAGTACAAACAGAAAAAGGAGATGTTGCAACAAGTGCAACATCTCCTTTAATTTTTGATCTTTGCAAGCACCTTTGTCAGCGGCACAAAGAAAATGGAAACCGTGATCAAGGTGCAAAGCACCTGCGGGATGACCGCGGTCAACGAAGCCGCGAGATACGCCGTCGCCGCCGTTTGGTTGAACCCGAACAGAAGCGGCGTGATCACGTTGTCAAGCAGTGTAAACAGCACGGTAAACAGCATCGCCGACAATGTTACGGCAACGAGCTTCCCAAACGAGACGCCGTGCGAAAACCTCTTCCCCAGCCGGCCGAAAAACAGCGCAAACAGATTATAGTATACCAAATATAATATAATTACTTGAATATAGAAGCCGAAAAGAATGCATCGCAAAAGCGAAAACGTGGTTGCGACGGCAACGCCCCTTGCCGATCCGAAGGAGTAGCAGAAGCAAAGCATCAGCACCGTTACGACTTCCACACCCGATATGCCTGCAAGTACCAGCTGTCCACCAATGAGCATGGCTGTGCATATCGCCACGAAAACAATGTCTTTTGCCTTATTCATTCGTTAAACGACTTGAACACCCAGATATACTGACAGCCCGCCTTGACCTTAAGAACTTCTGCGCCAATGACTGCCGAACCGTATTCATTGCCGTTGTAGGAAACCGTTCCCCATGCGGAATTTGCATTATCCTCGTCACCGGTATAAAGCATCCAACAGCTGCTGTAATCTGCGGGGTTCTCGATTCCGTTGATCGAAGTGATCATGCCGTTCGCGACGGAATATTCCAGCTCGCCCTTTTCCTTGAGAGTCGCCATGTAGTCCATGAGTGTCATTTCAACATCGCCGATGGAATCCTTGGTGGCGGTGATGACAATGCAGGTCTCCGAATCCTTAACGACCAGCGGCGCACTGCTTCCGCAAGATGCAAGCACCAGCATCACAGCGATGATAACTGCAAGAATTTTTGATACGTTTTTCATAAAAACAACCTCCAAAAATAAAAAATTGCGTGCGAGGGCGCACGCAAGAAAACAGTCGGTGGACTGTACTGTTTTTTCTCCATTTGCCCAAGAAAAGTGACTTTTTACATGACGGGCAGGCATTCGGACTTTAACCGCAATGACTGTTGTGACGGAATTTCACCGCGCTTTCCCTGCATTCTGCTTATGGCTCTGACAAAGCAGCTCGCGTCATTTTATAATTCGGTTTTATGCCGATTTGCTTCGGCTTTTTTATTATAACAGATATTTCCGCGAATGTCAATACAAACCTTGCACGAAATAAAAATTTTTACCTCGCCGAAATCCATCCGCAAGCACATCGCGCAAGGGAAAGGCTCCGTGCAAATGCACGGAGCCTTTTAGGTTCTTCGAGTCAGATGATATAGGGCTTGATTTCAGCAAGCAGCGCATCGGTATCCTCAGCGTGCGCGGTCAGCTTGATCGGCTTGAGCAGATCAAGGGAGAAAATGCCCATGATGGACTTTGCATCAACGATGTAACGGCCGGACAGAAGGTCGATATCCATTTCATATCTCGAAACGATGTTGACGAAGTTGCGTACATCTTCGATGGAGGAGAGCTTAATGTCTACGGATTTCATAATGGTATCACTCCTTAATTTATTTGATTTGATCTACATGTAATATCATACCCGAAATTCACGAATTTGTCAAGTACTGCCAAAAACATTTTACAGTTTTTTCATGAAAATATTCTGCATCTTGGCGCAGAGGTAAGATCTAACGGATCTTTCTCGCTTCCAGATAGAAGCGTTTGTCGTCCGCTTCGCCCATGGAGAAGGTCTTTCTGGGCAAAGCACCGTCTCTCACCACCGTGGGGAACAGATCGGCTTTGCCCATGCCGCGGAACAAAAATCCCACCGCATTCTTGCCGCTTGCCAGCTTTTTGGTGGATTCCACACCGTGGATGTAGTCGATCTCCACACCTGCGTGCGCCTTGACATAATCGTCGAGGAATGCCTGCAGTGTACCAACGGGCAGCAGCGATGTGGGGTTATCCGCAACCATCGTATCGGTGCTGTCCGCACAGATCACGGTGAATTCCTGCGGAGCAATATCGCTTGCGGGTAATGCCTTCAAATAAGCAGTCAGCTCACGGGTAAACGCCTTCGGCTCCACGCCGAACAGTACGCGGTAGATCGGCTCAAATTCCAACGCTTCGTCGTGGATGTTGACGATCTCGCACAGCGCGTAGCGCGCGGGATGCGATGCCCTCTCCGCCTCGGAAAGCTTTGCCTTGGTCTGCTCCCAAAACGCCTTTGCGGATGCAAGCGAATGGTTGCCGTCGCCCATGGCAAATACCAGCGGATTTTCGCAGTTCTGCTTTGCCGCTTCCTTTTCGCAAAGTGCTTCCAACGCATGATTTACGCGCAGGAGCTCCGCTTCGGGAAGAAAATAACCCGCCGCATGACCGCCGTTTTTCATAAGATCGAAATCATAAGCACTTTCAAGGGACGCGGTTTTGCCGACAAGCGGTTCGATCACCGTGCGTTCGGGATCGTCAATGAGTATCATGATGTGGGGCAGCTCCACCGGTGCGCCCTCGCGGATTTTCACGCGGGGCGGAATGCGGTCAAGCACCGTTCCTTCGGTGGCGCGCACCAAAGATTTTGCACCCTTGTTGTAATCGTAGCATTCCAGATCGATCGCACCGACAAGACCGCGGCGGATCTTTCCGTTAGACTGACGGCGTTCCAAATAGATCATGGCATTTTTATGCTCGACAAAAACCTCGCTCGCCATATATTGTTCCATGGTCTCGTTGATGGCGGGAATGCGATTCGCCGCATCCGAAAGATACAGCTCGGGCAGCGTGATACGCAGGGTGGAAAATGCGTCGCCTACGATGGCTTCCACATCGTTCCAATATTCCGGCTCGGAGGTGTATTGGTCGCATGCCACGCATGCCCATGTACGCATTTTTTCGGCTTCTGCCGCAAATTTTGGCAGAAAGATATCTGCCGGGACAAAACAGTTTTTCATCAAAATTTCCTCATTATTATATAAATTTCATTTACACGCATTTTGCGCGCACAAGGCGCTCGGTATCCGCCGCGATCACCAGCTCCTCGTTTGTGGGGATCACATATACGGGGACCTTCGAATCGTCGGCGGAGATCTTTACAATGCCGCCGATCTGACGGGCTTGCTTGTTGATCGTTGCATCCAGCTTGATGCCCAAATATTCCATGTCGGCGCAGGCAGCCGCACGAGTCTCATCGCGGTTTTCGCCGATGCCTGCGGTGAATACCACCGCATCTAAGCCGTTCATCGCCGCCGCATAGGAACCGATATATTTCTTGATCTGATACGCCAGAATATCAAGTGCCAGCTTTGCGCGCGGATTGCCCGCAGCCACCGCTTCGTCAAGGTCGCGGCAGTCACTGGAAATACCGGAAACACCCAGCATACCGCACTTTTTGTTCATGAAATCGCTCATTTCGGATGGCGAATAGCCCTCATGCTCCATGATAAAGGTGACGATCGCAGGGTCGATGGAGCCGCATCGCGTGCCCATTTCCACGCCATCCAGCGGCGTAAAGCCCATGGAGGTGTCGATCACCCTTCCGTCCTTGACGGCGGAAATGGAGGAGCCGTTGCCCAAATGGCAGGTGACGATCTTCGTTCCCTCGGTTTTGCCGAGGATCCTGCACATCTCTCCTGCCACAAAGCGATGTGACGTGCCGTGCGCGCCGTAACGGCGGATGGCATACTTTTCATAAAGCTCGTATGGAATGGGGTACATCCACGCATAATCGGGCATGGTCTGATGGAAAGCGGTATCAAACACCAGCACCTGCGGTGTGCTAGGCATTGCTTCCACACAGCCCGCAATACCCATCAAATGGGCAGGGGTATGCAGCGGCGCCAGATCGACGCATTTGTTCAGCTTTTCGATCACTTCGGGCGTGAGAAGCACCGATTCGGAGAAATACGCGCCGCCATGGACAATGCGATGGCCTACCGCTTCGATCTCGCTCATATCGGCAATACAACCGTGCGCAGGCGAGATCAGCGCGGCAACGACCGCCTTGATCGCCTCAGTATGATCGGGCATCGCAAGCTCCACTTTATAATCCTCGCGTCCCACTGCCTTGTGGGTAAGCTTGCCATCGATGCCGATGCGCTCGCAGATGCCTTTTGCGGCAACGGAATTGTCGGCGGTATCAAACAACTGATATTTGAGCGACGAGCTGCCCGCATTCACCACAAGAACCTTCATAAATAAATCTCCTGTTTCAAATTTAATTTCAACTCCCAATTACCTTTTGTGTTCCTGTATACCACACTCAAAAACTGAACGATAAATTGGAATTTGCTTTTTTATTTCTCCTTGTTGTCATTATTCTTTTTAGACTTTTTCAAAAATACGGAACCTACACAAAGAAATGTCGAACCAAGGCATAGCCAGACAACACCCATAGAAGTATTGTTTCCACCCACAAAAATTATGATTCCTGCCAAGTAGAACAATACAGCGGCAATATAAAAAAGTGTGGAACTAATTTTGTATTCTTTTTCCTTTTTCATTTCATATACCTCGCCAAATTCTTATTCATCGAATGCGTTTTCATTCAAAAGAGGTTAGTAAGGGATATATACATATCATACCATATTTTTTCGTCGTATGCAAGCGATTTCTGTAAATAAATCGCCTGCACATAAAATTTTCTGCGCGCGGGTATGCTATCATCACCGTGCGGATACATATCAGGCAGAATGTGTCGGCATTGCATGCGTGTTCATCAGCGAATTTTGCATATTTTTCAATAAATTTTCCGCGCATCTTCATACAGCCATCACATTCGGATCTTATACTATTGGCGTAGACGAAAAAAGTATGGTATCCCTATAGGAGGAAATTATAAATGGAAAACAACGAAATGCAACAAAACAACGAATCGATCGAAAACGAAAATCCCGCCGCAAATCAGGCGCAACCGTCGGAAGCTCCCAAGCCTGAAGCATCCGCAGCTGCGGCACACCAGCCTTCCGCCGAGGATCCAAGACACCGCGCAGGCTACAACCCTTACGCACAGGGCGATGAGCCGTCCGTCCATCAGAACGGCTATCAGCAAAACGGCGGCTATGCACCGAATGGATACGCAGGCACTGTCGGCAGACAAAGTCCCTACGGTCAGGGCGGATATGCGGGAAATTCCGAACCGTATACTTCCCCCGAGTTCTCCCATTATCAGAATCCCCCGTCAAGCTATACACAGATCCCGCGTGAAACGGTCTACATCAACAATCAGACCGAACAGCCCCGCAAAAAGAAGGAAAAGGCGCCTAAAGGACGCATCGGCGCAGGCACGGTCGCCCTCATCGTTGCGATCTGCATGATCTTTTCCGGCGGCGCGGCTTTCGCCGGCACCTATTTTGCCAACAGCCTGAATGGCAGAGGCGCGTCAAGCGGCGGTATGGAAAGCGGCGAACCTTCTGTCATCTTCAAATCCTATACCGAAGGAAATAAAGAGCCCGGCACCTATGAGCAGGTTGCGGACGCGGTAACCCCCACCGTGGTTGAGATCACCACCGAATCCATTGCCACCTCCTCCACCTTCTGGGGCGGCAACTATGTCACCTCCGGCGCAGGATCGGGTGTCATCATCAGCGCGGACGGCACCATCGTAACCAATGCCCATGTTGTCAGCGGTGCCAATACCATCCGCGTGAAACTCAAGGACGGTACCTCTTATGAGGCAACGCTGGTCGGCATTGATGCCGATTCGGACATTGCGGTCATCAAAGTGGATGCCAAGGATCTTCCCTTTGCGCTGACGGGCGACAGCGATAAGCTCACCGTAGGCGAAGAGGTGGTTGCTGTCGGCAATCCGCTGGGC
This sequence comes from Candidatus Flemingiibacterium sp., assembly GCA_045635785.1. GTDB lineage: Bacteria > Bacillota > Clostridia > Oscillospirales > CAG-272 > Flemingiibacterium. The sequence continues at coordinate 38,598 of JAZTWJ010000065.1, forward strand.
GAGCTGGGCGGCACCGTTACCAACGGCATCGTCAGCGCGCTTTCCCGCGCGATCAATATCAGCGGCTCCGAAATGACGCTCATCCAAACCAATGCGGCAGTCAATCCCGGTAACTCGGGCGGCGGTCTGTTCAACATGTACGGCGAGCTGATCGGCATCGTCAATGCAAAATCCACCAGCACCTCCTCCGGTCTTTCCGTTGAGGGCATCGGCTTTGCCATTCCGATCAACACCGCCACCAAGGTGGCAAGTGAGCTGATGAACTACGGCTATGTCCGCGGCAAGGTCATGCTCGGCATCAACTATGTGGATATTTCCAACTCCTTTGATGCCATGATGTACGGCGTAAATGCGTTTGGCATGTATATCTCCAAGGATTATGAAGGCTTCAAGTCCGGCGACCGCGTCACCGCCATCGACGGCAAGGAGATCAACTACAGCGCCGATCTCAAATCCGCCCTCAAGGATTATAAAGTCGGCGATGAGATCACCATCAAGGTCGTTCGCAAAGGACAGTATGTGGATGTGAAGATCACGTTGAAGGAATATGTCCCCGAGCCCCTCCCCGAAAATCAAACCGACTCCTCAAATTTCGTGAACAATTTCAACAGCAATAAAAACAGCTGATCATCGAACGGAAAGCGCCGCCCGTTTAGCGGCGCTTTCCGTTTTTCGCCCTTGATGATATTTTGCAAAAACGCTCTTGCATTTTCCCGCAAAGAATGTTATAATAATGAAGAAAAATTGTGAAAGCAGGAGAACTTCCCATGGATCACACCGTCAGCAGAATGCTGAATGCCTCTGCGCTCAAGCATGTCCTCACACCGCTTTTTGTCTGCGACGAAGATTTTCGTCTGTGCATGTACAGTGACAGCCTCCCCTCCATCATGCCCGCCGCCGTCATCGGCAAGGGCTTGGCGGAGCTCTTTTCGCCGTCTGTGCGTGCCATGCTTGCGGATCTGTCCGAGAGCTGCGTTCAATTCAATATCGCACTGCCTGCATGCAGCGGCACCGCTTTTGCCGTGGCGGAATGGTTTGAGGGCAGTCGCATCTACATCATTTCGCTGAATACGATCCCCTCGGCGCCCATTGAAAACAGCCGTCCCTTCTCCCCATATATGGAACGGCAGATCGTTCAAACGCTCCGAGAGCTGCTTCACACCCCCGCCGCCGCATGCTCTCGCTTCCACTTTTCGGACGCGCAGCTCAAACGGTTGGTGCGTTGCGCGCAGTTTTCCTCCGATAGCGGAGCTGTTGTCCATGCCACCGAGCTGATCCCTTATCTGCAGGACATGATCCGCACCTTTACGCCAAGGCTTGCCGCCTTTGGCGTTTCGCTCGCCATGACAGAGCAAGGCTCCCATGTCTTTTTCGGCGGATGCGAGCCAAAATGCTTCGGCTCGGTCATGTCCATCCTCATCGCCGCGGCGGTATGCGTATCATCGGACGGGGAGATTCGCCTTTCCTGCGAGGATGATCCCGATAATTTCCGTAACGCCCGCGTGTCTGTTATCGTTCCCCATCCTTCTGCCGATTTTAATATCACCGATTGGAATACATTGACGGACAGTCTTTTCACACTCCGACTGGATCTTTTGTCGCTCTCGGAGCTGATGGAAAACAGACAGTATCGGCTGGATTGCGTCCGCCGCGATGGCGCGTTGCGCTTTGAATGGATTCTTCCCTATGTTCAGGCAGGGAAGGTTGTCTTTCATTCGCCTGCCTATACAATGGACTCTCTCTATCTCCGCGAATTGGCGAAGCAATGCGAATCCATTCTTGTCGTATGGCGAGATTATGAAGCGGGAAATCGCTGATTTTATCATATCCGTATAAAAATGTGGCGCAAAGTGGCGAAAAATCTTCCATAATTTTGTATATGTAGGCTTGATTTCAGTGAAAATATGTGATATAATGTTTGTATAATGAATAATTGTGTGAACTTTTCCCTCGCACGAACTATATGAAAGGACTCCTCCTTATGCAGAATTTTATTCTAAGCTGTTGCTCAACTGCCGATCTTTCGTATGAGCATTTTGCTTCCAGAGACATACATTACATTTGCTTCCATTATACCATGGACGGCGTGGAGCGTCCCGATGACCTTGGTCAATCCATGCCCTTTGATGAGTTTTACGCAGCCATGGTTGCAGGTGCCGATACCAAAACATCCCAAGTCACCGTCGGCGAATACCTTGTTTATTTTAAGGAATTCCTTGACGCGGGCAAGGATATCCTGCATCTTTCCATATCTTCGGGCATCTCGGGCTCCTACATGTCCGCCTGCACCGCGGCAAAGCAGCTTTCCGAAGAATATCCCGACAGAAAAATCCGCATCATCGACTCGCTCGCCGCTTCCTCGGGCTACGGTCTGCTCATGGATCGCCTTGCCGATCTTCGTGACAGCGGTATGGGATTTGATGAGCTTTGCGACTTTGCGGAGACAAACAAGCTGAATCTCCATCATTGGTTTTTCTCCTCTGATTTGACCTTTTTTGTCAAGGGCGGCCGCGTCTCCAAGACAGCAGGTGCTATCGGCGGTATTCTGGGCATCTGCCCTCTGTTGAACGTAAATGCCGCAGGCAAATTGATTCCTCGCGAAAAGGTTCGCCCGAAGAAGCGTGTCATCAATCGAATCGTTGAAATGATGAAACAGCATGCGGAAGGCGGAACCGATTACAGCGCAAAATGCTTCATTTGCCATTCCGCCTGCTATGAAGATGCACGGGCGGTGGCAGATCTCGTAGAAGCAAGCTTCCCAAATCTTGACGGCAAGGTGCTGATCAACAACATTGGCACCACCGTCGGCAGTCATACCGGTCCCGGCACGGTTGCACTCTTTTTCTGGGGCGATCGCCGAGTCGATTAATTTGAACAAGAGGACATCATGAATCAAATGGATGCGAAAGACATACAAAGCATCGGATCAAGCGAGAACAACCCCATTCTGCTTTTAGACGGCGAGCTTTACGCAGGTATGATCCGAGGCGGAGCCGCGCAGTTGCGTGCGAATGCTGTTCTCGTCAATAATCTTAACGTATTTCCCGTTCCTGACGGCGATACGGGCGATAATATGAGCATGACCATCGAGGGCGGCGTTGCCTCCATCGACGGCATGCAGACAAAGAATCTCTCCGAGCTTTCCGTTAAGCTATCACAGGGCATGCTGCTCGGCGCGCGCGGCAACTCGGGTGTTATTCTCTCCCAGTTTTTCGCCGGTATTACAAAGGGCTTTGAGGGGCACGAAAGTGCGGATCCAACCATCCTCGGCGATGCGCTGAAAATGGGTGTCAAACAAGCATACGCGGCGGTCATGTCTCCCACAGAGGGAACCATCCTCACGGTTGCAAGAGAGGCGGTAGAATATGCCGTATCTCGCATCAGTGAAAACAGCACAATTGTCAGCATTTTCGCCGATTTGACTCGCGAGATGTATAATTCGTTAGAGCGCACGCCCGAGCTGCTCCCTGCGCTCAAGGAAGCAAACGTGATTGACAGCGGCGGTGCCGGTCTATACTATATCATGCAGGGCTTATACAAGATCCTCATCGGAGAAAGCATCGACGAAGCGGAAGCGCTTCCGCAGATCAAGCCGGTGCAGACGGTGAATTTCGCCTCCTTTGGACCGGACAGCGAAATGACTTACGGATATTGTACGGAGCTTCTTTTACAGCTCCAGCATGCAAAATGCGACATCGAAACCTTTGAGGCGAAAACCATCGCAGATTTTCTTAAAACCATCGGCGATTCTATCGTTGCGTTCAAGACGGAAAGCATCATTAAGATCCATGTCCATACAAAAACACCGGAAAAGGTGTTGGAATTCTGCCGTCAGTACGGCGAGTTCCTCACAGTCAAAATCGAAAACATGAGCGTCCAGCACAGCGAAGCCGCAGGTGAGGGATCATCGACATCCGCGGCGAAGAAGCCGCAACCCATGAAGCCCTACGGCACGGTCGCTGTGGCAAGCGGAGACGGCATCGAAGCGCTGTTTTCTCAGCTCGGCGTGGATGCGGTGGTGCAGGGCGGTCAGACACAGAATCCGTCGGCGCAGGATTTCCTCGCCGCCTTTGAAAAGGTCAACGCGGAGAACATTTTCGTCTTCCCCAACAACGGCAACATCATCATGGCGGCAAAGCAGGCGGGGCAGCTTTATGAAAAGAGCAAGATACACGTCATCGAAAGCAAGGATCTCGGCATGGGATATGCGGCGATCTCGTCCATGAACTTCCAATCCGACGACATCGAGCAGATCACCGGATCCTTCAACGAAGCCATGTCCATGGTTTCCACGGGCTTCATCTCCACCGCCGTGCGCAATGCAGAGTTGAACGGCGTTCACATTCAGGCGGGAGATTACATCGGCTTTGTGGGCAAGGAGATGCTTGTCTCCGAAAAAAGCAAGGTAGACGCGGCAAAACAGCTGATCGAAAAGATGAGCGAGAATGAGATCTATCTCATCAGCGCCTTCCTGGGCAAGGATGCGGAGCCGTCCGACATCGAGGCGCTGGAGGCATGGCTCAGCGAAAAATATCCCGATGTGGAATTTTACACCGTGGACGGCGGTCAGGATGTCTATCCTTTCATTTTTGTAGTCGAATAATATGGCAGTACGAACCGAAAGCCAATGGCTTCGGTTCGTTTTTTTGCAGATCGGCTCGCATGCATGCGACAAATACGACAGCCTTCGACAAAATCCTTAAACTTTCTGATGAGCTTATATAAATAAGTCATGACGGGTTCGGGCACTGCGCGCATTGAAAAAATCCGCAAAATATGATAAAATAGTGTTACTTTGTTGAAAAGAGGTAATACACATGCAGCCCTTGTTCAAAACATCCGACGAAGAGCGCGACACGGAATATGCGGGCGATGTGCTCTACCGCCTCGGCGTTCCGCTGACCTTTGCGGGTCACACCTTTCTTTCCTGTATGATCGGCATTGTCTGTCATCATCCGGACGAGGCGCAGTTGATCACAAAATCGCTCTATCCGCGCATCGGAAGAGCCTATCGCATGCACAGGGAGGCAATCGGTGTGGCTTGCTCCCGTGCGATCGCCAAAGCGTATGAGCAGCCGATGATCTATGCCATCGACGGATATCTTGATAAAAACAACAAGCGTCTCAGCCCGAGCGCGTTTATTTCGCTGACGGCGGAAAAAATACGAAAAGGAGAGCTGTAACAATCGGCACAGAACGCTTGGCGCGAAGGCTTCCCTCAAGCCGATTTTCGCCGACGAAGCCGATTTTTTGACAGATGGCGCATTTTTTCGCATGCCGTCTGACATTTTTCTGTCGAATATCACCGCAAAAAATATCGAAAAGCCCTTGACAAATCAAGGGAAGTGTGGTACAATGTTATTACCTCTGTGAGAGGGTTCTTTTTTTGCGCGCATTCCGCCGCGAATGTGCCGCACAAACGAACCGTTTTCCTGAGGGAGGTACGAGTTGATGCGGATCCCTGTGCCATGCAGCCCGCACCAATCACAGTCAAAATGCGGTGTCATCATCGCATAATCTAATTGGGAGGTACCAAAATGAGAGTTAAGATCACACTGGCATGCAGCGAGTGCAAGCAGAGAAACTACGACACAAAGAAGAACAAGAAAAACGACCCCGACAGACTTGAAATGAACAAGTTCTGCAAATTCTGCCGCAAGCACACCCTTCACAAGGAAACAAAATAAACAGACTAACGTCTATTGATTGGAGGATTACAATGGCAGACAACGAAAAGATCGAATCCGCCGCTTCCGCAGAGCCCAAAAAGGCAGACAAAAAGCCCGCAAAAAAGGACAAGCCTTCCTTTTTCGAGCGTATTAAGAAGTTCTGGCGCGAGTACAAGAGTGAGCTGAAAAAGGTTGTTTGGGCAACCCGCGAAATGACGCTCAAAAATACTCTTATCGTAGCGATTGCAGTTGTTATCGTCGGTGCGTGCATCGGCCTTCTGGACTTCGCGTTCTCTACCGGCATTGTCGAGCTCGGCAAGCTGCTGTAAGAAACACGGAGAACTTCAATGAGTGATCTCTATGATGCAACCGGAGAAAAAAGATGGTATGTAGCCCATACCTACTCCGGCTATGAAAACAAGGTCAAGACGAACCTTGAAAAAATTGTAGAAAACCGCAATCTGCAGGATGTTATTGTTGACATCCGCGTTCCGGTGGAAATCGTCATCGACAACGAAACCAAAAAAGAGGTGGAGGAGAAGATCTTCCCGAGCTATGTGCTTGTAAAAATGGTAATGACTGACGAAACATGGCATGTTGTCAGAAATATCAGCGGCGTTACAGGCTTCGTAGGCCCCGGATCCAAGCCCACCGCCCTTACGGACGAAGAAGTCGCTGCCATGGGCATTGAAGCGGCTACGCCCAAAGTTGTTGTCAATTATAATATCGGTGATACCGTCGAAATCACGGACGGCGCGCTCAAGGGTATCAAGGGCACGCTCAGCGAGATTTCCGATGACAAGAAAAAAGTCACGGTTATTGCCAATATGTTCGGAAGAGACACGCCCTTTGAGCTTGACTCGGGCTCCATTGCTCTTGCGAACGAGTGAGAGGTATTATTCCCCTCATAACGTGGGAGGGAGAAATCCTCTAAAAATTCTCGCGAAAATCTTTATAGGATGCCGCATTACGGTATCCTGCTACCACAATTCGGAGGTGTATTTATCATGGCAAAGAAAATCACAGTTTACATCAAGGTGCACCTGCCGGCAGGAAAGGCTACTCCCGCTCCTCCCGTAGGTCCTGCACTGGGTGCATACGGCGTTGCAATTCCCGTATTTACCAAGGAATTCAACGAAAGAACCAAAAAGGACATCGGTCTTATCATTCCCGTTGTTATTACGGTTTACGCTGACCGTTCCTTCTCCTTTATCACCAAGACTCCGCCTGCTCCTGTTCTGATCAAGAAGGCAGTAGGTATTGAGACTGCTTCCGCTACACCGAACAAGACCAAGGTTGCAAAGCTGACCAAGGAACAGGTGAAGCAAATCGCAGAAACCAAGATGCCCGACCTGAACGCAGGCTCCATCGAGGCTGCTATGAGCATGATCGCAGGTACTGCACGCTCTATGGGTGTCACCGTCGAGGAATAAGGAGGAGTTATAATGAGCACTGGAAAGAAATATATCGAGAGCGCAAAGCTCATCGAAAAGACCAAGCTTTATGATGCTGATGAGGCTCTGGCGCTGGTTTGCCAGACCGCAAAGGCTAAGTTTGATGAAACCGTAGAGGTTCACGTTCGTCTGGGCGTTGACTCCCGCCATGCTGACCAGCAGGTTCGCGGCGCGGTCGTTCTCCCCAACGGCACCGGTAAGACTGTTCGCACCCTCGTTTTTGCGAAGGGCGACAAGGCAAAAGAAGCAGAGGCAGCAGGCTCTGACTTTGTTGGCGCTGAAGATTATGTTGCAAAGATCCAGCAGGAAAACTGGTTTGATTTCGACATCATCATCGCTACTCCCGACATGATGGGCGTTATCGGCCGTCTGGGTAAGGTTCTCGGTCCCAAGGGCTTGATGCCGAACCCCAAGGCAGGCACCGTTACCATGGACGTTGCAAAGGCTGTCAAGGAAGCAAAAGCAGGTAAGATTGAGTACCGTCTCGATAAGACCAATATCATTCACTGCCCCATCGGCAAGGCATCCTTCGGCGCAGAAAAGCTGGCTGAAAACTTCAACACGCTTCTCGGCGCGATCATCAAGGCTAAGCCCGCCGCTGCAAAGGGCCAGTATATCAAGAGCTGCGTTATCGCAGCTACCATGGGCCCCGGCATTAAGATCAACTACTCCAAGCTGGGCTAATCAAAAACATTCGAACCGCTGTCTGTGACAGCGGTTCTTTTTTATGCAAAGCAACGCAAAAAGTGCGTCGGCGGACGAAGCAAATCCTTCCCAAAAAATTCACACAAATTCGTCAAAACCCCTTGCATTTTAAGCGGTGATGCTTTATAATAAGTATGGTCAAAAGATAACTGTTTAGGAGAAGTGTCATGAAACTTATCAAACGCCTGCTTACGCTGGCATCCGGTCATTTCGGAACAATGCTCTTGGCATGCTTCGGAATCATCTGTGCGGCTCTGTTCAACCTCGTCACACCCGCTTTGATGCGAAAATTCACGGCAACGCTTGAGCTGCCGGAAGGGCCTTCCGTCGAGGCGTTGCTGCTTTTTGCGGTGGCACTCGTCATTTGCTATCTGATCCGCGCCGTTTGCAAGGGTATTCAGCTTGGTGTGGCGCATGTGGGTGCGTGGCGTTTCGTTGCCGAGCTGACGCTCAAAATGTATGACAAGCTGGAAACGCTGTCCATGCGCTATTATCAGAACAAGCAGACAGGCGAGCTGATGAGCCGCCTTGTCAACGACACCCGTCAGTTTGAGCTTCTTTTAGCGCATTCCATCCCCGATCTCATATCCAATCTGCTGGTGGTCATCGGCGTTTGCATCATGCTGTTCACCATCAACGTCAAGCTGGCGCTTATCACCATGATCCCCGTGCCGATCGTCATTTTGGTCGGATGGCTCTATTCGAAAAAGGTCGCGCCCATGTTCCGCATCAACGCAAAAGTGTTAGGCGAGCTCAACGGCGTCTTTCAGGATAACCTCACCGGCATGAAGGAAATTCAGGCGTTCGGTTGCGAGGAAAGCGAGCATCTCAAAATGATGGAAAACTGCCGCTATTATGCCAAGGTCAACATCCGCGCCAATCTCGCAAATGCGGTGTTTACGCCTGCCATTGAGTTTTTCACATCCATCGGTACCATCATCGTGGTGCTGTTCGGCGGTCTGCTTGCCATGCAGGGGGAGATGGCGATCTCCGATATTGTTGGGTTTATCATGTATCTGTCGCTGTTCTATTCGCCGCTGGCGATCTTGGCGCGTCTTGTGGAGGATCTGCAGGTGGCATCCGCCAGCGCACAGCGCGTGCTTGAGGTTATGGATTCCGAATCCGAGGTCAAGCAGGCACCGGATGCGGTGGAGCTTTCCCGCGGCGAAGGCAACATCGAATTTGAAGATGTTCACTTCCATTACAATCCTGCGGAACCGCTGCTGGACGGCATTTCCTTTACGGCAAAGCCGGGCGAAATGATCGCGCTGGTCGGACCGACAGGCGTTGGAAAAACCACCATCGTATCGCTGCTTGAGCGATTCTACGATCCCGTTTCCGGCACCGTGAAGATCGACGGCACCGACATCAAGAGCGTGACCATATCCTCTCTCCGCTCGCAAATTTCCATGGTGCTGCAGGATGTTTTCCTGTTCAACGGAACGATCGCGGAGAACATCGCATACGGACTGTCCGCCGTAAAGGGACAGGAATTTTCGCAGATCACCAACGCAAACGGATCTCTGAACGTGCGCGGTGTCTCGGAAAAACTCGCAAATGTCATTCATAAAAATCCCAAAACCGATCGACTCATCTCCTCCTCCGTGCAGGAGCTTGACATGGAAAAGATCCGCGCCGCCGCAAAGATCGCACACGCGGATGAATTTATCATGGCAATGCCCGACGGCTACAATACATTGATCGGCGAGCGCGGCGTGCGCCTTTCGGGCGGTCAAAAGCAGCGCATCGCCATCGCCCGCGCGGTTCTGCGAAATACGCCCATTCTCATTCTCGACGAAGCCACCAGCGCGGTGGATAACGAAACCGAGGCGGAGATCCAAGCAGCCATCGAGGCGCTGGCCGGAAGCCGCACGATCATTGTCATCGCCCACCGTCTTTCCACCGTCATGCGCGCGGATAATATTCTCGTGCTGGAGCATGGCAAGATCGTAGAATCGGGCAGACACGACGATTTGCTCGCAAAGAACGGCTTATATGCAAGACTCTGTCACAGCCACGACGCCACGGGCGAAAAGCGCATGAAAACCGTTATTTGACGTTGCCGAGCAGGGCGGTTTTCCCGTCGTCAAGCCCGACCGCTTCCTGCCGCTGCGATCATTTTTTCAAACGCAGGCATTGACAAGGAACCGCATTTATGGTATACTAAATACAGTGAACCGACGTCACCGTTCATTGCGGTTGCTCTCGGCAGAAAAGTATCCGTTTGTACATTTTATTATTTTACTTTCTTTTCCTTTCTTTTTTCTTTCTTTTTCTATAGACAATGTCGCCGCAGAGCCGCGGCATTGTCTTTTCGGTGCGCCATTTCTAAAAAAAACAGAAAAAAATTTAGAAAAAAAACAGATTTT
>JAZTWJ010000066.1:0-13894 GCA_045635785.1 Candidatus Flemingiibacterium sp.
GATAGCTTTATTAAAAAATCCAGCTACCTTTACTATAATGAGGAAGAGCTTCGCAAGATTGGCGAAAAGGTTGTGACCTTTGCCAATGCAGAAGGACTCGGCGCACATGCTAACTCGATCATTCAGCGTTTGAAATAACGGGGGGCCGCATATGTTAGAAAAATTGATCCCCGAAAAAGTCAAGGAAATCGAAGAATATACGCCAAATACCGAGATCTTTCCCGTTCGCCTGGATGCCAATGAAAGTCCGTTTTTACCTTCCAAAGCCGTACTCGACGAAATGGCGCAAGCGCTTTATACGATTGATTTTAACCGTTATCCCGATCCCTATGCCACTGAACTGATCCAATCCTTTGCCGATATTTTCGGCGTGGATACGAAAAATGTGGTTGCAGGAAACGGTTCCGACGAGCTGATCAGCCTCATTTGCAGCGGTCTTGTGGAACAAGACGATAAGGTTACCGTCGTTCTTCCGGATTTCTCGATGTATGAGTTTTACAGCAAGCTTGCCGGTGCAAGCATGGTTCACTATGTCAAAAGCGAAACCTTTGAAGTGGATTATGATGCACTTCTTGCGGATGTTGAACGAAACGGCTCCAAGCTCATTATTTTATCCAACCCCTGTAATCCCACAGGATGGGTTTGCAAGAGGGAAGCGGTGGTGAATTTCATCAAGTCGTGCAATGCCATCGTTGTCATCGACGAGGCGTATATGGAGTTTTCGCAGGACAACGAAAGCGTTTTGAATCTGACTGAGGAGTGCGAGAATCTTATCGTTCTCAAGACCATGTCGAAGGCATTCGGCGCGGCGGCGCTTCGTTTGGGCTTTGCCGTGACCAATCCCACGCTTGCCGCAACCATTCGCAAAATCAAAAGCCCCTATAACGTCAACACCGTTTCACAGGTGTTTGGCAAGATCATTCTGTCGCATTATGACGAGATCGAGTCTCGCATCGCCAAGCTGAAAGAAAATACAAAATATTTGATGACACAGCTTGAAAAAATCGTCTCCGATTCCATCATCAAGCTTTGTCCGACAGCAGCTAATTTTGTATACATCAAAATGGCTTCGGGCGAGCTTGCCGTTTGTATCAAGAACGAGCTGATGAAACGGGGAATCGCCATTCGCTGTATGTCAAATACCGGCTATCTTCGTGTCACCGCAGGAACGCGCGAGGAGATCGATCGGTTCATTAAATGCTTCACAGAAATCATCAATCTGAAATAATAGTTTTTCTAATTCCAATCTCATAGAAAGGAAGACTTGCCTTGCAAGTCATGGTCAAAAAATGAAGAACGAAATTTCCGTAAATATTGAGCGCAATACCCTTGAAACCGCAATCAAGCTGACGCTGGTCAGCGGCGGAGATGCGGCAGGTCTCATCGGAACCACGGGCATCGGCTTTTTCGACCACATGCTCAATTCCTTTGCCATCCATGCGAATCTAAGCATTTCTCTCGAAATGACGGGAGATCTAAAGGTTGACTGTCATCATTCCATTGAGGATGTGGGAATCGTTCTCGGCAGCGCGATTCGCGAACTTGTGCAGAAGCGCGGTGCAATCATGCGCTACGGATGCGCGCACATTCCCATGGATGAGGCGCTTGCCAGATGTGTAATCGACGTTTCCGGACGGCCGTATCTTGTTTGCGAATACGCGCCCACCGCGCCGATGATCGGTGATTTTGATACGCAGATGACGGTGGAATTCTTCCGCGCCGTTGCTTTCAACATGGGAGCGACACTCCATCTTGCCGTTCTGTACGGACAAAACGATCACCATTGCGTAGAGGCATTATTCAAGGCGTTTGCACACGCGCTTTCGGATGCATTGGAGCCCAAATCCGGTGCTGTATTATCTGCAAAAGGCGTTTTGTAATATTAATAAACATCGTTGTGAGGAATTATAGTGAATCAAAAAATCGGAATTATTGATTATGGCATGGGAAATCTGCACAGCGTCAAAAACGCGCTTGATTTTATCGGTGCGGATGCCTTTGTTTCTGAGGATCCCGCCGAGCTTTCCAAGGCAAAGGGATTGATCTTACCTGGTGTAGGTGCATTTCCCGATGCGATGGAGCGGCTCGTAAGCACAGGGCTTGATACTTTCATCAAGGATTACACCAAGGAGCGTCCGCTGCTCGGTATTTGCCTTGGCATGCAGCTTTTATTTGACCGTGGACATGAATTTCGCACCTGCGACGGACTTGGGCTGATTCCGGGAGAAGTAGTAAAAATCAAACCTATCGGTTTGAAGGTTCCGCATATGGGGTGGAACGAATTGAGCCTTTTGAATGAATCTCCGCTGGCAAAATCGCTTAAAAACGGCGATCAAGTATATTTTGTTCATTCCTACAAGGCCTCTGTGACGAACAGACAAAATTTGATCGCTGTCACGGATTACGGCGAAGAAATCGCCGCCATCGTGCAGAACAAAAATGTTTACGGCTGTCAATTCCATCCCGAAAAGAGCGAATCGGTCGGACTTGGTATTTTGAAGGAATTTCGGAGGATCGTCGATGATAATATTACCGGCAATTGATATTTTAGGCGGAAAATGCGTTCGATTAACAAAGGGCGTTTACGAAACCGCAGAACAGGTTGCGGCAGATCCGCTTGAAACCGCACTTTCCTTTGAAAAAGCAGGCGCAGAATTCATTCACATGGTGGATTTGGACGGCGCTAAAGAGGGCAGCCGTATCAACAGCGACATCTACACGCAGGTTGCAAAAAATGTGCGTATTCCCATTGAAGTGGGCGGCGGCATCCGCGACATAGATACCATCGAATATTACATGGAAAAGGGAATCGAGCGTGTGATCATCGGCTCCGCGGCACTCAAAAATCCGCCGCTTGTAAAGGAAGCGGTCGCCAAATACGGCGAGCACATTGCCGTTGGTATAGATGCCATGCACGGCATGGTTAAAACCGCGGGTTGGCTCGAAAGTTCCGATGTGCATTACATCGAGCTTGCAAAAATGATGGAGGATATGGGTGTTAGATATGTGATCTTCACCGATATATCCAAGGACGGCACCTTGAGCGGTCCCAATTATGAGCAGCTTCAGGCACTTTCCGATGCCGTTTCCATGAACATCATCGCAAGCGGCGGCATCCGTGATATTGAAAATATCCGCGCTCTTGCAGATATGAAACTATACGGTGCCATCACGGGAAAATCCATCTATAGCGGGACACTGGATCTTTCCGAAGCGATCAAAGAAGCGAAGATCGACCGATAAGTGAGGAATTGGTGTGAAAATATATTTTTCACACCCCGAATTTTTGACTTCGCGGCAGAATGCCGCGATTTGACGGCGCAAACCGCCAAAAATTTCGATTTAAGGAAGCCTTCGCTCACGCGATGGCATAGTGATTAGTATGTTATCAAAAAGAATTATTCCATGCCTCGATGTGAAGGATGGGCGCGTTGTAAAAGGCGTCAACTTTGTAGGGCTTCGCGATGCAGGCGATCCCGTCGAGAGCGCAAAATTCTATAACTCGCAGGGCGCAGACGAGCTGGTATTTTTAGACATCACCGCATCCAGCGATCAACGAAAGACCATTACCGATGTAGTAGAACGCACCGCAAAAGAGGTTTTCATGCCGCTTACCGTTGGCGGTGGCATCCGAACGGTCGATGATTTTCGCGAAATATTGCTCGCAGGAGCCGACAAGGTGGCGGTAAATTCCGCGGCTGTGCTCAACAAGCGCATCATTGCAGATGCGGCAGACAAATTCGGCAGTCAATGCGTGGTGTTAGCCATCGACGCAAAGCGTTGCGATGACGGCCATTTTACTGTTTATATCAACGGCGGCAGAAAAGATATGGGCATCGACGCCATCGAATGGGCAATGGAGGGAGAACGTCTTGGAGCAGGCGAGATCCTTTTAACCTCCATGGATGCTGACGGCACCAAAGACGGCTTTGATATTGATTTGACAAAAGCAATTTGCGAAAAAGTGGGCATTCCCGTTATCGCTTCGGGCGGTGCAGGCAATATCAACCATTTTTCCGATGTGTTTGAGCGCACGGGATGCGATGCCGCTCTTGCTGCAAGTCTGTTCCATTTTCGCGAGTTGACGATCCGTGAGGTCAAAGAACACATTCGCGGATTGGGCATCCCTGTCAGGTTGTGATGCTATATGCAATTTGCACTTCATTAAAGGAGAAAGACAATGATTGACAAAACTGTCGATTTGAAGATATTTTTCAAAAAAGCCGAGCTGATCCCCGCCATTGTTCAAGATGTGGAGAATGGGGAAGTGCTGATGCTCGCATATATGAACGAAGAATCCCTGAGGCGGTCGCTTGAGACCGGCTTAACTTGGTTTTGGAGCCGTTCCCGTCAGGAATATTGGAATAAAGGCGCGCATTCGGGGCATATTCAAGAAATTTTCAGCATTGATTACGATTGTGACGAGGACACGCTTCTTGTAAAAGTCAAGCAAACGGGCGCGGCTTGTCACACGGGAAATCGAAGCTGTTTTTATCGCACACTGATGAAGAAAGACGAAAACTGATTGCATAACAAGGAGAATGAGAATGAATGACAATGTTTTGAAGGAGCTTTATGCTGTGGTAGCCGACCGCAAGATCAATTTCGAGGAAGGCTCCTATACCTGCTATCTTTTTGAAAAAGGTCTTGATAAAATCTTAAAAAAGGTTGGCGAGGAATGTGCCGAGACCATCATCGCCGCGAAGAACGGCGACAATGATGAATTGAAAAATGAGCTTAGCGACCTGTTTTATCACCTTGTCGTTTTGATGAATGAGCGCGGCCTGAAGCTTGAAGAAGTGCTTGGTGAGCTGGATGACCGCTCTAAAAAGATCGGCAATCTGAAGGTCATGAAGAACGTAGACCGTAATACCTAAGATACGAAAACCGCAGCATCGCTGCGGTTTTTCTTTATATTGGAGGATTTTCCTCGAAATATCGAATGGCGGTATCTCGAATTCGGCGAAGTGTGGTTTCGCTGACGTTTAGCTTTTCTGCGGTTTCGGTGATAGACAATCCGAAAATATAACGTAAGCGCAAAAACAATTTGCATGGCATCAGCTTTGGGGTGTCAGGCATTTCATCTATCGTCGACTCGATCTCCGACAGCTTTGCCTTTAGGGCTTCCGTTTCTGCCGTCAGCGATGCCTGCCAATTCGGATCCAATGTATCCCGGCTGATCAGCCCCTCATGGATCTGATTGAGTATCCGTCTTCTTTCCACATCCTTCGCATTGAGAGAGCGCAAATACCACTTGTATCGCTCAAAATATGCAAGCGGATCTGCATAATTGTGTTGCATATGGACCTCCGATGCTTAATTTCAAATTCATTATACCACGTCGGTCAAACAAAGTCAATCTTATGCCCAACGAAAGCCTGACGCCATTTCAAAAACATCTTCATATTTTATGTACATTACAAAAATATTGTGGTATAATAAAGATAATGAGATCATTATAAAATTTCAAACAGCCTTTAGAGGAAAAATGATGAGTGATAATAACCTGAATATATACATCGGCAGAGAACAGTCTTGGCTGAAATTCAACGAGCGCGTACTCCTTCAAGCAGCGGCACCCGAGGTTCCGCTTTTGGAGCGTATGCGATTCTGTGCGATCTTTACAAGTAATCTTGACGAATTTTTTATGGTACGTGCGGGAAGCCTTCACGATCGCTCTCTGCTTCCAAACCTGCCGCCCGACAATAAAACTCTCATGAGCGCCGCCAAGCAGCTTTCTGCGCTCTATTCCGAGGCGAGGAGATTATATGTTCTGCGGGATAGAATTTTTGAAAAGCTGATCCTTGATTTGGAAGCAAGCAACGTCCGACTTCTTTGTTGGGAGGAGCTTGACAAGGAGGAAAAGCGTGCTGCCAAGCAACTTTTCAAGCAGGAAATTGCGCCGTTAGCTCAGCCCTATATCATTGATGAAAAGCATCCTTTCCCGCATCTTGCAAACAAAATTCCGCACGTTATTCTTTCTCTACGCAAAGGGAATGGCAAACATATCAGAGGCATTGTGCCGATGCCCGATAGAGCACCGCGCATTTTATGCTTCCGGCGGGAAGCAGCCGGCGAAAAATCAATGTTGCGCGTCATTACGGCAGAAGAAATTCTCCTGCATGAAGCCCACGAGCTATTCAGCAAATATTCGGCAAAATCGCGTATGCTATTCAGAATCACGCGCAATGCGGATATAGAGATCGCGGATAATTTTTCCGATGACCCTGATTTTGCCATGGATTATCCCGCATATTTGAAAATTCTTCTCGAAAATCGAGAAAAGCTTGGCGCGGTCAGACTCGAATATTTATGCAAGCCAAAGATGAATTATGTAAATACACTCACATTTCTTCTTACAAAACTTCGGCTCACCTTGGTGCAGTCTTACCGTTCACAAACGCCAATCGACTACACCTTTGCTTCGGCTTTTATCAAGGAAGCGGCTCCGCTTCTGCCCGAAGGATGCTTCCATCCGAAGTCGCAGATCACACTTGCGCTTGGAAGCGATGTGATGAGCAAAATTGACCGCGGCGATATTTTATTAAGCTATCCCTATCATTCCATGCACACCTATTTGGATTTTCTCAGACAGGCGGCATTCGATCCGCATACAGAGTCCATCAAGATCACGCTGTACCGCATGGCTTCGCATTCGCAGATAATTTCGCTGCTACGATCAGCCGCCGAAAAGGGGATCAAAGTTACGACCGTTGTCGAATTAAAAGCGCGTTTTGATGAGGAAAACAACCTCCATTGGGCGAAGCTGCTTGAGGATGCGGGATGCCGCGTCATTTACGGTATGACAGGACTTAAGGTGCATTCCAAGGTTACGCTGGTGACAATGCGACAATGTAATGAACTGCGTCGATATGCGCATATTGGAACGGGAAATTATAACGAGCAAACCGCAAAGCTGTATACCGATCTGTCCATCATGACCGCCGATCCGTCCATACTTTCGGATGTTGAAAAGCTCTTTTGTTCGCTTGAAACAGGCGAATTATACCATGATTACAAGGAGCTTCTTGTCTCGCCGACCACGCTCAAGTCCCGTATTCTTTCAGAAATTTTCCACGAGACAAATGCCACGCTCTGCGGAAGAAATGGCTACATCTGTATGAAGATGAACAGCCTGACTGACAAGGATATCATTGATGCTCTTGTGGATGCCTCCCGTGCGGGTGTCAGGATTGATCTCATCATTCGCGGCATCTGTTGTCTGAAATCAGGTATCCCAAACGAAACGGAAAATATTCGTGTCGTGAGCATTGTCGGACGATATCTTGAGCATTCTCGCATTTTTATATTTGGTAATGACGAAGGTTGCCTTCCGCGCGTCTACATCGGTTCTGCAGATATGATGACGCGCAACACAAGCAGACGCATCGAGGTTCTAACTCCCGTCAAATCGCCCGATATCATCGAATCGCTTGTCCGTCTGACAAGATTACAGCTCCGTGACAACGTGAAGGCGTCTGAAATGAGCGCAGATGGGCTATATAGAAAAAGGGAACCGTCGGGCAAGCCCTTCGATTCCCAGATGGAATTATTTCATCTCTACCATGAATTTACTGAAACTGTGCGCGAAGTGCGGCGATGATCTTCTTTTCCTCTCTTGAAATTTTCACCTGCGTAACGCCGAGAATGTCCGCCGTCTGCTGTTGGGATAGGTCTCGAAAATAACGGAGCGCAACAATCTCACGCCAGAACGACGGTAGCGATTGAATCGCCGCGCGCAGAGACAACCGATCGCAGATACCCTCAAATTCATCCGTAACCGCAGGGATCATATCTTCTAACCGCGCACCGTCATTATTGATCGGCTCCGAGAAGGAATGGGGCGGACATCTCGATGCAATTGCTGCCGCCAGCTCCTCCCTGGAAACACCGCATATTTCTGAAAGCTCGTCCACCGTCGGCTCGCGTCCTTCAACACGCATAAAATCTTCACGGATCCGCATGAGCTCCGCACTGAGACGCTTGGTCGTTCGACTGACTTTAATGGGGCCGTCATCCCGCAGAAAGCGTTTGATCTCACCTATGATTAGCGGCACCGCATAGGTTGAGAAGGTGGTACCAAAGCTTGGATCAAAGCTTTTTGCAGCTTTTATCATGCCGATGGCTCCAAGCTGCATCAAATCATCCAGCTCGCATCCATGCCCCTCGGCTGCGCGCTCGCGGAAGCGCAGCGCCACCTTTCTAATAAGACCGTCATTCAACGAAAGAAGCTCCGCTGCTGCAGCTTCATCTCCCTCTTGATACCGCGCCAAGAGCGCTTGATTTTTTGAATAATCCATGTTATTCATGCATCCCTCCGAGAGAAAAGTACGTTATGTACCAACCCGAAGTTTCATCGTCACCGTCGTACCCACGCCCGGCTTGGAACGCACCGTCAGCGAATCCATCATGCTTTCCATGATTGCAAAGCCCATGCCGCTTCGTTCACCTGTGGTATCTGTGGTGAATAGCGGCTCTTTTGCAGCCTTGATGTCCTCTATGCCAACACCGCGATCCTTCACGACGACGGTAATCACCCCGTCCTCGTGCCGTCTGAGTATCATCTCTATGATGCCAACCTCGCCCTTATAAGCGTGAACGATGCAATTTGTCACCGCCTCACTCACCGCGCATTTGATGTCCGCCAGCTGACTGATCGTGGGCGATGCGTTTGCAGAAAAGCTCACCGCAAGGCTCCGTGCGAGGCTCTCATTTTCGCTGAAGGAAGGGAATCGGCATCGAATTTCATTTATGATCTGTTTCATTATATTTTTAACTCTACTCCTATAAATGTTATTTTTTAGTCTTTGTTTTTTCAATCCGAATCAATCTTGATGTGCCTGCAAGCTCCAAAATTTTCGCCGCGTTATCCGATGGATCCACCACGCGAAGCTCACCGCCCAATTCTCTTGCGAGGGTAAATCTGCCAAGGATCAGACCAAGTCCCGATGAATCCATGAACGTGACCTGCGATAGATCAAGTGCCACCGTCTTCGGACGGTAATAATACAGCCCCTCGTCAATTTTTCTTCGCAATTCTCGGGCAGAATGATGGTCAATTTCGCCATTTATGCAAATGCGAAGCTCCGCATTCACAAGTTCCAGCTTAACATCAATTACCATGTACACCAAATCCTTTCAAATATATCGTTTGCAACTACTATTATACGCTACGCAATCTAAAAATCACGTCGAAATAAGGCGTCAAAATAGAATCACGTAAATTTTATTCCAATGTCCTTCTATGTTCCCACCAGCAACCGAGAATTTGGTGGGTGTCATTCTGTTGGGGAGGCACATCGCCTCCCGAAATTATTCTATAGCTATCCCTTATATGTGGGAGGGGAAACCTCTCCCCTACAAGAAGAGACGTTCCATCGGGAACACAAATTCAAATTGGTACAAAATTTTTATGAAACAAAAAGGGAAGAGCCTCGCACAAACGAAGCTCTTCCTTTTGATTGATACAATAACTTTACATAAGCCACAATAAAAATCGGGCAGATGAAAATCTGCCCGAACTATTATTATTACAGAGCCTTTACGATCGCTTCGGTATCCTGTGCAATGACCAGCTCCTCATTGGTGGGAAGCAGCCATACCTGAACCTTGGAGTCGTCGGTAGAAAGCTTTACGTTGTTAGACTGATGATGCATCTTTGCATTCAGCTCGTTGTCAAGCTTGATGCCGAAATATTCCATGCCGGAGCATGCGCGCTCGCGAAGCTCGGTGTTGTTTTCGCCCATACCTGCGGTAAATACAACCGCATCGAGACCGTTCATCGCAGCCGCATACTGACCGATATACTTCTTGATCTGGTATGCGAGGATGTTTGCCGCCAGCTTTGCGCGATTGTTGCCTTCAAGGATGGCAGCTTCGATGTCGCGGGAGTCGGAGGAGATACCGGAAACGCCGAGGAAACCGCATTTCTTGTTCATGAAATCGCTCATCTCGTTAGGAGTCAAGCCCTCATGCTCCATGATAAATGTAACGATTGCAGGGTCGATGGAACCGCAACGAGTGCCCATTTCAACACCGTCAAGGGGCGTAAAGCCCATGGAGGTGTCAATAACCTTGCCGTCCTTAACAGCGGTGATGGAGGAGCCGTTACCGATGTGGCAGGTGACGATCTTGGTGCCTTCGGTCTTGCCGAGGATCTTGCACATTTCGCCTGCTACAAAGCGATGGGAGGTGCCATGTGCACCATAACGGCGGATGGAATACTTCTCATACATTTCGTAGGGGATCGCATACATCCAAGCATAGTCGGGCATGGTCTGATGGAATGCAGTATCGAATACGAGAACCTGGGGAGTGGTCGGCATAACGCTGGTGATGCCGTCGATGCCCATCAGATGTGCGGGCGTATGAAGGGGTGCAAGGTCGATGCACTTGTTTAACTTCTCGATAACCTCGGGTGTTACCAGCACAGACTCAGAGAAGTATGCGCCGCCGTGAACCACGCGATGACCAACCGCTTCGATTTCGTCCATAGACTTGATGCAACCGTAGGTCTCGGAGGTCAGGGTGTCGATCAGGATCTTTGTTGCTACGGAATGATTAGGCATATCTATCTCTGCAACATAATTTTCTTTGCCCGGCATTTTGTGGGTGATCTTACCGTCAATACCGATGCGTTCGCAGATACCCTTGGAGATAACATCGCCTGTAGCGGTGTCGAACAGCTGATATTTGAGCGAAGAACTGCCCGCGTTAACAACTAATACTTTCATGAAACATCCTCTTTCCTTGATGAATGATGCGATTAGGCTTGCATTCATGCAAATTTTATGTTATAATTACTATACATTATATTATATCGCAAAATCTGTCAGATTGCAAGAGGATTTGCAGAATTTTTAACGAGCGAACAAAAGAAAGTATATTTTTTGTGTGCAGTCTGTGCATTTAGACAAAGAGGAGAGCTTATGAAAATCGTCGCCGTCATTGCCGAATATAATCCCTTCCATAACGGCCACGCATACATGCTGTGCGAGATAAAAAAACAGCTTTGCGATGCGGCTGTTGTGGTAATTATGAGCGGTGATTTCACCCAGCGCGGCGAAGCGGCGATCATCGGAAAATATGCACGGGCTGAATCAGCGGTAAAATGCGGCGCAGATCTCGTATTGGAGCTTCCAACTCCGTGGTGCTTCTCCGGAGCCGAATTTTTTGCAAAGGGCGGCGTTTCCATCGCCGCTGCGATCGGTGCGGATGTTTTGGCATTCGGAGCGGAATGCGGAGATATATCCGCACTCACCCTCGCGGCGAAGCGGCTTTCCTCGGAGGAATTCTGCACGAAGCTCTCAAACGAGAGAGCGATTCAAACCGCCGCTAACATGGCAAAATTGCGAGCGGATGTATACGAAAAGCTATACGGCGATGCCGCGCTGTTTTGCGGCTCTAACAATCTGCTGGCGATGGAATATCTTCGGGCATTGGAATCCCTGCGTTTGGCAGGAAAGTTAACACAACCGATGACGCCGCTTGCCATCAAGCGGATCGGAGGCGCATTCGGTTCCACAGAGCTTTCCGCCTTTTCTTCCGCCACGGCGATTCGTACCGCTTTACGGAAAAACGATGATGTCCTTGCATTTCTGCCACCTCCATCGGCAGAAATTATCGTCCGAGAGATCGAGGGCAAACGGTTCTACGACATGGTACGCCTTGATATTGCTGTGATCACCATGCTCCGCACGATTTCACCGGAACGGTTGGCACAGGCTATGGAAATTTCGGGCGGGATGGAGCATCGGCTGATTCGTGCGGCAAAATATGCTCGCACAGTCGACGAAATCCTGACGGCATGTGAGGAGAGGCGGTATTCAAGATCCAGACTGCGCCGCGCCATCTTGTCCGCGCTGCTTGATGTTACCATGCCAATGGCAGAGGAATTCCCACATTTCACCCCGCTTCTTGCAGCGAATGCGCGCGGACGGGAAGTGCTGGGATCGCTTCGTAAGGATGCGAACATCTCCATATTATCGAGAACGTCGCAGATCCGCACGTTAGAAAATGTGGCGGCACGACAGTTTGCACTTCATGCACGGGCAATGTCTGTGGCGGAGCTTGCATGCGAGGGTATCCCCAAAGAACGCAAGCCTTATCTTTGTGAATAGTCGTATTTCTATTGACATTTCGAGCGTTTTATGCTATAATAAATCTAACATTTTTACCATTTCAAGGAGATTTTACATGAAAAAAGTTGCAGTTATCATGGGCAGTGATTCCGATCTGCCTGTAGTAAAAAAATGTATCGATCAGCTTGTCGCATTCGGCATTCCCTATGAGGCGCATGTAATTAGCGCGCACCGCACACCCCGTCAGGCAGAGTCATTTGCATCGAATGCAAAGGCAAACGGCTTTGGCATCATCATTGCGGCTGCAGGCAAGGCGGCGCATTTAGGCGGCGTTCTCGCGGCTTATACAACACTTCCTGTTATCGGTATTCCGATCAAA
This sequence comes from Candidatus Flemingiibacterium sp., assembly GCA_045635785.1. Taxonomy (GTDB): domain Bacteria; phylum Bacillota; class Clostridia; order Oscillospirales; family CAG-272; genus Flemingiibacterium. Next base: position 12,460 of record JAZTWJ010000066.1, read on the forward strand.
TCCTCCACGATGGACGGTATGGATTCGCTTCTTTCCATGGTACAGATGCCAAGCGGCATTCCCGTGGCGACGGTTGCCATTGACGGCGCACAAAATGCGGCAATTTTAGCTGCACAGATGCTTGCACTGTCCGATGACTCTCTGGCAGAGAAGCTTGACGCATTCAAAGCAGACATGGAAGCCGGCGTTTTGAAGAAGGATGCAGCCCTGCAAGAAACGCTTGCGTAACCGATTCATCTATTTTTAATTATTCGTAATATGAGCCGCCTATGGCGGCATGGAGATTCATATGAAAAGAATTGCAGTTCTTGTTTCGGGCGGCGGCACGAATTTACAGGCGATTTTGGATGCCCAAGCAAAGGGAGTTATTAAAAGCGGCAAGGTTTCGCTGGTGCTGTCCTCAAAGGAAGGCGCCTTTGCGCTTGAACGCGCGGCAAAAGCCGGCGTGGAAGGCGTAGTTGTGCCAAAAAAGGATTATCCTGACCGTGAGGAATATACGAACGCCGTAAAAGCGGTGTTGGAATCGCATCAAATCGACCTCGTTGTTTTGGCGGGATTTATGATCATCCTGCACGAGAGCTTCTTCAAAGCCTTTGAAAATCGCGTCATCAATGTTCATCCCGCATTGATTCCCAGCTTCTGCGGCGAAGGATTCTACGGACTGCATGTTCATGAAGCCGCGCTTGCAAAAGGTGTAAAGCTTTCCGGTGCGACGGTGCATTTTGTCAATGAAGTTTGTGACGGCGGTCCCATCATCGCGCAGAAAGCTGTGACGGTGGAGGAGGGCGACACCGCCGAGATACTTCAACGCCGCATCATGGAACAGGCAGAGTGGATCATTCTTCCCGAAGCGGTGGAATTGTTCTGCGCCGATCGACTGCATGTTGCAGACGGCATCGTTCACATTACGAAATGAACCTGATAATTTTCAATACAGACACTGTAAAAAGAAAAACCGTTCGATTTCTTCGAACGGTTTTTTGTTATCTGCACTGTTTTCTAACCATAAATGGCTGGTTTATTTCTTTGCGAGCAGGTCGCGGATTTCTGCCAACAGCTGCTCGGTGGTGGGCTTAGCGGCTTCTGCAGCTTTTGCTTCCGCTTCAGCGGCAGCGTTGGCTTCTTCTTCAGCCTTTGCCTTCGCCTCCGCTTCCTCGCGCGCCTTCTTGGTGGCAAGTGCCTTTCCTTTGTTAATCATCTTTATTACAACAAAAATTGTAAACGCAACGATGAGAAGATTGATAATCGTCTGAATGAAAAGACCGTAATTGATGGTTACCGCAGGCGTTTCACCAACTGCTTCCTTGAGTACGAACTTCATCTCGGCAAAATCAACGCCACCAATCATAAGTCCGATGGGAGGCATAATAATGTCGTTGACTAAGGAGGTAATAACCTTTTGGAACACGCCGCCGATGATAACACCGACTGCCAT
>JAZTWJ010000067.1:0-4712 GCA_045635785.1 Candidatus Flemingiibacterium sp.
GGCCGTGTGGCAGAAAAGCTGATCTTAGGCGATATTTCCACAGGCGCATCCAATGACATTCAGCGTGCGACGGGCATTGCACGCAATATGGTCACGCGCTACGGCATGAGCGACACGCTTGGACCGATTGTTTACGGCTCCGAGCATAACAGCGATGAAGTTTTCTTGGGGCGCGATTTCAACACCTCCCGTAACTATTCCGAGGACACGGCGATGCAGATCGACAACGAGATCAAGCGTCTGGTGAACACGGCATACGATACGGCGATGAAGGTTCTCACCGAGCAGATGGAAAAGCTGCATTTTATTGCGGCATTCCTCATGAAGAACGAGGTCATGGACGAAACGCAGTTCAACGCGGCGATGGATGACAACGCTACAATGGAGGAACTGGAAGCACTTGCTGCCGAAAAGCGCAGAAAGAGCGAAGAAGAAAATGCGAACCGCTTGAAAGAGGAAGATGAAGAACGCCTGCGTCGTGAGCTGGAACAGGAGAATGCTTCCGAATCCGAGCAGACACCCTCCGAAGGCGAGAATACGCCACCTCATGTGAAGGACTAGATTCGGATTGGGAGGCAATCCGATTGGGAGAACGTCCTGCGGTCTCCGAGAACAAATATCCCGACGATCAAATTATCCGGCGGTGGAACCCGCCGGAAAATACATAACGAAAGGAAAGCATCATGGTAACTGAAATCAAGACAGAACGTGCATCCGCAGCTTGCGACACATTGGGCGGCGAGCTTATTTCGTATAAGCTGGACGGCAAGGAATACATTTGGGAGGGTATTCCCGAATATTGGGCAAACCACACCCCCGTTCTTTTCCCGACGGTTGGCTCCACCATTGACGGCAGTGTGAAATTTGAGGGTAAAGCATATCCTCTGACAAAGCACGGCTTTGCTCGCAGACAGGAGTTCAAGCTGATCGAGTCCACCGAAGATACGCTGGTTTATGAGTTGACCGAAAATGCCGAAAGCAAGGAAGTCTATCCTTACAATTTCCGCCTGCTGGTTACACATAAAATTTCCGACGAAGGATTTTCCACCACCTTTACCGTACAGAATACCGATGACAAGCCCATCTGGTTCTGCATCGGTGGTCATCCCGGCTTCCGCGTTCCGATGAACGACGGCGAGCAGTTCTCCGATTACAAGCTCGTTTTCGACAAAGTGGAGAACGAGGATGTCATTTACACCACCAACTACGGCGGAGGCTATATCGACGCCAATCTGCCTGTTGTTGACAAGCTGAAGGGCACCAACGAGTGGGAGCTCAAGCATGAGGATTATGATGTGGACGTGCTGCTCACCAAAAAGCTTTTGAGCCGCAGAGTCAAGCTGGTGAACAAGAATACAGGTAGTGGCATCGAATTCGATTTCAACGGCTTTAGCGCGCTGGGCGTTTGGACACCTCCGCAGAAGAAGGCCCCCTTCGTATGTCTTGAGCCTTGGAATGGTCTGCCCGCGCATCTCGGCGAAAGCGGCAACTTTGAGGATAAGCCCTATGCAATCAAACTGCATGTGGGCGCGGAATATTCCGTCGGCTACAAGGTTAGAGTGCTTGCATAATATTAACTAACGTCGCGAATATGAAAACACGTGTTGAAATCAAGTCTCAGGCAAAAGCCTTGCTTCTTGCGGATTACGGTGCCTGTTTGTTGCCTTATTTGCTGTTTGCGGCGCTCTCCATGCTGGCATCCGGCATGACTGCGGGGGTTGGCGCGCTGCTTCTATTGCCCTTTGAGGTTGGTGTGTGCCTTGTTTATCTTCTGCGATGGAGAGGCGAAAATCCGCCGCTTGAATTGCTTTTTATCAGCACCATACAGGAAAATTATCTGCGTAAACTGTGCAGTTTGCTGCTCGTGGGCGTTTATACCTTCTTATGGTCGTTGCTGTTCATTATCCCGGGCATCGTCAAGAGCTATTCCTATGCAATGACCGGCTATATTTTGGCGAAATATCCGAATGTGAACGCACAGAACGCTATCAAGCTGTCCGGCCGAATCATGGAAGGAAGAAAGCTTGATCTGTTTGTGGTCGATCTCTCCTTTATCGGGTGGAATTTGTTAGGCGTAATTACCTTCGGCGTCGTGCAGATCCTTTGGGTTGCTCCCTATATGCTGATCACCAAGGCGGGATGCTTTGATGAATATCTTGCCGATGCGCTGGCAAACGGAAGGATCTCCGAGGCGGAATTGAATCCGATGCAGTAAGATTTCTGCATGCAAACGCATGGTATATAAAGCGGTGCGTTCATTTGAAGCGAACCGTTACTTAAAACACAAATGGACTGCCGCAAACGAAAAATGCGGCAGTCCATTTTCTTTATTTAGGATGAAAGAATCATATCACAGCGCTCTCTTACGCGCATGACGTCAAAATATTGCTCCTCCATGGGGATCCACTCCTCGACAAAACGTCGGAGCATGGTCTCGCCGTTGCGGGCAAGAATGCGCGCGCGTTGCAACTTGGGGGAAATATCGGAGAAAAGCGCAAGGTCAAAATATTGCCCGAAATCGGGATGCAGTGCGTAGGAGCCTTCGCACAAAATGAGTGGTGCGGATGCGATCCTTCGCGGCTCATCGGAATAATCAAACTTCGAGCAGTCAAAGGCGGTGTAGGAAAATGCGCCGCCGCGAAGATGCGGGATGACCTCACGAAGAAACCGCTCGCGGTGAAGATTTCCGCCGACTTCTGCCATGCGCTTAGGTGTTCGCAGAGCAGGTGGAAGAAAGAAATCATCCATATGCACGACTTGTGCAAGGAAGATTTCCGCAAGCAGAGCTGCCGCGGTGGTTTTTCCCGAGGCACAGCGCCCGTCAATGGCGACCACAACGCGCTTCTTTTCTGTGAGCAGAGCGTCGATCTTTTCTATCGCGTCAAGCAGGCGCACATATCGGCTGTCGATGACCCGATAGGCGGGGAGATATGCGGCGCGGTATGCATCGCTGTGGCTCACTGCAGGATAGCCCGCTTGGCGATAATCGGCAAGATAGCGATCAAGGGCGGGCAGATCGAAAGCGAACCGACCGTCAGCCGTAGTCTGCCGTAAAGCCTCGATGCGTGCTTCAAAACGCGCCTTTGTATGGTCATCCGCATCCGCATATCCGCAGGGGAGATGCCTTGCGGAAGCGCAAAACAGTTTTGCAATCAGCGCGAGCTGTCGCCGGGAGCGCGGTGTATCGAGATAAACACGGGAGATGCCGCCAAGCTCCTCCGTCAGGAGTAGGCGGTCATGGGAAACGGTTTGATATTCGGCAAACAGTCGCTGCGATGCGGCTTGCTCTGAGGGGATCATATGCCCGCCGCCAAAGACACTTTGGTACACCAGCTTCATGCCATCGGCGGGCTGCATTTTTGGATAAGTATTTGCGTGATGCTGTAAGATCTCGTAAAATTCTTTCATGCGATCTTCCTTCATGGAATGATATTTTGGTAATTACTCGTGATCAGCCAGTAGCTTTGCACGGCGCAGGGCGATAACGATCAACGGAATGATGATGATGTGGCAGATAATACCGGGAATGGCACCGGTGATCGCGGAGGCGATGAAAGCGGCGAAGGTGAATTCGCTGGCTTGGGCAATGGAGATGAACATTTTCACAATGCCCCAAACGATGCGTCCGATGACCATGGCACCGATCAGCGAAACATAGATGTAGGGAATCTTCTTCGGCAGAAGCTTATACAGCATGCCTGCGGCGAAGCCATAGGCAGCCAGCTCAAATGCCATGGGAATGGCAGCCATCAACGGCGGCATGACGAATAGCATATGGCGCAGAAGGGGTGCAATCGCACCGACAATGGCTCCCCAAATGGGACCGCAGAGGAATCCGCAGAGGAGCGCAGGAATGTGCATGGGAGAAAGCGCGGATCCGATTTCGGGGATCTGTCCTGTCAAAAAGGGCAGTACAAGCGCCAATGCAAGGCACATGGCGGCAAAAGCAAGTTTGCGTAAGCGTGGGTTCATGGGGTGAGATTCCTTTCATAAAAATAAGGCATCGGACGGTGCCTTCGCGCCGCCGATACCTTCATGGTATAGTTTCTTTTGTTATAAGGGAGTTGCCGCCGCTTCATGCGGTTCGCACGGCTTCTTGCTGTGCATCTGCATCATTATACCACATTTTGCGCCGTATGTCAAGGATTTGGCGAAAGTTTCGTCAAATCCATAGCAGATTTTAATTGTTCTCGGTGATAATGATCGCTTCCACGTTTGTGTTTCCATCGGAGGTCAGCGTGCGGAAATAATACTGTCCGTCGCTTTCGGTCATATAGACCTTCAGCGTATCGCCGAGGCGCGCCTCGTTTGCGAAGCTGATGCGGATGCTGAGCACACGCTTTTTCACCATGTCAGGAAGAAAGTCGCAGAGCATATCGGGATAGTTGGTATTGTTCATGTGCCCGTTGCCGTCGATGTCACTGTAAACGATGGGACGTTCACCAACGAGGGCGAGGGAAAGCTCTCGCGGAATGTGAACCCGTTTGGGCGCATCCAATTCAAGCGGCTCGTCGTTTTCAAAGCCCATGGCGATTTCGTCCACGCGGTAAAGCTTGTGATCGTTGATTCCTACAAGCCCCCATACAGAGGTGGCTTCGGCAATCAATTCATCGCCGCGCCGCAGCTGATAACAGCGATTGAAGCTGACACCGCGGCTTTCACAGCCCCAAGAGGAGACGGTGATCTCCTCATAAGCATGCAGCGGATTATAT
>JAZTWJ010000068.1:0-11056 GCA_045635785.1 Candidatus Flemingiibacterium sp.
ATCCAAACATGGTTTCGATAAGAGTGAGAGCCTTGTTTGCCTCGTCCTTGTTAGCACAGTTAACTCCAACGTGCTTGAGTTCAAAGCCGAGCATCTGCATAACAGCGTATCTGGTGAGCTCGGTGATCTTGTCCCATTCACCTGCATTCATAAGGTCGGCAGATACCATATAGCTTCCGCCGCAAGCGAGGATCTTGTTGAACTTAAGATAAGAAAGGATATTGTTTTCGTTAAGTCCGCCGGTGGGCATAAACTTGAGTCCGCCGTACGGAGCGCTCATCGCCTTGATCATCGGAAGTCCGCCTGCAGCCTCTGCCGGGAAGAATTTAACAACGTCAAGACCGAGTTCAAGAGCTGCCTCAATATCGGAAGGATTAGCACAGCCGGGAGTTATCGGCACTCCGATGTCGATGCAGTGCTTAACCACCTTCGGGTTAAGACCGGGCGAAACGATGAACTTTGCGCCTGCCGCAACAGCCTGATCTGCCTGCTCGGGAGTTAGAACCGTGCCGGCACCTACCAGCATATTGGGGAATTCCGTGGTAATGCGCTTGATCGCCTCTGCCGCACATGCGGTACGGAAGGTGATCTCCGCCACGGGAAGTCCGCCCTTGCAAAGAGCGCGTGCCAGCGGAACAGCCTGCTCCACATCGTCAATCTTGATGACCGGCACAATGCCGTACAGACCGATTTTCTTCAGAATGTCATTCATTTTTTGTTCTCCTTTTATGTTGTTTTTTGAATTCTATGTAAGCGGCACCTGCCGCAGGGTGACTTATTTATAAAATGCCTTGATAGCTTTGTGAACCATATAAACATCGTTCTTTGCCACGACCTCCCACGGTGCGTGCATCGAAAGCACGGGAACACCAAGGTCAATGACGTCAATGTTGGCATTGGCGATATATTTTGCAACCGTTCCGCCGCCGCCCATATCCACCTTGCCAAGCTCAGCCATCTGCCAATCCACGCCGTTTTCATTGAACGTGCGCGTCACAAAGGATACAAACTCCGCAGACGCATCGGATGTGCCCGATTTTCCGCGTGAACCCGTATACTTGGAAAGCACCACGCCGTGATTGAGAAATGCGGTATTGCGCTTTTCAAAAACATCCGCAAAGTTGGGATCGAATGCCACATTCACATCCGCAGACAAGCATTTGGAATTGGCGCGTACCACGCGCGGATTTCCGCCGAGAGCCAGCGCAATCTCATCCATGAGATCGCGGAGCAGCGCGCATTGCATGCCGGAAACGCCGTCAGATCCAACTTCTTCCTTATCAGCAATGATGTTCATCAGCGTGTGCGCGGAATCTTCCGAATCGAGCATCGCTGTGACGGAAGGATATGCACAAACGCGGTCGTCATGACCATAGGCACCGATCATGGAACGGTCAAGTCCCACATCGCGCGCCTTTGTGGCAGGAACGGCGCAAAGCTCGGAGCTGATAAGATCCGCTTCGATGCAGCCATACTTTTCGTTGAGCATCGAAAGAAGATTTAGTTTGATCTTTTCCGACGCCTTTTCATCTTCATAGGGTTCGCTTGCCGCAAGAATGTTGAGCTGTTCGCCCGTGATGGCATCGCCCACATGCTTGCCCGCCTGCGTAGCGCCAAGATGGGGCGCAACATCGCTGATATAGAACACCGGCTCCGATTCATCCTCACCGATGCAAACGGAGATCTCACCCTCCGGCTTGCAGATGATACCGTGAAGAGAAAGTGGCGTTGTCACCCACTGGAATTTCTTGATACCGCCGTAATAATGTGTCTTGAAATAGCAGAATTCCGCATCTTCATAAACCGGCTTCGGCTTGAAATCCACACGCGGCGAGTCGATATGCGAAGCGGTGATGCGGATACCCTCGTGAATATCCTCGGTTCCAAGACGGAACATAAACAGGCTCTTGCCACGATTGTTCAAATAATACTTTCCGCCGCGCTCCAGCTTATCGCCAAGCTTGTAGGAGATATAACCCTTTTCTTCGATCATTTTGATGGTCAATGTGACCACCTCGCGCTCGGTTTTGCCGTTGTTCAAAAACTGCTTGTAGCCCTCGCAGTATGCATGAACCGCTTGCTTGTCGGCGTTCTTGGTTTCCCAAGTCGCCTTGTTTTTATAGGTGAGCTGCTCGGCGAGCTGCAGACCTTTCGTTTTTTCATCCATATAATTGACCGTGGCTTTCGCCGATGCGAAAGCTTCCTTTCCGCCCTTTGGGGGCTAAGGTACATACAAAATTCAATCGTTGTTGTCAAAATAGATCGCACGGTATTTTTCCGCCGCCTCTATCACGCGCTCCACATAGATGCGCGTTTCACCTATGGGAATCTCCCGCAAGGTGCGCCCATCGTCGGTATAAGCGGGATCTTCAAGCCAGCCCTTTACCCTGCCGAAGCCCGCGTTATACGCGGCAAGCGTTTCCCGCCATCCGCCAAATTCCTTGTAATGATGCGCCAGAAGCCATACACCGCGTCTGATATTGACCTCGGGGTCGAATATATCCGCTTCGCCCTCGCCGCACATCAGCGCGATCCAATCGCTGGTCTCGTCCATGAGCTGCATCAGCCCTTTCGCGCCCACGTGGGAAACCGCCGACGATTGAAAAGAACTCTCTGTGAGGATGACCGCGTAGACGATTTCTTGCGGCACGCCATATTTGACGGCGTTTTTCTCAACGATTTCGGCAAATGCAATGGGGTATCGCTGCAAATCAAGCTGCGGCTCGATGATCATGCTCCATATAAAGCATCCGATCCCCGCCAAAATCGCCGCGATCATCAACAATATAAGTATACGCTTAATCAATGAAATTAATCTTACGGAGGAAGTCTGCTACCTGTCCCTCCAATTCGTCTATGCCTTTATTGTTATACACCGTGAAATTGCAGTGTTCGATGAAGAATTCGTTGGATTTCTGCGCACGAATGCGTTTTTCCGCCGTCTCGCGGCTGATGCGGTCGCGGGAAATGATGCGGCGAATGCGCGTTTCGTCTGCGGCGATGACGCCCACGGTGTAATCGCAGTGGCGATCAAAGCCGGATTCAAACAGCTGCGGCGCATCCACAACGACCAGCTCGTCTCCCGCCTTTTCACGTTCAACAAGCCACGCATGGATGGCGTCGATGATGTGCTTATGGGTGATTCGGTTGAGTGCCGTCAGCTTAATTTCGCGCTTTTCGGGATTTTCTTCACCGAATACAAGGGCGGCAAGCCCCTTGCGATCAAGCCTTCCATCGTTTAGAAGGATCCCTTCGCCAAAATAACTGACAAGCTCTGTTAAACAGGGCATGCCCGGCTCGCAAACGCGCCGCGAAACCCTGTCGGTGTCGAGACATTTGATTCCTTGAGATAAGAAGCAGAGAGATACCTCGCCCTTCCCTGCACCGGTACCGCCGGTAAGACCAATGACGCGCATATTGTTGATCATAATGTGACCGTTACAGCTTTTCCGAAGAAAAAGCGTCCTTTCTGTCTCTGATACAGCTTACTTTTTCGCCGATTTCATCCGAGCGATATGCTGCTGCCATAATGCGCTGAATATATGCGCCGTCCTCGAAGCTCGGACTTGTTGATTTTTTCTCATGCACCGCGTCAAGGAAGGCGTACATAGAACCGATATGCCCGCGCAGCCATCCGATGGGCGCCTTGAATCCGGGAAATATTCCGCCCGGTGCCGGATAGCGTCCACAGCATTCGATTCTCTTGAAGCCGCGTTCTCCGCCGAGATCTCCGCCCTTGTCATTGCAATCGTAGAACCATAGCCAGTTAGGCTCCATCAAATCGAAGCGGATTGCGCCTTTGTCGCCGTAAATTTCCATGGTAAAATCATCATTGGTGCCCGTCGCAAGCTTGGATGCTTCGATGGTTCCCTTCGCACCGCATGCCAGCTCAGCGATCATATAAAATGCCTCGTCGGCATTGGTTCTCCACTCCGAGCCATCCATACCGCGTCTGACAGGATGGGCAATCTGCGCGCTGCCGTAGATGTTCTTGAAATCGCCGCATAGATGATAGACAAGATCAATGGCATGAGAGCCGATATCAAACAGCACACCGCCGCCGCAAATATCACGGTTCTGCTTCCACCCTGCATTTTTATTGAGGTCTGTGCAGGAAGCATGCAGATAGGCGCTGCGGAAGCTGATGATGCGCCCGAGTCTGCCCTCGTCGATCAGCTGCTTTGCTCGCATGACAGGCGACATGAATCGGTTGTTGAAAACGATCTGCGCTATAACGCCTGCATCTTTTACAAGCCTGACCGCTTCTTTCGCCTCATCCTCGGTGATGCAGAGCGGCTTTTCGCAGTAGATGTGCTTCCCTGCCGCACAAGCCTTTTTGATGGCTTCAAAGTGGGCTATATTGGGCGAGGTGATGTCGATGATGTCGATATCAGGATCGGAGATCATCTCGTCCTCGCTACTGTACACCTTTGCGAAACCGAACTCCCTTGCCACCGCCTCGCGAGTGGCGGGCGTGCGGGTAAAAATACCGCCGAGCTTTGCCTCAAAGGACAGATCCTTGTAAAAATAAGGGAGGCTGTCGATGGCAAAGGCGTGGGTGCGTCCCATCGCACCAAAGCCAATAATTCCTATATTCATGGTTTTTCCGTGCCTTCAAAAAAGCGAAGGCTTCCTTCTTCGAAATTTTTGATGGAATGCATGGATAAATCGCGACGATCCGCCGCGAAAGCAAAAATTTCGGAACGCGCAAACAAGGTTTACGCCGTGCGTTTCAAATACAAAATACTACAGTTATTATTATAGCGCATTTTTTGAAATATTTCAAGAGAATTGGGAAAATTATTATTTAATTCATACTTTCGCCCGCTCTTTGAGCGAATTTTTATGTTATATGCTTGCAAGCGGCAAAATCCTGCAGAAGCTCTGCAGGATTTCATGATGTATTTTCGCCTCGGCGTTTATTTTTTGCAACCGACGGATCAAGTCTTCTTTTTTCGCATGCGAAGCAGGCGCAGTACCGTGAATGCGAGAATCGGGAACAAAATGGAGCACAAAATACCCATTTTCAAGCCCTCGTTTCCACCAATGGCATCGGCGATGGCGCCAACCATCCCCGGGCCAAGAGCGCATCCAACATCTCCCGAGAGGGCAAGCATTGCAAACATCATGGTTCCGCCACGCGGCATTTGACGGGCGGCAAGGCTTAAGGTTCCGGGCCATGCAATGCCCACAAATATGCCCACCAGACTGCATCCGATAAGCGATAAAATGGGCATTGGCGCAAATACGATCAGCAGAATGCTGACGACGATACCAACCGAGCAGAATGACATAAACCGCGAAAGGCGAATTTTGCCGCCCATCGCGCCGTAAAAGGTTCTGGCGATCGCCATCATCAGCCCAAACATGCAGGGGCCGAGCAAATCTCCGACGGTTTTCGATACACCGAGTCCGGACTCGGCAAACATGGATGCCCATTGTGCGATGGTCTGCTCCATGGCTCCACCGCATACCATCAGAAGCAAAAACAGCACGAAGTTCCTCTGCTTCAAAAGAAGAAGCGGTGAGCGTTTTTCTGTGGCGTCAACTTCAACAGGCGCGAGCGGTACAAAAATGAAAGTAATGCAATTAAGCGCAGGAATAAGCGCCCACAGCAAGGTCAAAATCCGCCAATTCTCCGTTCCGAATAGAGTGAAAAACACCGTGGAAAACAGTACGATGGCAATATGTCCCCAACTGTAAAAGGAGTGCAGCAGGCTCATCGCCGAAGATTTTTCCTCGGTTGGCAAAGCTTCCACTATGGGGCTGGCAATGACCTCAATGAAGCCGCTTCCCAGCGCGCAAAATACCGTGGACAGTAATAATCCGTAAAACGGCGGCATGATTTTTGTAAAGATCGCAAGTCCGGCGATCCCGCAAAAGGAGGTGATATGGGCGATCAAAATGCCGCGGCGATGACCGATTTTATCAGCCCACTTCACACCAATCGCATCCACAAGCATCTGCACGATGAAATTAAAGGAAACAAGAATCGTAAGCTGATCCAGCGACATTCCAAAGGAACGGGAATAGGTAACAAACAGAAGTGGGCTGTAATTGTTGACGATGGACTGAATAATAAAGCAAACGTAACACGCCAACAGCGTGTTTTTATAAGTAAGTTTCATGAAGCTCTCCATATAAAGTTATCGGGATAAAATCCCGATAACAAGATCATTCTTATGATTCTCTCGCCGTAGGATGCTCGCGGATCTCTTTTAACGAATGTTCCTCCGCCTCGTCTCGCGGGATCGTCACGGCAATTCCGGTGCAGTCCTGGGCAGATGCAACCGAATCAATCAGATACGCGCCGTTGTTTTCGAGAAATGCGGGTGGGCAATCCACAGGATATGCGCCGAGAAATTCATCCTTAGATGAACGTAATATTTTTACGATCGGTTTTTTAGCAGCCATCTTTTCTCCTACTTTCAGCATGCTGAAGCTTGTTGATTTGGGAATACGCAAAACGCATCCCCTATTTAGTATAGCTGCATGGAGCATTTTTATTCACGCTCATATCCGACAAAAACAAAAAGTTTGACCGCCTTGCGGTCTGTTTTTTATATGTAGGGCGCAAAAAGTGCGCCCTTTTTTTCCATAGCGATCATATTTTATGGTCCGTCGGTCATGCTCAGCTTTCGATTTGCTTTGCAAGAAATGCGGCGGCAGTTCCGATCAGCTTTGTTTCAATTTCCGCATTCGGAGCTTCCGCACCTTCGGTTCGCACCGAGGCAACGCATCCGACGAGATCTCCGTCCGCCAAAATCGGCATTGCACAGGAGATTGCCGCGCTGTTTTGCTCCGGTGTCACGCGGACGGGCTGTGAGCCTTCAAGAAAACGGTAATTTCCACGACTCTCTAAAATCGCCTCAAATTCAGCGGAGAGCTTTTTGTCAAGATATTCTTTTTTGGGAAGACCTGCGCTGGCAATCACCACATCGCGATCGCAAATTACAACCGCCATGTCCGCAATTCGATGGAGAGTATCCGCATACTGTGCGGCAAAATCATTCAGCTCACCGATGGGCGAATATTTCTTGAAAATGACCTCGCCCTCACGATCTGTGAAGATCTCCAGCGGGTCGCCCTCGCGGATACGCATAGTTCTTCTGATTTCCTTTGGTATAACAACACGACCGAGGTCGTCGATTCTTCGCACGATTCCTGTAGCTTTCATCTATAAATCTCCTTTTTGGTTTTGAGAACACTTTTATTATCTGCAAGCATTGGAGATTTATACTATGGAATCATGTTTTTTATCAAGATACGACAATCGCTCGACCGATAGCAATGGCTAAAAAAGAACATTCAACGCTGATTCCTAAAAAACTATATATCATTTTATCACATAAATCATGATTTGTCAAATTCTTATTGATAGAAAAAGGCGCAGATCTAAATCTGCGCCTTTTGGGGATTTGTTTTAACAGATTGGGAATTCACCCGGTCTAAGCGGACTGGATGTAGACGTTTCTGCAGCCGAAGTTTCGGGAGCAGCCGTAGTCTCGGGAGCAGCCGAAGTTTCGGGAGCAGCCGAAGTTTCGGGGGCAGCCGAAGTTTCGGGAGCAGCCGTAGTCTCAGGAGCAGCCGAAGTCTCAGGAGCAGCCGAAGTTTCGGGAGCGGCCGTAGTCGTCTCGGGAGCCGATGATTCAGTTGCTTCCGTTTCGGGCTCGTCCGTCTCCGTTTCGTCCGTCTCGGGTTCGTCCGTCTCGGGTTCGTCCGTTTCGGGCTCATCCGTTTCGGGCTCGGGAGTGGTAGTAGGAGGCTCAATAACGCTCGTTTCGGTTTCACCAATGGTTGTGGTAAATTCGTCGGTCGTTTCGATTACAGGCTTAGATACCAGCGGCACGCCTGCATTTTCCTTTCTACCGGTTTCCTGCGTTCTGCGCGCAGAGTCATACTCAGCTTTGCTGAAAACGTCTTCGCTTATCAGTTTATCCGCAAGCGTTTTATCGTTTTCATAAAGCTTTGCTCCAAGTGCAGCCCAGAAGATCTTTACGGAATCTGCTCTTGTGAAATTGTCATCCACTTCTGCTTTTTCAATCAGCCCAGTAGTATAGGCAAGCTGATGTGGAGTATTCCATTCAAACTGCGCATTCTCTCCATTGTCGCGATAGCCGAGCACACGAAGCGTGAAGGTCAAAAACTCCGCGTCTGTCATGGCTCTTTCCGGCTCAAATATGCCGTCAACCTCAGATATGCCCTTTGTAATTCCATGTGCATAAGCATACCCTACATATCCAACCGCCCACTCGGGAACATCCTTGAATATGATGTTATCATATTTACCGGAAAGTGCTTCTTCATCCTTGCCGATCATACGGACAATCAGAGCAATGGCTTCTGCACGTTTGAGATTCTCGCCAAGAGCATAGCCGTTCTCTCTACCGAGGAAAAGACCAAGCTCGTTCAAAGCATCAGCGGTGTTCACATCCGAACCCGTGTGAGCCACAGCGGCAATCGCAAACATCGCAAATATCATTGCAAAAATAATTGAAAAAGTAATAATTCTGGATTTCATTTGCATTCCTTTCAAGCAAGAAACAGTCTCATTTGATATTTACTGAAAGAATAAAGTAGTCTCATGCGATTTTGGTGAATTAAGGCATAACGGGGAATTCACCAGGATCACTATTACCGAAATCACCGGATGCAGACAATACATCTTCAAAAGTAAACTCACGGATCACAATTTTCGGTTCTTCAAACATTTTCATAGTAGGTCTCCTTTTCTCAAATGAATCAATTAATTGGTAATATCAGGGAGTGCATTCTTTGCGGATAAAGCAAATCTCATCAGAGCAGTAAGCGCATCGGATGCTACACCGTTTTCAATTACTCTGTGTGCATAGTTTTCAATGCTGTCCGAAACAGATGCTACAACATTTTCTCCATCGTAAATCTCGACAGAAACAACTTGCTGTACATCATAGGTCGGAATAGCAATTCTTACGGTATAGTAGTCACCCTGCTCATGGATCTCGACATTTTCGTAAGAAACACTCTTACCATATGCGTCTGTGTAGGCGATTTTAGCTGTCAGATTTTCAATATTCGCAAGATCCTTGAAGTATACCTTCATAACCAGCGTGCTCTCACAAACAACAGATGTGCCAACAAAGTTATCAGATTTTCCAGTTACTGCGATATTTTCAGGTTTGGTAATGCTTCCGGATGCATAGTTTTGCTGCTCGGAAGTCAAAGATGCGTTCGCCAGTTTGTCAGGATTATATCCGAAATACACCTGGCACGCTGCACCAAAGTTCAGCATGTCAACCATTGCCGTTTTTTCGGCCTCAGTACCGGTCGCAAAAAGGCGATGTGCATAAGCCTCCATGCTGTCTCTCCACTCACCAACAGCAACGCCATCTGCATTGTTGATCTTCACATGAATTTCGTCACTCATCTGATACGCCATGATGTTATTAAAGGGCAGTCTGTATACCGTATCACCTTCAATTTCAACGGACTCCCATTCGTTCTTCGATAATGTAATCGAATTTCCATCGGCATCTGTAATAACCGCGGAGTAGTTTTCGTCAACAGTCTCTTTATCAATGTAGAAATTCATGGACTGTGAGGAACCTGTTTGAACGGATGCACCTTTCAAATCGACGGGTTTTTCGGCAATTACAATGACTTCAGATGCCACAGGAGCACCTGCCATATGCTGGTCATTTTTCTTTACTCGTGCGAAGAAATAGTATTCACCAGCTTCTAAGTTTTCAAATACATTGGATTCCTGCCAGCCTTCTGCGGGAGCTTCGTTAGTTGCAGCATATGCATACTCAATCGTTTCGCCCTCAACGGCAATTGCATTGAGCGTTACGTTACCGCCTTCATTGGAATAGACAGTAGGCGCACTTGGCTGCTCTCCGGAATACTCCGATACCGGCTCGACTTCGATAACGAATTTATCAATATAGATGGAGGTGTTTTTGCCTATAATACCAAAGCTATGAGTGGTGCCTGCCTCTGCTTCAAAGCTTTTAGATATTGTTGAATAATATGTATTATCTTTCGTAGTAAATGATACATAATCAGAATTCGTACCATAATTTCTGTCAATGCCTAACCAAACAGTTTTAAAACTACTTGCATTGTTCGCCTGCGGCTTCACATACGCTATGATGGTATATTTTCCGGCTACGACTGCATTGAAACTGAACTCAAGATAACCGGGTTGATCATTTGGAGAATTATTATTTGAACTAGAGCTGGTTTCCGAAGCTTTATAGGCTGCGGACATGAAGACAGAGTTTACAGGCTTATCGTCTATAAGCGTATCTCCTCTATATTTCACTTCGCCTCTATGCAAATTGCCCGGGTCATTGACAGGATCGTCTTCTTTGTAGAAAATGGTGAGATTTTCTGCTTCAATCTCGGTAACAAGCTCGGTAATATTACCGATGATGTTGGCACCATCAACAGACTCATACTCATTTTCATTGATAAATGTAACTGCAGGGAAATTGATGGTGTGGTCTGCGGTAATGCCTTCGCTGTCGGTCAGTCGAATGGTTACAGCAACCGCATCACCCATAGCACTCGGCGTACCGGTAATCTTACCATCTTCTGCGAGAGTAAGGCCTGTCGGAAGTGGTTTCGAGCCAGACTTGACAGCATATGTATAGTCACCGGCTCCGTTAGCTGCGCTCGGTTCGAGAGTAGTTATAGGGGTGCCTAAAACGAGCTCTTCAATTGCATTATAGCTCAGCGTGGGTGCGGCATATACCGTAATGGCTTCGGATGCCGAAGAAGCAACACCTGCATCATGAGAGATCGTTGCTTTTACACGTGCGAAGAAATAGTAAGTGCCGGCTTCTAAGTTTTCAAACACATTGGATTCCTGCCAGCCTTCGGCGGGAGCTTCGCTAGTTGCTGCATATGCATACTCAATCGTTTCGCCTTCAACGGCAAATGCATCGAGCGTTACACTGCCGCCCGCTTTAGTAGTAACTGTAGGAGCAGAAGGCGCACTTGGCTGCTCTCCGGAAGATACCGGCTCGACTTCGATAACGAATTTATCAATATAGATGGAGGTGTTTTTGCCTAT
>JAZTWJ010000069.1:0-2941 GCA_045635785.1 Candidatus Flemingiibacterium sp.
TTCCTTCACCAATGCCGACGCTGCCGCGAATGCCACGAAGCATGCAAAAAGCGGAGCGATGTCATCCGGGGACTTTGTCCTGTCCGGAAGTTCGATTCCTCCGCCCAAGTTCCGCATCTGCATCGTTTTCGCCGGCGCATCAAGAACCGGCTGCGGAAGATGGTATATCTTCGCGCCCTTTTTCGGTGCCTCTCCCGGCATGATCGGTGCCGATGCGGCAATGCCATCATAGAACCGTCCCCAGCCGTCTGTCAGATTCGGGCCTTCGACCGCGCACCGTTCAACGCCTTTCAGCGTGCAGATCTGTTCAGCCAGCCCCGTCACCGGAGCACCTCGACCTTGGAACGCCAACTTCATCGTGCCGCGCATTGACCTGGCGCGGAACCAATCGATTGCTTTTTCTGAATCCGGAACCCTCGCCACAACCTCGATGTGGTAGTTCCCGTCCGCTCTCAGCCCGCATGCTGCGATGGATGTCCATCTGCGGTCCGATGACATGTCGATCCCGTACCAGATCGTTGACTCTGGAGCGATTGAAGACCGTTCGTCTACGCCGCCGTTCCATGCTCCTTCCGGGAATGGCTGTGGCAGTAATGTTTCCACCTGCTGACACATACATTCTGATCGGAACTTAGCTTCAGGGAACGTCGATCTGTTAGCAATGAGTGCTCGCTCTGTAAGTAATCCATATCCTAATGCCGGATTTGCTTGTGCAAGCGCCTCCATATCATCGAGTGCGGCTTCCTCCGGAGCGCTCCATTCAAACAGACCCAGTGTGTCACCGTCAATTTCGCCACCAAAATCTCCGGCCTTGTCGCCTTTAATTGCCTGATCACGTAATTGCCTTAGTACAACGGAATCCGGGTCACCGGCATTGCTGAAGCAAACAATCAAACCGTTTGGTTTTGCGTTTGTACTGGCAGCAGCTGCTGCCCAGGTCTCCCAGTCTCGATGCTCGCGGATCTCGTCCAGCATCACAAGGTCATTACTGTCTCCACGTCCAGCCCTTCTGGTTGGGGCCCCGACCTTATACTGCCTGAGCCCTGTCAAAATTAATCTTTTGTTTCCGTTTGTGCGAGACACACGATCAATTTGCGTTGATAGTTCCGGAATGCTTTCCTGGTCATTGATCACCGCCTCCCAAACTTCTTCTGCCTTATCCAGAGACAAAGATGTCCCGAAAATGGAATCGACGCACAGCACATTAAGAAAAAATGATGCAATCACTTCGGACAGCACCGTGTTGTGAGTCGCTGTATATTGCCTCCCGGCAAGGTATAAATGGCTCGCGTTATCAATCGCAATACATTTGCTTGGCTCATCCGGGATTCGTTCAATGTTGACAATCGACTTCCATTTCATTCGCGGAGTCAGTTCTTCTTTTTGCCTTTCTGCTTTTCTCTTGAGTCTGAAACATGGCATTGTTTTAGGCACAAAAAACTGTATTTCGTATGCTTCGCATATCTTGCCATTGAGCTTCACCTTTTTGTCTCGGCATGTCGCACGAATGCCCAGGCTGTTTAGCAGCTCAAACATTTCGTCTTTAAAACGCGTGCCTTTCTGTGAAAACGTGCATTGCCCGTTTTTTGCGCAGCTTCCATCCGTATCCATTAAACCCTGCAGTAACGCCAGCCTTTGTTCGACAGACGCCTGTAAATACATATCGGGAATATGCTTATTGCCCAGCACATTAAGCTGCTTTAGGACTTCTCTCATGTCATTGCGCGGCACATTGTTGCCGCCGCCCTTTTTCCCGTGTCTTACTTTTCCAAGCTGCAACTCCCAGCAGGTCCTTGTCTCCCTATATCCGCTTACCGCATCTGCGAGATTCTCTATCATCTCGTCTCTGTCGGAAGCACTTACACAGATTCTCGCAGCACTCGACCAGCCATCACCAAGCCATACCCCGAATACATATGGATCGATTGGTAATTCCTTATGCGGATATTCAACTGGCTCGCAAAGTGGGACCCTGTATCTGTATTGATTTCTCCCCGTAGTAGGATGCAGGCGATGAAAATTCCCTGCCATTTGTTCTGTTGTTAAGTCTATAGTGCCGTTTGGGTTGATTTTTCTTGCCGTGCAAGCTGTTTTTCTGTCAGAAATATGCTTGTATTTCATGGTTGCCCGCACACTCGCTGTCTGAACACTCCAAATGTGATCAGCACTCGCTTTCACTTTTGCGCCGCCTTCAAACGTAACAAAATACATCGGTTTGTTAAATATTTCGGATTCTCCGATCACAGTAGACGGCTTCCCATCTTGCCCGAAAACAACATCCCCCACATGGATGTCTTCCATTTTTCGCCAACCATCCGGAGTCGCTATTTCCGTGTCAAGACTTAGTGCTTTCCCATTTTGTCTGCTTATCAGGAACATTATCGTTCTGAACCTGAACTTCCAATCTCTCCCAAGTTCCCCGATTATCTCAAGCGCATGGATCAGTGCCCATTCCTGCCACGGATACAGCTTCTTCCCGAGAACTTTCTGTGCATATTCGGCACAGGCAAACCCAAGTGACGTTTCTTCTGTTAGCTCACGCAATGGCGGAGTAAATATTCTCGGTTGTGTCACGCCTATCATGCTATCACCTTGAATTTCTTCCGTAAGTCTTCGATAGAGGACGAATTAATTTTCTGGCTGTTCTCGCTTAGTTCTTTCTGTGTTTTAACAACGTAGCAATAATCTTTGATTGCCGCCCGGATCTCAGCAACTGCTGGATTGGCTTTTAAAACTCGTTCGCCCTGAGTCGTGGTCATCGTCTGTGCTGCCGGCATTTGCTCATAGGCCGGAAGCTGCGATTCTATCCATGACCGCATGGTCTGTTCTATTTTGTTAATGGTCCTTTCTTGTTCAGTCATTATATGCACCGCCTTTCGTGTGCCCTGTATTTAAGGCGCAGAAACAACCAAGGCTCGTTGCTTTCGGGAGCGACCCTATC
>JAZTWJ010000070.1:0-32679 GCA_045635785.1 Candidatus Flemingiibacterium sp.
AAGTCCCTTTTCACGCTCAAAGCGGCTGACATTCTTGAAAATCAAACGACAGTACGGCGTATCGCCGCCGATAAAACCGCCGTCACGGAGAATCATTTCAATGTCTCTGCCGACTTTTTTTAGCTTCAGCACATTGGCATCATGAAAACGGAACAACTTGCGGATTTCCTCTGGGATACCCTGCTCTTTCAGTACAACATCGGCTTCCGCTTCTATTTTGTTAAAGGCACGTTTGTTGTTTTGTTCTTCTGTCAAAAGTCGATTGTATGCACTTTCGGGAATTCGATGGAGTGCGATCAGCCGCTTGTCCACCGATTCACGTACCCATAAAGGATAGCCATTCCAGCCGTGGCGCACCATCATACGGTAGCATTCTTTGAAGCAATCAATGGTATCTTTCGGATCAAAAGACACCCGACTCTCAAACTGCTCCATTTGCCGACGGAAATCTTTTTCCAATTTTTCTCTTGCAATTTCAGGTGTTTCGGGGTGGAACAGCTCGCCGTCCTCGGTTTCAAACAGGAATATGTCCGGCCGGAAGCGATCCGGGGCAAGCACTTCTTCCGCCCAATCGAGGGATGGAGGGGTGTCATAGATTCTTCTGTCGTTTTCAATTTCAGCCTGCAGGTCGTGATCGAAAAATGCCTTGATTTCCGCATCAGCATATTCTTTATCGGGTATTACCGTCAGACCGCTTGTATAATGCTGCTTTTGCATCAGAGCGTACCATTCTTTGGTGTAGTATTTCATGTGCCACCTCCGTTTCTGCTTGTTTCAACGTTGAATTTTGTTTTGTGGTTCAACCTATAAATTTGACAGGATGCCGTTACAACTTCTTTAATTGCTTGTATTTATTGAGCACAAACAAAACAATGAATTGTATAAGTGCCGTTGGGATAGCCAATCCAAAAGTGAACATAAAATAAGCAATGTACTCAAACAAATCCCATTCCAAAGAATATAAATGATAACCTAAAAATCCACCAATCGCTCTATGGAAAACAAGTACAATAAAGCACTCTGCCAATAAACTCCAAAGTATTGATTTGGGAGGGCATTGCCTAACGGTATATAACAGAACTACAGCAGGAATAATTGGAAATAGAATCATTAAAATACCCCATACTGGGTCAGGGAGCCCTCTCATAAAGAATTGAGGTATAAGGTAAAAATGCAATCCACATGTAATCACGCCACAACATACAGAAAGGACTATTGGATTTTTCTTTCTCATTTGCAAACCTCCGTCGAATTCTTGTTTGTCGCACCATCCCCACCAAAAACACTTTCCCGAAGTGGGGACTATTTCAAATGCCACCATTCACCATTTGGCATTTCTTTCATGGAACCGCTGTATTTTTCAATCATCTGTCCATCATGCAGAGAACGAACAACAATTTCTTCCCGATAATCCGGATCTTGATACCACATGGAGAAATACAGTTTGTCCTTTTCTCTGTGATCAAACGATTCACGAGGATGAATCTTGAACTCCACCTGCTCCGGCCAGATAATTTCAAAATGATTTTCCGCAGATTGCCGTGTCAACATAAGCGGACTTTTATGAAGCATCAGGTTAAAGCAGTCATCGACTGCAGAAAGCGGTAATTCTGTTAAAACCGATGTTTCCTTTGTATTCAAATCAAAGCGGGCAATACGGATCTTTCGCTCCGAAAAATGAACATTGAGAAGAATAATGGCTCCATTATCGTAAATCGGAGATCCAAAATAGTTGTTTTCAGCGGGACGAAGCGGTTCATATACAATACCTTTCGGATACTGTACCAATAATAAGCGGTTTGAAACTACTTCTTTCCCTTGGTTGAATATCTCTTCCGCTTCATATAGATCACCATTGAGATAATTGGTTGCAAAGAACCAGGAATCTCCTGATCCACGAATCGGGTCAAGACAGGTCATTCCATGTACGTTGATTTGTTTCATCGCGTAGTCCTTTACAAAATCGCGTCAATCCGTATATTCGTCAGCTCCTCCGAGAGCAGTTTGCCGTCGATCTTCGCATTCCGATACAGTTCCTCGCCGGAGCCAAACATCTGCTTTCCCTTCGTTTCCTCGCACCAGAAATACCATTCCATATCGCTGTACCGGCTCAGAAAATAGTGTTTATCTCTGCAGTGCAGCTCGATCTCACGCCCTGTGGCAATGGAATCAATCAGCTCCGCTTCGTTGTAACGTCTGTACCACTCATTCCAGAAGGCAGTATAACCGTTTCGCTCAAATTCATCTTCCCGTATCACCTTGGGAGAACATTGGTCGTAGTATCGCTCCACCTTGTCGGCAAAGCGGCAGACCTTATAGAGATAATCCGAATACGGCACAGCAGCTTCCGTTCCGTCAGGGGCTGTCACAATCACCGTTCTTCCGTCATGCCGGATCGTCCAGTCAAGACCGGTATCTCATCCACGCCTGCTCCAAAGGAAATCTCATACGCATCTCCGAGCGTGAACCATTCCTTAGCCACGGATGCAATGACTTTATCTCCGTCTGTTACTTCATAATCGTGATCGAAGAAATCACCATGAACACTCCAGCCGGGACCGTTAACCGTGTACTCCTGATGGAAGAACGTGAACTCCTTGACCACCTCTGCGAATTCCTCGCCGCCGCGAAAGATCATGTGTTTCGGCAGGAATGTGAAAAGCTGCTGTTTTGACTCATGGCAATACCCCTCACCACACAAACGGAATCATGCGATAGATTACTTTTTGCTTGTACTTCGCATATCCGCGAAGCTCCGCTTCAAGAAGTGCCTCCTCATTTTTGATCCTCTTTGCGATGATCAGCGGATACACGCAGAAAATAGGGAACGCCACAAGAGAGCCGAGAATAAGCGGCATGGATAAAAACAGCAGCATGGTTGCCATGTACATTGGGTGGCGAACGATGCCGTAAAGTCCCGTGTCGATGACCTTTTGATCTTTCTGCACTTCGATCGTTCTTGAAAGATAGGCGTTTTCTCGCAGTACCTCGGCGTACAAAAGATAGCCAAAGAGAAATATCGCCGATGCCGTTACGATCACCCATTGCGGCAATACAAGCCACGCAAAGCGAAAATCAAGGGCGGCAACAATAAATCCGCCGATAAACATCAGCGCAGAGAGAAGAATGACCGTTTTTTGTTCGCTCTCTTTTTCTTTTGCATTCAGGCGTTTTTTGAGCAGCTCCGGATTTTTCACCATCATGACCAAGCCGGCGATAAACATCGGAATAAACAGCAAGGCGAGAAACAGCCACGCATGCGGGTAATTCCATGTCCCTGCAGGCACAAACAAAAGCGCGCCGAGCAGCAAAACGCCCAAAACAATTTTTGCAATGGCTCCGATAAACAGTTTGATTGTCATGCTGCACCTCTTTCTCTTTCGAACCGTTTGGCTTGTACCTATCATATCATACATACACGCACCTGTCAATAGAGAAGTGTGCATTTTCACGGCGGAAGCACACTATGCGCGTCTATTTGTACTACATCGGAAAAATTCTGTAAATTGATGCCAAACTCATTGACAGATCCATCAAAAGGGTATAAAATAGATATACGAATACGACTTGGAGTTTTGATTATGAATCGCATTGCCCGTTTTCATCTGCCGGGACTCTTTGAGTTTTACGAGCTGTATAAAATTTTCTTGCCACTGTTTTTTGAGCATCGGGAATATTTCTATCCGTGGTGCGATATTGGCTCTGTCTACGGCGCGCCTGCGGCGTGTGTATGGGGAGGCGGCCGCATCGGATTTGGCGAAAACAATGCCAATGAAGTCGCCGCATTGATGCGGGAATACGGCATTTCCTCAAGGCTCACCTTCAGCAACGATCTGCTTCGCGCAGAGCATCTTTCGGACAGGCAGTGCAATGCGCTTTGCAAACGATTCGAGAAAAACGGCAAAGCGGAAAACGGTATTATCATCTGCTCAGATCTGCTTTTATCCCACATTCGGAGGAATTATCCCGATTTCTATTTTGTTTCCTCAACCACGAAGGTGATCACCGAGCCTGCCCTTTTGACCGATGAACTGAACCGACAGGAATTTCGCTATGTCGTGCCGGATTTCAGACTCAATAAGCAGTTTGAATATTTTGGCAACTTGTCGCAAGAGCTGAAAAATAAGGTGGAATTTCTCTGCAACGAATGCTGTTATATCGGCTGCACGGCTCGCAAGGCTTGCTATGAAAATGTCAGCCGCAAAGCCTTGGGCGAGGAATGTGCGGATCATATCTGCTCGTCTCCGCACGCAAGGGAAGGGTACGTGTTTTCAAGGGCGATGCAAAGTCCTGCTTTCATCGGTACAGAGGATATTCAAAATGTTTATCTGCCTATGGGATTTTCTGAATTCAAGATCGAAGGGCGAAGCCTCGGCAGTGCGATGATTCTTGAATTTTTATTATACTATATGACAAAGCCCGAGTATCGGCTTCAAGTGAGAGAGAGGATATATCTGAATCATTCGCTGGATTTGTTTTAATTTAAGGAAGGACATTTTATGAAAGAATTTGAAAATAAAATCATTGTAGTCACGGGCGGCGGACATGGAATCGGTAAATGCATCTGCGAGGAATTTGCAAAGGAAAGCGCGATCATCTGTGACATCGACATCAACGACGGATGCTATTTCAAGGGCGACATCGGAGAAAGGTCGATCCTTGAAGCCTTCGCGGAGAAAATTATCGCCGACTACGGCAGAGTGGATGTGGTCGTAAACAACGCGCCGCCGAAGATGAGGGGCATTGACCGTTGCAGCTATGACGAATTTGAGTACGCGCTTCGTGTGGGCGTGACCGCGCCCTTTTATCTGACAAAGCTGTTGATGCCCTATTTTGCAAAGGGGGCATCGGTCATCAATATTTCCTCCTCCCGCGATCGCATGAGTCAGCCGCAGACCGAGAGTTACACGGCGGCAAAGGGCGGTATCGCCGCGCTCACCCATGCACTTGCGGTCAGTCTGTCAGGCAAGGCGCGGGTGAACTCTGTCTCGCCCGGTTGGATCGACACAAGCTACACTGTATACGAAGGCGCGGATGCCATTCAACAGCCTGCATGCCGTGTGGGCAATCCCAAGGATATTGCAAGCATGGTGCTATTCCTCGCATCCGAGAGGGCGGGCTTTATTACGGGCGAGAATATCTGCATCGACGGCGGCATGACAAAGCAGATGATCTATCACGGCGACTGCGGCTGGAAGCTGGAGATATAGTCGATACCACGCATTCACAATACTTTTTACCTTTTTGTACAAAACGAGGTCAAAACCGCAAAGATCGGTTTTGACCTCGTTTTTTGTCGAATTGTCAGAAAAACAGATAATATCCGTACAGCACGCAGATGACACCGATCACGAATAAGAGGTACGTCGCGGCTTTGCGGACGACTATGGCGAAATAGGACGGCGTGGTGTCCCAATTATAAAACAGCCGATATTTCAGTGTGTCAATAAACCACATCGCCTTTGGAACGGTCAGCATAGGAAGTGCTACAGCCAAGCAAAATAGAGCGATGAAGGCACTCTCGCCTGCGTTATCAACCGTCCTTTTGTGCGCGGACGGATACTGATAATCCACCGTGCCGTCAGAAAGGATCGTCGTGAATCCGGATCCGTGCTGAACGATCACGCCATCGGGAATGGATGCTTCGATTCTATCATTTTCTTTGCCAACAAAGATAATCAGGACGATTGCGGCGATGATACCGAGTATGGATATTACACCCATGATCTTGTCACGCAGAGGAACATAAAAATCCTCGGCTCGCTCTGCCATGGAGTCAAGTCGTTCATCTATGCGGTCCTCGATGGCGGCTTCTTCCGCCTCGCTGAGGGATTTGCCAAGCACTTTTCCACAGTCGATACAGACCGAGCGCTCATCCTTTTGAACGGCACCGCAGTGATTGCATTTTTTCATATAGGCTCCTCTCGCAATAGAAAACGGCAAAGCAGTATCGAGAACGCAGGGCGTTCTCGCAATAGAAAACGGCTTTGCCGTTTTCTAATTTAGACATTGAAGCGGAACAGCACGATGTCTCCGTCGCGGATGACATATTCCTTGCCTTCGCTGCGGATGAGTCCCTTTTCCTTGGCAGCAGCCATCGTGCCGCATGCGATCAGCTCATCAAAACCGATGATCTCTGCGCGAATAAAGCCGCGCTCAAAATCGGAGTGGATCTTGCCGGCAGCCTGCGGCGCCTTGGTACCCGCGGTGATCGTCCATGCGCGCACCTCTTTTGGACCGGCGGTCAAATAAGAGATCAGTCCAAGCAGAGCATAGCTTTGCTTGATCAGGCGGTCAAGTCCCGATTCTGCGATGCCGAGATCTGCGAGAAATTCTGCCTTTTCATCGCCATCCAGCTGGGCAATCTCTGCCTCGATACCTGCACAAATGGGCATGATCTGCGATTTTTCCGATGCGGCAAAGGCGGCAAGCTTCTGATAGCCCACGTTGTCCGAGAGATCGGAGCCGATCTCGTCCTCCGCAATGTTTGCGGCATAAATCACAGGCTTCATCGAAAGAAGCTGGCAGTCGTTCATAATGGCAAGCTCGTCGGCGTCGTAGTCCAGCGAACGGGCGCATTTGCCTTCTTCAAGTCCCTTCATGACGCGCTCGAGCAGTGCCAGCTCATCGCCGAGAGATTTGTCGCCCTTCATCGCCTTGCGAACACGGTCGATGCGGCGCTCCAGCGTTTCCATGTCGGAGAAAATAAGCTCCATATTGATGGTTTCCAGATCGCGCATGGGATCAATGGAACCGTCCACATGAATAATGTTGGAATCTTCAAAGCAACGGACAACGTGGATGATCGCATCGGTTTCACGGATGTGGGAAAGGAATTTGTTGCCGAGTCCCTCGCCCTTGGATGCGCCCTTGACAAGACCTGCGATGTCCACAAATTCAATGACCGCAGGGGTGTATTTTTCGGGATTGTACATTTCGGCAAGCACGTCAAGGCGCTTGTCGGGCACCGCAACAACGCCCACGTTGGGATCAATGGTGCAGAAGGGATAGTTTGCGGATTCCGCGCCCGCATTGGTGATGGCATTGAAAAGAGTCGATTTGCCCACGTTTGGCAGACCTACGATACCAAGTTTCATATATGTTGATTCTCCTTTAATTTTTCCTGTATTTGCATTTTTGTATTTTATATAGTTTTTTTCGCAAAAGAAAAAGAGCATACTGCTACATGATAATTATAGCACGAATTGCTCTTTTTCTCAAGCGTTTTGCAAAAAATTCCTTCAAATATTTTGTAAACTTTTACAAATAGACTTGGCGCGACAGCAGCCGACATTGGCGTGCTACAGTCTGCTACGCAGACTGTCCCCGAGACGGGATAGGATCTTCTTCTCCAACCTGGAGATATAGGACTGCGAAATCCCCATCATATCCGCAACCTCCTTCTGCGTGAATTCGCGGGCACCGTCCAGCCCATATCGCAGTGTGATGATCGCTCGCTCGCGCTCGTCCAGCTCACAAAGCGCCGCGCGGATGGTACGCTTTTCTTCCAATGCCTCCAGATTGCGCGAGATCTCCTCATCGTCGCTGCCAAGAACATCGGAAAGAAGCAGTTCGTTCCCGTCCCAATCCACCGATAATGGCTCGTCAATGGAAATGTCATGCCGCCCGGCGATCTTTCGTATGTACATGAGGATCTCATTTTCGATGCAGCGCGAGGCATAGGTCGCGAGCTTGATATTTTTATCCGAACGAAAGGTGCTGACGGCTTTGATCAACCCGATGGTTCCGATGGAGATCAGATCCTCAATCCCCGCACCCGAGCTTTCGAATTTTTTTGCAATGTAAACCACAAGGCGAAGATTGTGCTCGATCAGCTTTTGGCGTGCCGCTTCATCGGATGAAAGGGCGGAAATGGCGTCCGCTTCCTCGGCGGCGGAAAGGGGAGGCGGCAGAGCTGTCGCGCCGCCTATGTAATGGATCTCGTTTGACTTCCTTTTTGTAATTGATAACAGGCTGTAAAATAGCTTTTTCAGCCACGGAAAAAACAGCATGGAAATCCTCCTCAAATTAATAATCCTGCGGGAATAATGCCGCCGCAGCCGTCAAATGCATCGTTTTGTGTATCCAGCGCCACCACCGCGTCAAGCTCTCGCCCACCGCATTCCACCGCATCGGGCAAAAATCCCGTGAGCAGTCGCTCGCCCGCCAAGCTGTGGGATGGAATCAGCCGAAGTCGCCGCCGAAGCTGGTCTTCCGCAATGGGAAGCTTTGCCGCCGCCGCTACGATCACCGCCTTGCCGCTGATGGGCTCCCGCAAAAGATTCCCCGAATCCACCAGCATATTCAGTGTGAAGCTCTGTCCGTCTATGCGGATGCAAACCTCCGCATGACGGCGACTTTTTTGCCGAAAATGCCCGTAGACGAGGCTGACGAGCGCGCTGGCCGCGGCGATGAAGGCGAACAGCAGGGGGGAAGCATTCGGTGTGAGCGGTTCGGATCGGATGCCTGTACCTTGTCCGAGAAAGGTGCAGGCGGCGGTCATGATGCCGCCAAGCCCCATGTTCACCGCGATAAATACAATGGCGGAACGGACGGAATTTCCCGCGGTGACGCTCATTGCAATCGCCATCAGAACGGTTGCCGCCGCCTCAAGCAGGCGAAACGCCACTCCCGTGAGCGCACTGTCATACACCGCCACCGCCAGCGCAAAGCCTGCACCAAGAGAAGCCGCGCCTGCCATATGTAACGGACGAAGCCTTCCGCCCGTCATGCGTCCTGTGATGTAAAGCGCCAGATAATCCATGGAAAAATTTACAAGTAGCAGAGAATCTGCATCAATAATGGTTGCCGTCTGCATCACCTCCGAGAATATTATACACCTGCGCGCGCATGAAAAATGTCGTAAAAACTTCGGCATGCAATTTTTGCAAAAATGAATAAATCGGAAAGCGGCGGCGCATAATAGAACCGCCATCAAAATTCAGGAGGAATCAAAATGATTGACAGAATTGCATTGATCGTCGCGATTATCGGCGGCCTTAATTGGGGAAGCATCGGACTGTTCCAATTCGACCTTGTGGCGTGGATCTGCGGCGGCGGAGATTCTCTGGCGGCGCGTATTATTTACACGGTGGTGGGACTAAGCGCTATTTGGTGTATCTCACTGCTTTTCCGTGAGACGGATGCCGCGATCTCCGATCATTCCATGGAATGATCCATCCGCGGCAAATCGAGAAAAGCGTCCCGTTTTATGTGGGACGCTTTGTTTATATGTATCAGCGGTGCGTCATTTTGCCTTTTGCGGTGTAATATCTCCCAAATGATCGCTCTAAACGGTTGACAAGCGAAGATTTTTCGTGTATAATGGAAAAACATAGGACTTTGAAGGAGACGGTCCTTCAAGCCGCAAACCGATCCCCAAGGGGTGAGAAAGGCTGCTTTCGCCACGGCGAAGGCTATGGTTATCAATGAAAATAAAGGCGGTATTATTTGATCTTGACGGCACCTTGTTGCCTTTGGATCAGGACGAATTTATAAAGACATATTTTGCGCTGTTGGCATCTTCCATGAAGCCCCACGGATATGAGCCAAAACAATTGGTGGAGTCCACATGGAAGGGAACCGCCGCCATGATCGCCAACGACGGCAGCAAAAATAATTCCGAGGCTTTTTGGGATGTTTTCACACAGATATACGGCGCAGAGAAATTGTGCGATATGGAGCTGTTTGATGCCTTCTATCGCGATACCTTTGGTGAATTACAGCCGCTGACATCTCCGAATCCCATGGCGGCATCGCTGATTCGCACAGTCAAGGAGAGTGGCTTCCGAACGGTGCTTGCCACCAATCCCGTCTTTCCGCAGACGGCGACTCTGCATCGCATGCGATGGGCGGGGCTGGCGCCCGAGGATTTCGAGCTTTACACCACCTATGAAAACATCGGCTACTGCAAGCCGAACCTTGAATATTACCGCGAGATCGCACGCAGACTTGGCGTGGAACCTTCCGAATGCGCCATGGTGGGCAACGATGTGAATGATGATCTGGTTGCCGAACGCCTCGGGATGCAGGTGTTTCTTCTCACCGATCATCTCGTGAATCGCAAAAACGTGGATATTTCCCGCTATGCAAGGGGCGGCTTTGCCGAGCTTGCGACATGGCTGAACGGGTTGCTGATGTAAGTATAATCAAAGAGCCCCAATTCTAAACGGTGTTCCCATCAGAACATCTCTCCTTGTAGGGGAGAGGGGACTCTCCCGCGGATGTGAATTTGTTTTCGCTTTTTCGGGAGGCGTATCGCCTCCCCTACAGAATGACACCGACCAAGTTCCCGGTTACAGGTGGGAACATAAAAGGTAATTGGGAGTAATAAAAAAACAACCACGAGGATACCTTTTTCGGTATTTGTCGTGGTTGCTTTGATTTTCGATGAAATTTGAATATTCCGAAAGTTTCCTTCCTATAATATGACTTATCAAGCAAACAGGGAGAAAATTCGAAAATTGCCTTGACAAACGGTGCGGAATATGGTAAAATATTGTTGAAAAATTAACAATAAATGAATGTAGACCGATTTTTGACAGTTTACATTTATTTTTGTGGAAAAGAGAGGTTCCTCTATGCAGGACAACAAACAATTCCAGCCCTATGTCCCCGCTTCAAAGGTTACCCCTGAGCTGACGGTTACGTCCATCGTCATGGGTATTCTTCTGGCGGTGGTGTTCGGCGCCGCGAATGCCTACCTGGGACTTCGTGTCGGCATGACGGTATCCGCATCCATTCCTGCCGCCGTCATCGCCATGGGCGTTATCCGCGTTATCATGCGAAAAAATTCCATTCTCGAATCCAATCTCGTGCAGACCATCGGTTCCTCGGGCGAATCGCTGGCGGCGGGTGCGATCTTCACGCTGCCTGCGCTCTTTATCTGGGCGCGCGAGGGTGTGATGGATCCGCCGAATTTGGTTGAGATCACACTGATTGCCCTGATTGGCGGATTTCTTGGCATTTTATTCATGGTTCCCCTCCGCAACGCGCTCATCGTGCGCGAGCATAATACGCTCCCCTATCCCGAAGGACATGCCTGTGCAGAGGTACTTCTTGCAGGCGAGGAGGGCGGCTCCAACGCCTCCACCGTCTTTGGCGGCATGGGCTTTGCGGCGGCATTCAAATTCATTATCGACGGTCTGAAGCTGGTTCCCGGCGAGGTTTCCCTTGAGGGAAGCGCAAAAACCTATCCCGGGGCAATCGGTACTCAGATTTATCCCGCTGTGCTTTCCGTCGGATATATCTGCGCACCGCGCATTGCATCCTACATGTTTGCAGGCGGCGTTCTCTCATGGTGTGTGCTGATCCCGATTATCGTCATCTTTGGCGCAGACCTGATCCTGTATCCCGGCAGCTCCCCCATTGGCGAAATGTTCGCAAGTGGCGGTGCAGGTAGCATTTGGGGCAGTTATGTCCGCTACATCGGTGCGGGTGCATTGGCGGCGGGCGGTATCATCTCCCTTGTCAAATCCTTGCCGCTGATTATTCGTACCTTCCGTGACGCCGTTAAGGGCTTTGGAAAGGGCGCAGGCGATTCCTCTCTGCGCACCGATCGGGACATCAGCATGAAGTTTGTGCTGATTGCCATTCTGGTTCTGACGCTTGCGGTATGGCTTATTCCCGCTATCCCCGTTTCCTTTATCGGCGCAATGATCGTGGTTATTTTCGGTTTCTTCTTTGCCACCGTTTCTTCCCGAATGGTCGGTCTGGTGGGAAGCTCCAACAACCCTGTTTCCGGTATGGCGATCGCAACTCTTCTCATTGCCACTCTCATTCTCAAGCTGACCGGTGAAGCAGGCGCTGCGGGTATGCAGGCTGCTATTGCCATCGGCTCCATTATCTGTATTGTTGCAGCCATTTCCGGCGATACCTCGCAGGACCTTAAGACCGGCTATCTGCTTGGCGCAACGCCGAGAAAACAGCAGATCGGCGAAATGATCGGCGTGGTTGCCTCTGCTCTTGCTATCGGTGCAACCTTGCATCTGTTGGACAGCGCGTGGGGCTTTGGCAGCGACGAGCTGGCAGCACCCCAGGCAACGCTGATGAAGATGGTCATCGAAGGCATTATGGACGGCAATCTTCCGTGGGGGCTGATCCTCATCGGTGTTTGCATTGCTGTGACTGTTGAGATCATTGGTATTCCCGTGCTTCCTTTTGCCATCGGCGTTTATCTCCCCGTACAGCTCAATGCGTGCATCATGGTGGGCGGTATCATCCGTCTGTTCTTTGACCGCATGAAGGAGAGCGATAAGAAAAAGAGCATCATCAACAACGGTGTGCTGTTCTGCTCGGGTATGATCGCCGGTGAAGGCTTGGCGGGCATTCTGCTGGCGCTGCTTGCTGTATTCGGCATCGCGGATTTGATCGACATTTCCGGTATCCTCAATCTGCCTGCACCTGTGGCAAATATCGGCTCGCTGGTTGTATTTGCACTTGTCATCCTGTCTCTGTTAAAATTCAGCCTTTGGAATAAAAAGGGTCAGAAATAATGTCTAAGAAAAAATCTGCAATCGACGAAAACTATCTCGAACGGGTGCCGATGCGTGCGGCAGAGCTGTCATGGCGTGCCGATGACGCAGGGCTTGTCACGCTGGAGGTGGAGAACAAGGGCTGGGCAAATCGTCTGGCGCAGGTCCTCTTTCACCGCCCGAAGGTGAGTCAGATCCATCTTGACGAGCACGGTAGCTTTGTTTGGCAGCTCATCGACGGCGAAAGAAATATCCTTTCTTTAGGTGATCCTGTCAGAGAAAAGTTCGGCGAAGCCGCAGAACCGCTGTATCCCAGACTTGCGCAGTTTATCAAAATTTTAGACAGCTATCATTTTGTCACGTTTAAGCAAATATAAAAATATGGCTGCATCATTTTTGATGCAGCCGCCGTTTTTTCTAAGGAAGTTTTAGCGTAGGTTGCTTGCAGTAGATTGCGTAGAGGATCATTTGGTTTCGCGGACGGTGATAGATTCGATGACGGGCTGATCTTCGGGGCGAATGGATCCGTTATTGTCATATGGATTCGCCGCCTCGCAGATGGCATCCACCACCTCTATACCCTCGATGACATGCCCGAAGGCGGCATAATCGCCATCAAGGCGGGTGTTATCCTTGTGCATGATGAAGAACTGGGAGGATGCACTGTTCATATCGATGCTATTTCGCGCCATGGAGATGGTTCCGCGGGTATGGGAGATGGGGTTGAAGAAGCCATTATGGAGAAATTCTCCTTCCACGGTGCTGTCGGAACCGCCAAGGCCTGTGCCTTCGGGATCGCCGCCCTGCATCATAAAGCCTTCCATGATGCGGTGGAAGGTGAGTCCGTTGTAGAATCCCTCATTGACGAGGGCGATGAAGTTCCCAACGGTTTTAGGTGCCGCATCGCCGTTTAATTCGACGGTGATTGTGCCGTAATCCTTGATAACTATGTCCACGATGTGGGTGCCCTTCAATTCGGGCGTTCTGCCGCAGGCGCATAACAGAACAGCTGCTGCTAAAATTAGTGGGAGGATCAGATTTTTTAATTTCATTGGAATTGCTCCTTTTAGAATTGATCGTATTCCATTATAGCACAGATTGCGGATTTTTGCAAGCGAATTTCTTCAATTGGCGTCAACAATGTTTTTCCGTTTATATGGAATGCGAATCTTTCATATGATTTTTGGAAAAACTATTGACAAAGCGAAATTGGCGTGTTATAATATTGTCAAGCCTAATATATACCAATTTGGTGTACTTTGATCAATATCAAAAATGAGGTTTTTGAATACAATTTCGGCAGAAAGGCAGCTTTTATTTCGATGAAAGCTATGGTTAAACGGATGAAGCATATTACCGATTCTATTGTTTACGCGGGCGTGCATGATCACGAGGTGGATTTGTTTGAGGGGCAGTATAAGGTGCCGCGCGGCATGTCCTACAACTCCTATGTTATTTTAGACGAGCAGATTGCGGTCGTGGATACCGTGGATGCCAGGTTCGCTCATGAATGGTTAGACAATTTGGCGGAGATTCTTGGCAATCGCAAGCCGAATTATCTTATTGTACAGCATATGGAGCCCGACCATTCCGCCAATATCGCCGCATTCATGAAGGTGTATCCCGATGCTGAGATCGTTGCCAATGCAAAAACCTTTAAGATGATCGAGCAGTTTTTCGGCGAGAGCTACGAGGACCGTCGCTTTGTCGTGGAAAACGGTGGAATGCTGTGGCTTGGTGAACGCACACTTCGATTTGTATTTGCGCCCATGGTGCATTGGCCGGAGGTCATGGTCACCTATGATCCCTATGATAAGGTGCTGTTTTCTGCAGACGGCTTCGGGAAATTCGGTGCTCCCGATCCCACCGATCCCACTAAGGATGGCGAGCCGTGGGCGGATGAGGCGCGCCGCTACTACATCGGCATCGTTGGAAAATACGGCGCGCAGGTGCAGGCCCTGCTTCAAAAGGCGAGCGAGCTTGACATTGCAAAAATTCTGCCGCTGCATGGGCCCGTGCTGACCGAAAAACTCGGCTATTATCTGGATCTTTACAGCAAATGGTCGTCCTATACGCCCGAATCCGAGGGCATTGTCATTGCATATACCTCCGTTTACGGCAATACCAAGCGCGCTGTTGAGCAGCTTGCCGACAAGCTCCGCGCCAAGGGGGCTCCCGCGGTTGTGATGCATGATCTTGCGCGCTGTGATTTGGCAACGGCAGTTTCGGATGCGTTCCGCTACAATAAGCTGGTGCTGGCGACCACAACCTACAATTCGGAAATTTTCCCCCATATGCGCAGCTATATCGAGCATCTGACCGAGCGCGGATTCAAAAATCGCACGGTTGCCTTTATTGAAAACGGCACATGGGCGCCGCTGGCGGCGAAGATCATGAAGCGTATGCTGGAAAATTCCAAAGACATTAACTATGTGGAGCCTGTGGTAAAGATCCGCTCGGCGGTGAACGAGGAAAACCGCAAGGAAATTGAGCAGATGAGCGAGGAGCTTTGCCGCGAATACATCGCACGTTCCCCCGAAATGGCGAACAAAAACGATCTCACCGCGCTGTTCAATATCGGATATGGTCTTTATGTGGTCACTTCCAATGACGGCAAGCGCGACAATGGTCTGATCGTCAACACGGTGACTCAAGTGACCAACACGCCGAACCGCATCGCTGTCACCATCAACAAGCAGAATTACTCCCATCATATCATCAAGCAGACGGGCAAGATGAACGTCAACTGCCTTTCTGTGGATGCGCCCTTTTCCGTATTTGAAGCCTTTGGCTTCCGCAGTGGAAGAAATGTGGATAAATTCGCGGACTGCGAACCCCTGCGAAGCGATAACGGGCTGGTATTCCTGCCGCGATATATCAACTCCTTCATGTCGCTGGAGGTGGAGAACTACGTTGATCTCGACACCCACGGTATGTTTATCTGCACCATCACCGAGGCGCGCGTGGTTTCCGACCGCGAGACGATGACCTACACCTATTATCAAGAGTATGTAAAGCCGAAGCCTCACACGGACAAAAAAGGATGGGTGTGCAAGGTTTGCGGTTGGGTTTACGAGGGTGAGGAACTGCCCGAGGATATCATTTGCCCGCTTTGCAAGCATGGCGCGGCAGACTTTGAACCGATCGGCTGATTTGGAAAATCGAATTAGAGAAAGAATGGAAGCCGGATGGCTTCCATTCTTATTGGTTGCGAGAAAGACAAACGCTGATAGCGCATAATAAAACAGCTCCATTGCCGTTTTGCGGTTTTGGAGCTGTTTTTGTGTGTTATTTTGAAATCTCTGCCAGCAGATGTTCGCGAAGAACCTGCGGATCGCAGTTGCCCTTCAGCTCGCGCATGCACTTGCCGAACAGTGCCATCAGCGCCTTTTCCTTTCCGCTCTTATAGTCGGCAACGGATTTTGTGTCAGATGCCACGATGCGAGCAACGACCTCGTCGATGAGGGAGGTGTCATTGGAGGCGATGAAACCGTTCTCTGCAGCGTAAACTTCGGGATCAATGTCGCCCTCGAACATGGCGGCGAGAATCTTCTTCGCGTTGCCGCGCTGAACCTTGCCATCCATGCAAAGCTTGATGAGAGCACCAAGACGTTTGCCGTCCATGGTCAGTTCGTCTACAGTCATCTGCTTCTTGTTGAGCAGATTCATCACTTCGGAGATCAGCCAGTTTGCGACCTCCTTCGCGTTGCCGCAAACAGCCAGCGCATCCTCAAAGCAGTCGCAGAATGCACGGGATTCGCAGAGCATGCCCGCATCGTAATCGGACAGCCCATATTCGCCCGTATAGCGTGCGCGCTTGACCTCGGGGAATTCGGGAAGACTTGCCTTGATGCTGTTAAACCATGCGTCGTCGATGACCACGGGCATGACGTTCGGATCAGGGAAATAGCGGTAATCGCCTGCCGTTTCCTTGGTACGCATGGCAAAGGATTTGCCCTTCACATCGTCCCAACGGCGGGTTTCCTGAACAAGCTCCTCGGTGCCGTTTTCGATGGCGTCGATGTGACGTGCCGTCTCGTACTCAATGGCACGGACGATGGCGGAGAGGGAGTTCATGTTCTTCATTTCCGTGCGTACACCGAGCTTGGTGGAGCCTTCGGGGCGGACGGATAGGTTGACATCGCAGCGCATCGAACCCTGTTCCATGCGGCAGTCGGAAACCTTCGCAAATCGAAGCAGGGAGCGCAGTCTTTCAAGGTATGCCACAACCTCCTCAGCAGAGGAAAGGTCAGGCTGAGAAACAATTTCGCAGAGCGGCACCGATGTGCGGTTGAAGTCCACGAGGGAAGTGCCCGTCCAATCGTCGTGCACCAGTTTGCCCGCATCCTCCTCCATGTGAATCTGCTTGATGCGGATGCCCTTTTTTCCGTTAGCGGTTTCGATTTCCACAAGACCGTTGACAGCTACGGGAGCGAACCACTGGGTGGTCTGGTAGGAGCAGGGAAGGTCGGGATAATAGTAGGACTTTTTGTCGAAGGTGGTGGTGCGGTTGATGTCGCAGTTTAACATCATGCCCGCGGTCATACCAAGGTCAACCACATGCTTGTTGACGATGGGGAGCATACCCGGCATGCCGCAACATGCGGGACATACATGGTCGTTCTGCTCGCCGCCGAATTTTGCGGAGCAGGAACAGAATATTTTCGATTCGGTGGCAAGCTCAATGTGAACTTCCAGACCGATGACGGTTTCGTATCTCATTTTGACTCCTTCCCTTTATGCCAAAGTTTCCGCCAGCGAAAGCAGGGCGCCATCACTGAAGGCGGGACCTACAAGCTGTACGCCGCCCGCAACCAACGCGGGTAGTCCTGTCAGCGATGCCGGTGCGGTGAATACCGCCTCTTCGAATACCATCGTCTTATCGGCAGTATCCGCCTCGGTATAAGCAGTCTTCGAGCAGGCAGGCATGAGAATCGCATCCACATCAGCGAAAATTGCGGCGAAAGCTTCCGCGATGACGCGGCGGATACGCAGTGCCTTGTCGTATACCTTCTTGTAATTTTCGGTGGAAAGCGTTTCCGAGCCGTAGAGGATGGTGAGCTTTGTTAACTCGCCGAAAGCTTCGGTGCGGGAGTTGGTATAAAGCTCGTCGATGTTGGTGTAATTTTCCGAGCGATGACCGTATTTCACGCCGTCATAGCGTGAAACGTTGTTGCAGAGCTCGGCAGACAAGCAGATGGTCCACGCCACTTTTGCCGCTTTGAGGATTTCGCCATCAATGGTGACAACTTCCACGCCTGCGGCTGCAAGCTTTGCCTTTGCGGCGTCGATTTTTGCGGCGGTTGTTTCATCTGCCATATCAGCAAGTGCGGATACAACGGCAACCTTTGCGATTTTGCCGTCCTTTAACACACATTGTTCTGCGGGGAGGGACGTGCCGTCCTTGTCATCGTGTCCGATGATTGCGGCAAGTGCATCCTTGGCGGATGCTGCGTCCTTTGCAAGCACGCCGACAACTTCACCCGAACATACGGCAGGAATGGTGCCGTAGCGGGAAACGGTGCCGTAGGTGGGCTTGATGAACACGAGATCGCTGATTGCGGCGGCGCGTCTGGGCGCACCGTTCACATCAAAGTTGATTGCGGCTGCAACGTCGCCTGCCTTCACCAGCTCTGCGGAGGCGCTTGTCAGCTTGCCATCGGCGATAACTGCGCCGAAATGTGAGGTTTCCCCGAGAAGATCAATACCGAATTCGCCCACATTTGCCTTGCCTGCAATGCTGTAACCGGCGGCTTTGAGCTTGGTGACAACCTCCGCTTCAAAAAGGCTTGTGAAATTTTTGAGCATTTTGGAGCCTGCAGTGGTGGGGATTTCGGTGGTTTGGATCATATCGTCCAGCGCAACAGCTTTCGCGCCGACGGAATCGAATTTGTTGATATAAAGCATGGTTCCTCCTTATTCAACGAGTCTGGGTACCTGCCAATACCCGTCGGTAGTTTCGGGTGCGCCCTTCTGCAGCTCGTCACGGGTGAACAACTTCTTCACCACATCGGCGCGAACGACGGTTTCAAGGGGCATGACATGCACCATGCGTTCGGTAGATTCGGTGTCGATGGCATTCAAAAGAGCCATCTCACCGTCTTGCTTTTCGAAGAAAGCGAGCATTTTTGCTTCCTCCGCTTCGGTCAGCGCCAGCTGATTGAGCTTGCACAGACGCTTTAATGTTGTTATATCCATGGTTATGACCTCGGCTCTCGCCGCAAGCGAAAGCCACCTTTCTGCCCTTTTGAGGCATGTTTTCAAGGCAAAGCTTTGGGCTATGACCAAAGCAGAGCCGCATAAGCAAGAGTTTGAAAATTTATTTTCAAACTTTATTATCTGTCATTGATTGGTGTGATAGGGGATTCGGGGATAGTGTGGACTCCCGCTTAATCGCGAATCTTAATGTGCACCTCACGGAGCTGCAGCTCGGTTACCTCACCGGGCGCGCCCATCATGAGATCCTGTGCATTGCCGTTGAGCGGGAAAGCGATGACATCGCGAATGGTGTCCTCCTCGGCGATAAGCATGATCATACGGTCAACGCCGGGTGCCATGCCTGCATGAGGCGGCGCGCCATACTGGAATGCGGTATAAAGTGCACCGAACTTCGCACGAAGGACATCCTCGCCGTATCCGGCGATCTCGAATGCCTTCTGCATGATTTCGGGATTGTGGTTTCTGACCGCACCGGAAGAAAGCTCCACGCCGTTGCAGACGATGTCATACTGATATGCGAAGATCTCCAGCGGATCCTTGTTGAGAAGCGCATCCATTCCGCCCTGCGGCATGGAGAAGGGATTGTGCGTAAAGTCGATCTTGCCTGTCTCCTCGTTACGCTCGTACATCGGGAAATCTACGATAAAGCAGAATTCAAAGGAATCCTTGTTGCATACGCCAAGCGTTTCGCCAAGCCATGTGCGGATCTCGCCGGCAAGCTTGTTGACCACGCCGATGGCATCACAGATGAAGAATACGGTCTCGCCGTCCTTGATGCCGCAGAGATTTACTAATTCGTCGCGCTTTTCGGGGGAGAGGAACTTTGCGATCGGTCCCTTGAACTCGCCACCGGTGAAGGTGAGATAGCCAAGACCCTTCATGCCGATTTCAAGTGCATATTTGAGTGAATCCTCAAAGAATTTCTTTGATTTGCCAGAGCAATCGGCGACGATACCGCGAACGGGCTTGCCCTTGAACAGCGGGAAGTCGACGGTGCCGAAGAATTCGGTC
This sequence comes from Candidatus Flemingiibacterium sp., assembly GCA_045635785.1. Classification (GTDB taxonomy): domain Bacteria; phylum Bacillota; class Clostridia; order Oscillospirales; family CAG-272; genus Flemingiibacterium. The sequence goes on from JAZTWJ010000070.1 coordinate 19,704, forward strand.
AAATCTTGAATCAGGAGGGGATTACGAAGGTCGGGCTTGTCGGAGCCGTATTTGAGCATCGCATCCGCAAAGGTGATGCGTCGGAAGGGAGGCTTAGATACGGTTTTATTCGAGAATTTTGTGAAGGTGTTGTATACCACGGTTTCCGCAACGTTGAAAACATCCTCTTGGGTAGCGAATGCCATCTCAAAGTCGAGCTGATAGAATTCGCCGGGGGAGCGATCCTGACGGGCATCCTCATCACGGAAGCAGGGAGCGATCTGAAAATAACGATCGAATCCGGAGGTCATGAGCAGCTGCTTAAACTGCTGGGGAGCCTGCGGAAGCGCGTAGAACTTGCCCTTATGCTTACGGGAGGGAACCAGATAGTCGCGTGCACCCTCGGGAGAGGAAGCGGTGAGAATGGGAGTCTGGATTTCGAGGAAGCCAAGCTCCTCCATCTGATTGCGCAAGAAGGAAAGTATTTTTGAGCGAAGCACGATGTTATCGTGAATCTTGCGGTTGCGCAAATCGAGATAGCGATATTTGAGGCGCACCTCCTCGCGCGTTTCGGTGGAGGTGTCGATTTCGAAGGGAAGACCGAGCTTGACGGGGCCGAGAATCTCCACGCCGGTAGCATGGACTTCGATAAGACCGGTGGAAAGCTTGGGGTTGACGGTTTCGTCATCGCGCTTTTTGACTTCGCCGTTTACGAGGATCACGGTTTCTTTGGGCATGCCTGCGATCATCTTGTCGTCGTTGATGACGATCTGTGTGATGCCGTAATGGTCGCGCAGGTCAACGAAAAGCACACCGCCATGGTCGCGCACGGTGTCGATCCAACCGGTGAGCGTTACTTTTTCGCCAATATTGGCGATGGTGAGTTCGTTGCAAGTATGTGTTCTTAACATATGAGAACCTCCTAAAATTAATCAAAATAAAAAACTGTCATTCCTGCCCATGCGAAAAAACGCACATGGGACGAAAGACAGCTTCCGCGATACCACCCATATTGGCTTATAGTAATAAGCCCTCTTAATTGTGCCTTGACGCGGCGAACGGACGGTTCTACCTCCGCTTATGCGGCATCTTCCGTCGGCTCCGGAGTGTTTTTCACAGGATAGGCACCGCCGTCCTCTCACCTACGACGACTCTCTTTGGATGCCTTGTCGAGCTACTCGCTCCTTCATTGCCATTCCCACTTTTAGTATAACACAAAAATGCCGTTTTGTCAACATTTCATTGAAGATTTTTTTTGAAATATATGGAAAAATAACGGTGCTTCACGCCTTTGATTCCAGGATTTTGCTGAATATCATCCGTCAAACTGCCTTTATCATGAAAGCGAAAGCCGCCCGCGTGTAATACGGGCGGCAAACCTTACTGTTTGAGCGCTTTTTTCTTCCACTTTCCAATGCGGTAGAAGATGAAGGTGAGAAGTGCACCGATGCACCAGCTGCAAAGAAGGGAGATCTGAATGCATTCCTGTCTGCCGAAGGGCAGCTCGGGCGTGCGTGTCAAATAGCTGATACCGTATGCCACCGGTACGCGGATGGCAACGGTGGTGATGAGCGAAATCCACATGGGAGTGACCGTATCACCCGCACCGCGCATAACGCCTGATAAGCTCTGTGTTATCGCCATCGCGATGTAGCCCACCGCAAGGATGCACATCAAGCTGTAGCTGAGCTCCACAAGTGCCTCCGTTTCGGTAAAAATGTGCATGAGACCTTTGCCGAACAGCAGAATAATGCCGGTGATAGCCGCCGAGGTTCCAATCGCGATCAGCGTGCCCTGTCTTGCACCCTTGACCACGCGGTCGTAAAGCCCGGCGCCCACATTCTGACCGGCGAAGGTGGTCATTGCCATGCCAAAGGAGAAGTTCGGCATCATGGCAAAGCCATCCACGCGCATGATGACAACGTTGGCGGCGATAAACTGCTCGCCGAATTCGTTGGTCAGCGATTGTACGATGATCATCGCCGAGGAGAAAATTGCCTGTGTCAGACCCGAGGGCAGACCGAGCTTAATGATCATTCGCACAAAATTTCCGTTTGGCTTCAGATATTTGCCGCCGAAATCGAAATAATCCCGCATTTTTGCCAGCTTGAACATGCAGAGAATGGATGAAATGAGCTGTGCAATGACTGTTGCCAGCGCAACGCCGCCTACACCCATCTGAAAGCCTGCCACAAAGGTGATATCCAGCACAATGTTGATCACCGTTGCGATCAGCAGATAGACCAGCGCGGACATAGAGTCGCCCATGCCGCGAATAATGCCGGAAAGGATGTTGTAATACGCCATGCCCGCAATGCCTACAAGAGAGATGAACAGATAATCTGCGCACCAGTCGATGATGGAATCGGGAGTGTTGAGTATGACAAGCAGCGGTCTGATCAGCGGCGATGCAATGAGGATCAGCGCGACACAGCTGATGGCGGTGACGGTGATGACGTTGCCGATGGTGTACGAAAGGCTTTCGCGATTTTTTGCACCGAAATATTGAGAGACCATGATTCCGGCACCTGCGGAAATGCCGATGAACAGCACGAGAAGCATATTGATAAGCGGTCCCGCGCTTCCTACGGCGGCGAGGGCATTATCGCCGATGTATTTGCCGACGACAATGGAGTCAACGGTGTTGTAAAGTTGCTGGGCAATGTTGCCGATGATCATGGGAATCGTGAACATGACGATGGATTTCCAAGGGGTTCCGACGGTCATGTCGATGGGGGAATAGAGAGAACGTAAAAAATTCAAGGGTTTACTCCTTCGTTTGGAATTTGAAATTATTTATATCATATTTTCAAAAGAATTGAAATGAAAGATTTGTTAAAATCCTTCGTCGCGCAGATCATAACAACGCTTGCGTATTGTTGCAGTAGAAGATGTCATCATGACCCGCAATGCGCTTGCAGAAGCTCTCAAAGCGCGCCCAATCGTTGTGAATATCAAATTCGTAGGCATGCCCCCATATGTAAAAAAGCTTGGGGGAATCGGGCTTCAGGGCGATAAATTCGTCCGCGAGCCGAAACAGATCGTCCCATTCGCGGTGATGGTATACGGTGGGATTGAAGATGTAAAGATCGTCCTGCAGATCAAAATTCAATGTGGAAGTGGTGGTGCGGGCATATTTGACGCCGGTGTGCTCACGGATGAGATCGGCGACGTGCGCATTCATACTGTTTGTTCCTCCGGGATATGCCATGCCCACCACCTCATAGCCGGCAATCTCCGACAGGGCAAGTCGATCCTCCTCCACCTCGCGGATAATCTGCTCATCGGAACGATTCAAAAGATTCGGATGGGTGAGCGTATGGACGGCGATCTCGTGACCTTCGTAGATTTTACGGATCTCCTCGGGACGGGGCTTGACATGGGCGACGGTCACATCCTCGCGAATGAGCGCCCCCGCTTTTCCAAGCAAAGCGGAGTTGATATTAAAGGTGCATTTAAGACCGTACCGATTGAAAATATCAATCAGCCGCTGATCCTGTGTAACGCCGTCGTCATAGGAAAAGGTGACGGCTTTCATTTTGCCGTTGAATTTCATGAAAATTCCCTTTCGGTATCAAAATCGTGGATGGCGAAAAAGTGCGGATCCGATCTCACGAAATCAGCTTTTTCTTATCAAGCGGAACGGAATGGTAGTAAATCATATTTAAGACACTGCAAAGCAGCCAGCCTGCAGGATATCCCATGGCAATGGGCAGAATGGTATTGCTGATGAAGTTTGCCACGATGAACAGATAGATCTGACGGAATACGACAAAGCTTGCGAGCATAATGATCATGGGCATTTTGGAATTGCCCGCGCCGCGCAACGCACCCGAATAGATCTGGTTAACACAGCAGAGAATATACCACGGTGTGATGTAGCGAAGGAACATTGCGCCAAACTCGATCACGGCAGGATCATCGTTGAAAAAGTCCACCAGCTGAGGGGCGGCGATGATCACGGGGATCATGCAGATCGCAGTAGCCGCAAATGACATGAGAAGCGATGCACGCACGCCTTTTTTTGCGCGCTCCACCTGACCGATGCCGAGATTCTGTCCCACAAAGGTGGTGGAAGCCAGCGCCAGCGCCTGCATGGGCATGAACATGAGCGCATCGATCTTGGAATAAGCTGTCCAACCCGCCATAGTGCTGTCCCCGAAGTAGTTGATGTAGGATTGCACGAAAATATTGGAGAAGGAGGTGATCATCATTTGGATGGCGGCGGGAATTCCCACGCGGATGATCTGCTTTAGAAGATCAAAATGAATGCGAAGCTTTCGCGGTGTGAGACGAATGCAGTTGTCGGCGCGGAGCAGGGTAATAACCACAAGTGTTGCGGATACGCCCTGTGCAATCACTGTGGCGAGGGCAACGCCCTCTACACCCATGTGGAACAACAGCACAAAAATAAGATCCAGTACGATGTTCAGCAGCGCGGAAACCACGAGAAAATAGAAGGGACGTCTGGAGTCACCGATGGCACGCATGATACCTGCGCCGATATTGTAGAGCATCAATCCGATGACGCCCGAAAAATAGATGACAAGATAGGCAGAGGATTGAGGAACCACGGATTCGGGAGTCTTCATCATGCGGATCATATGGGGTGTCATGGCGATGCCGATGAAGGTGAACGCGATTGCCATGATCAGCGTCATGACAATGGCGGTATGTACGGCTTGATTGACCTTTTCGTATTTTTTTGCGCCGTAATGCTGGGAGATGACCACACCGGCGCCGCTGGACAGACCAAGGAAAAAACCGATGAGCATATTGATGATCGGTCCCACGGTACCAACCGCGGCGAATGCTTCCGTGGATACATAATTTCCGACCACCCATGTATCAACGGTATTGTAGAGCTGTTGGAACAGACTGCCAATGAGCATGGGAATGGCGAATCGGATGAGATGTGGGAGTATGGGACCTTCGGTCATGTCCACGTCCCGTTTGGGACGAACAAGATGTTCGAGTTTCAGGGATTTCAGCATGATGCGCCTTTCTTTATCAGTTAAGGAAAAATCTGAATGAAATTTTCACTTCTACTATTATACACCCAAACAAATAGTTAGTCAATAGAACAATTGCACATCCTGCATATTTTTATAAAGTTCTCGCATCACATGTTCGCTCGCACCGAGAACGCCAATACAAAAACCTCGCCTGTGGCGAGGTTTTGCAGGATTCGAAGACCTGCAGCACATCGCCACGGGCGATGTGCAACGAGAACGCAGTTAGTTTGTACGAGGGAGGGTGTCTGCAAGCGTTCTCCCATCGCATTTTCTCACACACCAAGAACGCCAATACAAAAACCTCGCCGAGAGGCGAGGTTTTTGTATTGGCGCGCCTGGCAGGATTCGAACCTGCGACCTACCGGTTCGTAGCCGGGCACTCTATCCACTGAGCTACAAGCGCTTGTCTCTTTCGACTAATATATTATATCATATCCAAATCGGTTTGTCAATAGGTTTTTGGTAAAAAATCGAATTACTTTTTTGGGGGAGAGAACATCCGAAGCCCCGTTCCGCAAAAAAAGAAGTGACTCCGACTGCTTGACAGCTTCTGTCGGAGTCACTTCAGATGATTCTTAGGTTCTGACATCTTTAACCTCACTTTCTGCAGATTTTGCATTCGAACTTCACAATCTGTCAATCACTGCGCAGGCTGCAATTTCATTCTGTTACTCCCCGCACAGAGGAGCTTTATATAAAGCGTTACACCGCCGTGTTTGTTGCCCTACTGCATGAGTGTGATTTCTGAAGTTTCGTTTGCAGATTGGAATTTTTTACCTTTCCATTGGCCTGTACCATCCTTTTCTTTGTGAGTTCACCGCATTCGGTGTGTCACTTTTTCATTGGACTATACCTTCCTTTCTTGCCTGCATCTATATTATAGCATAAAGTTTTTGATTTTGCAATTGGTAAAGTATACAAACTTCACAATAAATATTTGTGTAAAGCATAATAATTCAGAATAGTGCCTATAAAAATCCGAAAATTGTTCACAGCCGTCTTTGAATTTATTCATATCTGTGTGTTATAATGGAAACACAAAATCCGCAAAAAAATGATTTCGGAGGTGTTTGATATGTTGGAGTCCCTTCTCTTTTTTGCCATCCCCGCTGCTGTATTCATCTTTTTTGTTGTCTGTCTCATTTGCTTTCTTCTTGCAAAACGGAAGAACAAGCTTCATCCCGACACCTATTCTGCCGCGCAAATATCGACGCGGAAGGTTCTTCTCATCATTTCCGCTACAATGCTTGGCATGATGCTGGCGATGATCATCAGCATTATGATTGTTTTTATGTCGGCTATCGCATTCATGTGAGGCACAGCGGATGACAACACGCAATTATCTCACGTTACTTATGGTCGTGAGCGGGCTTTTGATGCTCCTTACGCTGGCGCATTTTGCCTATATCGTCTATGCCTATCAGCATTGTTCAATCATCGAATTTATCGCAGGGGAGCTGTGGTGAGATGAAAAAGCTTCTTTCGCAGCTTTCGCTGATGCTTGCGATCGTTCTTGCCTTCGGCGGCTTCAACTATGCGCTGTATGTGCTGGTAACCTCTCGCCTTTCCAACAATTTCAGCGGAACCTCTCAAGCGAAAATGATCGATGTGTCGCGCTATCTGCCCCATGAGAAGGACTCGGAGCTGGCGCGCGTGAATGCTTCGCTGAAACTCACGGACGATCTCCCCGTGCTGGATGGGGCGGCGGCACTTGTGCCCGTCTATGCGTCCATTATCGACAATGTCTATCCAAAGGGTTGCGTCACGTATGAGGGCGGTACCTTCTCCGACGATAATTACTACGGAGAAAATTTCGCCGCGGACAGCGCGATGCAGTATAAAAACACGGTTCGCGGCTATAAAGCCATCGTGGATGGCGAAACGGATATTCTGTTCTGTGCCGCGCCCTCCGAGGAGCAGAAGAAATACGCCGCCGATGCAGGCGTGGAGCTGATTTACGTTCCCGTTGGACTTGAAGCCTTTGTCTTTTTTGTCGGCGCCCAAAATCCCGTGGATGAGCTGACGGTGGATCAGGTGCGCGATATTTACGCGGGCGAAATCACAAATTGGCGCGATGTGGGCGGTGCGGACCGCATCATCAATCCCGTTTCCCGATTGAAGGGAAGCGGCAGTCAATCCGCCATGGATGCCTTTATGGGCGACCGCAAGATCGGGCGCAAATCGCCGCTTTCCGTCACAGGCGCATCCATCGGTTTTTCCTTCCGATATTATATGGACGGCATGGTGGCAAACGATTCGGTAAAGATGCTTTCGTTGAACGGTGTCTATCCGAGTGCCGAGAATATCAAAAGCCGTGCGTATCCCATTGTGGCGCAGTTTTATGCCATCTACCGCGCGGACAATGACAATCCGAACATTCCCATCCTGCTCGAATGGCTGCTTTCCGAGGAAGGGCAGCAGCTGATTGCTTTGAGCGGCTATGTGCCGATGGATTAACGCATACAAAAACATCGCCCAAATTGGGCGATGTTTTCTTTTATTCATCCACAAATTTATATACGATCTGTGTATCGGATGGGAAGCCGCAAAGCAGCATCAGCACATGCTGATGATAGGGATCGTCATACGGCATCGTATACTTGTGTTCATAGTTCGGCAGATAATACAAGACGAGTGGCTCACCGGTTTCGGGATCGTAAGCTTTAATGTTTTCCCGATTGATCGCATGCACGGGCAGATTCTCCGCGTAACCGACGGAAACGGTTGCGAATTGTATGAGTGCGAGGACGACAACAAGCGTTGCAAGCGCGCCTTTGTTTTTGCAGAAAAGAATCGTTACAGCGATGCCCGCATAGAGAAGGATCACCGTCAGCAGTATCGCATCGGAGTGCATTGCCGGTAAAAAGAGCAGCATCGCCGCCGCAGTGATACCAAAAAGCAGGGGAGATTTTTCCTCCGCGTAGGCGCGTGCCAAAAAAACGGTGAGCAGTACCACCGACATGGTGAGCGTTCGCGGTCCGTATTCGGGCGAGATCAGCATGGCGCACTGCATTCCAAGCGTTCCCCAAATGAAATAGAGGTTGTCCGTCTCGCGGTTTTTGAAATAATCCACCACGGTATAAATTAGAATTGCGGCAAGGGGAAGAAGAAACAGGGCGAGCACCCACCATCTTTCAAGCAGCGCGTTTTGCTTTGACAGCCTCCATCCGTACAGCACGATGCCGGCAATGGAAAGCACCGTCAGCGGCGGCGCTTTTTTCATGCTACGATAGGCGATGAATAGGAGTAGTGCGATGATGTGGAGATACATGCCGTCGGGGCCGCAAACCACGCCCGCAAGCTTGGAAATGTTGGAGCCGATGCGCTCAAAGAGCGGCATGGCATAAAACTCGGGATAATACTGCGTGCGTGCGGCGGAGCCGGGAGCGAGGATCAGCGTAAGGAAGCCCGCAACCGAGGTGGCAAGACAGCCGAGCCATGCAATACGGATGCGGCGCTTATGTACAATTGCCGTAACCAGGATCCACAGCACGGCAAGTAGGCTTGCGGCGGATGCCTGCTCGGTGGTCGCCGATGCAAAGAATGCGGGTAGTATCAACAAAAAATTGCCGCGATCAAGCTCAAAATCCTTGCGAAGAAGATACACGAACCATAGCGTGAGTGCGGAAGGGAAAAGGTAATTGAGGGCGCCTGTAGCCCAATATACACTTTGCCGAAGGATGGCGAGATCCGTGACGGCAAGCAGCGCACAAACGGCAATGAGCGCGTTTTTGTACAGCTCATGATCCGCATTCTTGCGGTAGCTGCGCGCCGCAAGCTTTGCCGAAACGACGGCAAGACCTCCCATGACCGCCACCGATGCCGCGCGCCAAACCCAAAAGCTGATGCCCAGCAGAAGCTCGTCGATCAGATGCACCAGCGCACGTCCGTTGGTTTGCATATAGTGGAAAATATTCTCCGACAGCATATAATCCGCGCCGTTTTTGAGAAAGGCGGCATAGTAGTAATCGTCGCCGTAATAGGTGGTAAAGGCGCAGGTGAGCGCATGTATGAAAAGAAATAAGGCAAGGACGATGTGATGACGGTGGGACAGAAGCTTATCTTTCATGGGCACTCCTTAAAAACAAGCATGTTCAGGCATGCGGAAATGGGGAGGGCGCTCGGACAGACGCAGGCAACTTCACTTTTATTGATAGACAATGACGGTTTGATCAGTCGTCGCTTCCGCGGACGGACAGCGGCGCATATTCGCGGGGCTTGGCGATGGCTTTGTATGCGGGGCGGATGATCTTTTTACCTGTGGTGACTTCCTCAATGCGATGCGCGCACCAGCCTGCCATGCGGGCGATGGCGAACAGAGGCGTATACAGCTCCTCGGGAATGCCAAGCATACGGTAAACCAGACCCGAATACAGATCCACGTTTGCACAGATGTTTTTGTCTAACTTCTTGATTTTTGCATATACATTCGGCGAGAGACGCTCAATCGATTCAAGCAGGGCGAATTCCTTTTCGTATTCGGTACCCTTTGCGAGATCCTTCGCATACTTTTTAAGCATGACGGCGCGGGGATCGGACAGCGTATAGATGGCATGGCCCATACCGTAGATCAGACCGGAACGGTCACCTTCCTCACAGCGCATGATCTTTTCGAGGAACGCGGTTACTTCATCATCGTCCGACCAATCGTAGACACCGGCTTTGATGCAATCGAACATTTCCGTTACCTTGATGTTCGCGCCGCCGTGCTTGGGGCCCTTGAGGGAGTTGATGGCGGAGGAGATCGCCGCATAGGAATCGGTGCCGGAGCTGGAGACTACGCGGCAGGTGAAGGCGGAGTTGTTACCGCCGCCATGCTCGGCGTGCAGGACTAAGCAAAGGTCAAGAAGCTTTGCTTCTGCATCGGTGTAATTGCAGTCGGGACGCATGATACGCAGGAAGTTCTGCGCGGTGGAGAGATTGTTCTGCGGATTGTGGATATTCAGGCTCTCACCGAAGAAATAGTTGCGGTTGAAGGCATACGCCTGTGCTGCGATAATGGGAAGGCGCGCCAGCAGCTGCATGGACTGACGAAGCATATTTTCCAGCGATGTCTCATCGGGATTTTCGTCGTATGCGTAGAGCGCGAGGATGCTTGTGGAGATCTTGTTCATCAGCGATCTTGTCGGCGCACGCATAATAACATCATCGGTGAAGCGGGGCGGCAGATAGCGATAGGAATCGAGCAGTGTATCAAAATCCGCCAGCTGTTTTTTTGTGGGGAGCTCGCCGAAAAAGAGCAGATACGCGGTCTCCTCAAAGCCGAAGCGTCCCTCCTCGGTATAGCCGCGGATAAGGTCGTTGACGTTGTAGCCGCGATAGTACAATTCACCTTCGATGGAAATTTTATCGCCCTCGTTGATGATATAACCGTGGGCATTACCGATTTTCGTGATGCCCGCCATAACGCCGGTACCATCGGGGTTTCTGAGTCCGCGCTTGACGTTGTAGTTTGTGAAAGCCGCGCTCGGGATGGAGTAATGCTCACGGGAGCTTGCCAGCAGCGAGTCGAAAAGCTCGCTGTTTTCGGTGAGCGCAGCATTGCGCATGAGAGAATTATTAAAAGCAAATTGTTGCATGATTTTTACCGCCCCCCGCAAACGCGAAGGCTCCTTTATTAAAATATACCGTATCGGAAAATTGCAGCTACGGTGTGCAACAGCGATTTTCCAACATGCGTGAATAAATGTATTTGTCTGCCATTATAATGATATATCATATATTATATCATATGTCAAGCAAAAATGCAAGACCTTGCACAAAATGTTGCAAAATATCTCTTATCTGTTGCAAATACAGGAAAAATATGCAAAAAATCTTGTGCAAGATTTCAAGAATTATCGTCTGTTAATGTTTTAAAGTACGAAAGGAGCCATTATGTTATCCATTCTTCTTGCCGCGGCAGTTACGCTTGCCAATCCCGTCAGCGCGCCCATCGCCGAGCCGGAACTGATCCTTCGCACCGAATGGGGCGACAGCGTGTTAAATATCGAGGAGTATGTGGCGGGCGTGTGCGCCGCCGAGGTGCCGTATACCTTTCATCCCGAGGCACTCAAGGCGCAGGCGGTGGCGGCGCGAACCTATGCCCGATACTGTCTTGAAAACGGCGCACGATCCCATGCGGGCGCGGATCTCTGCGCGGATCCGTCCCATTGCTGTGGATTCACAACGGAAATACCGTCCGAAATCAAAGCCGCCGTTCAGGCGACGGCTGGTGAGACGCTGTCCATCGACGGGGAGGCGATCCTCGCCATGTGGCATGCATCGTCGGCGGGGGCGACGGAGACATGCGGGGAGATCCTCGCGCCTGTTCCGTATTTGCAGTCTGTCAAAACGCCCGAAAAGCCGGAGATCAGCCGTGCATCCTTCTCCATGCAAGAGGTGACATCGCTTCTGTCAAAAAGCGGATTTAATTATAATAGGAAAGAAACCCTTCACTTTGAGCCAACCGAGTCGGGCAGATGCGCCTATTTGACCATCGGCAACGTGCGGCTGACGGGCAGAGAAGTGCGTGCGATCTTCGGCTTGAAATCCACGGATCTCATCGCGCGGTGGGAATGCGGCAAATTATCCTTTGTCACCTTCGGATACGGTCACGGCATCGGCATGAGCCAACGCGGTGCGGATGCGCTGGCATCTGCGGGGGTGGATTACCGTGCGATATTGATGCATTATTTTCGCAGCGGGGAGCTATCCATCGGTGATTTTTGAAAATTTGTTGTGATTATAAGATGAAAACCCGTTTTTGCAGCACTTTAACCTGATAAAATTTTTATCTCATGCCGAAGCAAACACAGTCAAAACAAACGAAAAACGAAGAAAAAACGAGCTATCCCATATGTAAATCAAAATTTTGAAAAAAGTTTTGCAAAAACTATTGACAATACGGGGATCTTGTGCTATAATATTACACGTTGTGTAAGGCTCGCGGCGAGTTCCGTGCGATCTCGTCAGACAAAACGAGCGAAAAATAAATTTACGGAGGAACCATTATGTCCACATACATGGCTAAAAAGGAAACCCTCGAGCGTAAGTGGTATGTTATCGACGCAGCAGGCAAGCCCCTCGGCAAGACCGCTGTTCTCGCTGCTACCATCCTCAGAGGTAAGCACAGACCCGAATTCACTCCCAACGTTGACTGCGGCGAGTTCGTGATCATCGTTAACGCTGCAAAGGCAGTTCTCACCGGCAAAAAGCTGGAGCAGAAGAAGTATTACCATCATTCCGGCTACATCGGCGGTCTTAAGGAAGTTAGCTACAAGACACTGATGGCTACCAAGCCCGAAATGGCAATGCGCCTTGCAGTTAAGGGCATGCTTGCAAAGAACAAGCTGGGTGATGCCCAGATCAATCGCCTGAAGGTTTATGCAGGCGCAGAGCACAAACAGCAGGCTCAGCAGCCCGTCGCCCTCGGCGAATGATTTGAAAGGAGATTAAGAGAATGTACACAAGTGCAAAGCCCTACTTCTACGGCACCGGCAGAAGAAAGAAGTCCATCGCTCGTGTTCGCATCGTTCCGGGCACCGGCGTTATCACTGTAAACGGCAAGACTCTTGACGAATATTTCGGTCTTGAGACTCTCAAGCTCATCATCAACCAGCCCTTTGGCGTAACCGCTACCGAAGGCAAGTTCGATGTTATTGTAAATGTTAAGGGCGGCGGCCTTTCCGGTCAGGCAGGCGCAGTTCGTCACGGCATCGCTCGCGCACTTCTTCAGGCTGACGATACCTATCGTCCTGCTCTCAAGAAGGCAGGATTCCTGACTCGTGACCCGAGAATGAAGGAAAGAAAGAAGTACGGTCTCAAAGCCGCACGTCGCGCAAGCCAGTTCTCCAAGAGATAAGTTCTTATTTCAAAAAATCACAGCACTCACTTTTGTGGGTGCTGTTTTTTGCTGTTATAAGGCTGAAAGTATTGAAAAAGGCCTCATTTAAGCAATAGAACGGCAAGAAAAGCAATTTTCGTGCCGTTCTCTTTATTTA
>JAZTWJ010000071.1:0-13758 GCA_045635785.1 Candidatus Flemingiibacterium sp.
GCTCATCACCGCTGACCACGGCAACGCGGATGAAATGTATGAAACCGACAAGAAGTCAGGCGCTCCCAAGGCGAATAAGGATGGCTCCTTCAAAGCAAAAACCAGCCATACGCTCAATCCGGTTCCCTGCTATATCTACGACAATTTCTCCGCCGACAAATATGAAGTCAAAGCGGACAACGGCAACTTTGGTCTGTCAAATGTAGCGGCAACCATGGTTAACCTGATGGGCTACGAAGCTCCCGCAGTCTGGGATGAATCCATCATCAAGGTAAAATAATCACAAAATCACCGCTCTGCACGGCATGATGTGCGGAGCGGTTTCATTTTAATGATTGCTCGTCGCCATTTGTCACGACGATATTTTCAATATCTGCGCCAATGCTTCTGCCGTCAATTTCGGCGATAATCCGCACGGGAAGACCGCTTTCGGGATTTAGATGCACCTCCACCCGATTCTCACCGGACACGAATATGCTCTTCTCAAGCCCCTCAACACGCTTCGTTTCATAAAAGCTTCCGCCATCAATGCAGAACAGCGAAACAATGTCAAGCATACCGCCAACACCTTCCTCCGGCAGCGGAATCTTCAAATCGTCCGACGCGATGTATGCCTTCGTACCCGTTACCGAAAAGCTCACGCCCGAGAGAATGGAATTTTCACGTAGTGTCATCACCGCATTTCTGGCAAGCATCCGACCGTTCTCGTCATATTCCGCTGCTTCCAATGTGAGCGTTGCCGGATACTGCGCATCGTTCAGCGTGAACACCGCATCAATTGTCAGCTTTTCGCTCTGATATGCCAGCGGATCCTTTGTATCCATCGCCGCACAGGCAATAAGAAACAGCATCGGGAACATCATAGCTATCAAGTGCAGCCATCGTTTCAAAAAAATACGCCTCCGCTCCTGTTGTTTGTTCCAGTTTATGAGAGAAGGCGATTTTTTATGCTATTTTCTAAAGACGGATGGGTTTCCAAGGCGCAAAATACGGCGCATTTCTTCGTTTGTTTCGATGACAATTGCCCTCTTCTTTCCTGCCGCCTTATCGGGAAAGACGCAAAGATAGGCATTTTCACTGCCTTCATCGGCATAGCGACGGCATTCTGTAAAATCATCGACCTTCACGTTTGCGGTGGCTTCAGGGGCAATCAGCGACATATCGGATATTTGCACGCGGCATTTGGTGCGGCGCGCCGCACCGCCAAGAATGACCGCCACCTTCAGTTCGCCCGCCTCCACAGCAAATTCATATTCAATCTGCACCAGCCGCCATGTGACACGGATCATGGCAAACATAAGAAAAGGGAAAAGAATCAGCATCGCCAATGACCGAAGATTTAGACAGAAAAACCAAAGATACAGCATTCCGAAAAGCGCGTACATCATAATAAGCAGACTCTTGATCACTATCATAGCGGAAGTGGGTTTTGGCTTTGTCACATATTCGCAAAAATTTTTGTAATCGTTCATAGGAAACTCCCTGTGTTTTTCTTTCATTATAGCATATCGTGCGGATTTAATCAAGTTTACATTATAAATTTTTCAATCTTTATGTAAGAATCCTCTTGAAAACCACATTAAAATAGTGTATCATATATATGGATAGAAAATTTTTCTAACGAAAGGAATATACTACAATGAAAGCTGTTATCACCGTAACCGGTAAGGACGCCGTCGGCATTATCGCCGGCGTCTCAAACTGCTGCTCCGAGCACGGCGCAAATATCGTCGATATTTCTCAAAGCGTACTTCAGGATTATTTCGCCATGATCATGCTGGTGGACATTGATAAGCTCACCATTCATTTCACGGATTTTGTGGATATCATGTCAAAAATCGGCGATGAAAAGGGTCTCGTGATTCATACCATGCACGAGGATATTTTCAACGCTATGCACAAAATCTGACGAACGGAGACTCCATTATGCTAAACACTGCCGATATACTCGAAACCATATCCATGATTCGCGAGGAAAATCTCGACATCCGCACCATCACCATGGGCATTTCCCTACTTGACTGTGCGTCCGATGATGAGAATCGCTTCGCGGATAAGATTTACGATAAAATCACAAAAACCGCCGAAAAGTTAGTTGTCACCGGCGAGAATATCGAAAAGGAATACGGCATTCCGATCATCAACAAGCGTGTCGCTGTCACGCCCATTTCCCTATGCGGCGGCAGCTTCTCCCCCGAAGGTTACCTCAAAGCTGCAAAGGCGTTGGATCGTGCCGCCGCGACACTGGGTATCAACTTTATCGGCGGCTTCGGCGCGCTGGTGCATAAGGGTATGACCAAAAAGGATGAGGCGTTCCTCTCAATCATTCCCGAAGCACTCGCCGAAACCAAGCTCGTCTGCTCCTCCGTCAACGTTGCCACCACAAAGGCGGGCATCAATATGGACGCGGTGGCAAAAATGGGCGAGATCATCAAGCGCGCGGCATACCTCACAAGGGACGAACAATCCATCGGCTGCGCGAAATTTGTGGTCTTTGCCAACGTACCCGAAGATAACCCCTTCATGGCAGGCGCATTCCATGGCGTCGGTGAAGGTGAAGCGGTCGTTTCGGTAGGTGTATCCGGTCCCGGCGTTGTGGCATCGGCCATCAAGCGTGCGGGCAACTGCAATTTCTCCGAGCTTGCCGATATTATCAAGAAAACCGCGTTCAAAATCACCCGCGTTGGTCAGCTCGTGGCATACGAGGCGTCCCACCGTCTGAATGTTCCCTTTGGAATCGTGGACCTTTCGCTGGCACCCACGCCTGCCATCGGTGACTCGGTGGCGCATATTCTCGAAAATATGGGGCTTGAAAAATGCGGTGCACACGGCACCACTGCCGCACTTGCGCTTCTAAATGATGCGGTCAAAAAGGGCGGCGTAATGGCATCCTCCCATGTGGGTGGCTTGTCCGGCGCATTTATTCCCGTATCCGAGGACGCCGGTATGATTGATGCGGTTACAAGCGGTGCGCTTTCGATTGAAAAGCTGGAAGCAATGACTGCGGTTTGCTCTGTGGGACTGGATATGATTGTCATCCCCGGTGACACGTCCGAAGCGGTTATCTGCGGCATCATTGCCGATGAAATTTCCATCGGCGTTGCAAATACCAAAACTACCGCCGTTCGTGTCATCCCCGCCTATGGCAAAAAAGAGGGTGAAATTGTTAATTTCGGCGGTCTGCTCGGCTATGCGCCGGTCATTCGCCTCAATGAAAACTCCCCCGAAGCATTTATCGCACGCGGCGGACGCATTCCCGCTCCCATCCATTCATTAAAAAACTAAATTTCACGATCGGGCGGCGTATTGCCGTCCGATTTTTTCTAAAAAATGAAAATTATCTTACATATGTCTTGACTTTTTTTAGAAAATCCTGTATAATAATGATTAGTTTTCTAACTATTTATAGAAAGGAGTCTTCTTTTTCGAAGGAAAAAGCAATATGCCAAACAAACCATTGCCGCAGGAATTTATTGATGAGCTGCCAAAACGACGGCTTGACAAAAATTACAATCCCATGATGCGCATCGGTGACACTGCCAAGCTCTACCGTGACCGCATGCGTCATTTTTCCGAGCTGAACGGTCTGCCAAGCTCCTATCGGATGATTATTTTCCATCTCGCGCAAATGAAAGCCGGTGTCACACAGCTTGATTTGGTCCATGCAACCCATCTCAAGCCACCCACCATCAGCGTAACGCTGCAAAAGATGGAGCATGACGGACTGGTCATCCGACGCGATAACGAAAACGATCTTCGCCAAACATTGGTTTACCTCACCGACAAAGGTAAGAAAATTGACGAATGCTTCCGCAAAATTCACCAGGACGCAGATGCTGCCGCTCTCCGAGGATTCTCCGAGAAGGAGCTTGAGGCGTTTGCTGAATTTCTCAACCGCGTTATCGACAATCTATTGGCAGAACGCTCGTAATTGCTTAACAAGCCTATAAAGGCAGAAAGGTAGCTTTCACTGCAGTGAAAGCAATAATAAATTTATGAAGCTGGCAAAATATCTAAAACCATATCTTCTCTTTGCTATTCTTGCGCCGCTTTCCATGATCGGCGAGGTCGCCATTGATCTGATGCAGCCAAAGCTGATGGCAAAAATCGTCGACCAAGGCGTTATTGGAAAGGATCTTGCACTCATTCTTACGACGGGACTTTTGATGCTTGTACTGACAGCCATCGGCGGCTTATTCGGCATCCTTTCCGCCGCCTTTGCATCCAATGCGGCACAGCGGTTTGGTAATGATCTGCGAAATGATGCCTTCAAAAAGGTCATGCGTCTGTCGCTCCAACAAACGGACAAATTCACCACAGGCTCGCTGGTCACGCGCCTCACCAACGACATCAACGCAGTGCAGGATTTTGTTGCAATGCTGCTTCGTATGTTCGTGCGTGCACCGATGCAATTCATCGGCGGCATTATTATGACGCTCAGCATCAGCCCAAAATTCGGCGTGGTCCTGCTCATTGCTCTTCCCGTTCAGATGCTGCTCGTCTTTTTCATGCTGAAAAAAGCCGCGCCGCTTTTCACCAAGGTACAATCAAAGCTCGACAAGGTAAACTCCGTGGTGCAGGAAAATGTCACGGGTGCCCGCGTCGTCAAGGCATACGTCAAAGAAAAACATGAGATCGCTCGTTTTGGCAACGCCAACTCCGAGCTTCGCGACGTTAATCTATCCGTCCAAAAGCTGATGATCACACTCGGTCCCATTCTCATGCTCATTATGAATGCATCGGTGATCGCGATTCTGCTCATCGGCGGCAAAGAGGTGGAGGCATCCATCGGCACAATAGGCGGCATCATGGTCGGCGATGTCATGTCCGCCATCAGCTACATTACGCAAATTCTCATGTCCATGATGATGGTCAGCATGATGTTCCAAACCATGACTCGTGCTTCCGCATCGGCAAATCGAGTCAGCGAAATTCTGAGCAGCAATCCCGTTATCGCCGATGGATTGGAATCCGATGCAAATGACCGCGGCACGATTACCTTCCGCAATGTCTTCTTCCGCTATCCAAATGCACAGGGACGCCCCGTTTTAGAAGGAATTGATTTAGATGTGAAGCAGGGCGAAATGATCGCCGTTATCGGCGCAACCGGTTCGGGAAAATCCTCACTTGTAAATCTCATTCCCAGGTTTTACGATGCGGATGAAGGTGAGGTAAGCGTAGACGGTATCAATGTTCGTGCATATAAGTTAGATGTGCTTCGTCAAAAAATTGCCCTGGTTTTGCAAAAAACCGAGCTGTTTTCCGGAACCATAGCGGACAATATCCGCTGGGGACGTCCCGATGCCACTGATGATGAGGTCATTGAAGCCGCAAAAATCGCGCAGGCGGACGACTTTATCACAAGCTTTAATGAAAGTTATCAAACCATGATCGCTGAAAAGGGCGCTTCCCTTTCGGGCGGTCAGAAACAGCGTATTGCCATCGCTCGCGCCATTATTCGCAAGCCGGAGATCCTCATTTTTGACGACTCCACCTCTGCCCTTGACCTCGGCACCGAGGCAAGACTGCACAAGGCTTTGCGCGAGCATGTGAAGGACACCACCATCATCATGATCGCACAGCGCATCGCGTCCATTCGCAACTGTGACCGCATCGCCGTCATTGAAAACGGCACCATCGTTGGATTTGCATCTCACGATGAGCTGATGCAAACCTGCGCGACTTACCGCGATATTTACGATTCACAAATGAAAGCTTCGGAAGGAGGCGAGCAAAATGGCTGACAATAAAAATGAACGTCCGATGGTGCGCATGGGTCCGGGTGGACGCGGTCACGGTCCAGGCGGTCCAATGGTTCGCGAAAAACCGAAGGATCTCAAAGCGACCTTCCGAAAACTGCTTCGATACATCGGAAAAAGCAAATATCTTCTGCTGTTAATGCTCGTCATCGTTTCTCTTACCTCCCTGCTGAATTTGGCAGGGCCAGCATTGCAAGCGCAGGCGATCAGCACCATGACTCTTGATCAAGAGGGCATGCACGTAGACTTTTCAAGGCTTGCAATTGTCATCGTCGTGATGGCGATAACCTATATCGTTTCCTCGGTGCTCACCTATTTTCAGGGCATAGTGTCCTCAAGGTTATCTCAAAACACCGTTCACACCATGCGCGGCGATCTGTTTGAAAAGATCTCGTATCTTCCCATCCGCTATACGGACAATCACCGTCACGGCGACATCATGTCCCGTATGACCAACGATGTCGAAAATATCTCCAATTCCGTATCACAGTCCATCGCTTCCCTCTTTTCGGGTGTGATCACAGTCGTTGGCGCTTTGGGAATGATGATCTATTTTAGCCCGATTTTGACAGTTATTGCATTGATCACCATTCCGCTGACGATTTTTGTCTCTACAAATCTATCGAAATTCATGCGCAAATATTTTGTGGAGCAGCAAAAGCTGCTCGGCAAGCTGAACGGGCATATCGAAGAAGCGGTCACAGGCTATAAAACCGTCATGGCATACAGCAAAGAGCAAGCATCCATGGAGGAATTTGACCGCATTGCGGCGGAATACCGCAGAGTCGGCATCCGCGCCAACATCTGGGGCGGTATCATGGGTCCGTGCATGAATATGATCGGCAATCTGGGCTATCTTCTTGTTGCGGCAATCGGCGGATATCTTTCTTTTGAGGGCATCATCGCCATTGCGGCAATTCAAGCGGTACTACAGTATTCGAGGCAATTCACCCGTCCCATCAACGAAATCGCCAACCAATTCGCACAAATACTCACTGCTATCGCAGGCGCAGAGCGTGTTTTTGAAATCATGGAGACGGACGCAGAGATTGATGAGGGCAAGCATCCCATTTCACCTGATGATATCCGCGGCGACATTCGTTTTAAGGATATGTCTTTCGGCTACAAGAAAGGCGAGCCCGTGCTGAAGAGCTTTAATCTCGATGTCAAGCGCGGACAGAAAATCGCTCTCGTCGGCGCGACGGGCTCGGGTAAAACCACGGTCGTGAATCTGCTCACCCGATTCTACGACATCGACAGCGGAGAAATAACCATTGACGGCATCCCGATCAACGAGATCCCCAAAGCAACCCTTCGCCGCACCATCGCCATCGTTTTACAGGATACGGTACTCTTTTCCGATACCATCGCGGCTAATATCCGCTATGGCAGACTTGACGCATCGGACGAGGATCTTCGCAAAGCTGCCGCTACTGCCAACGCGAATGTATTCATCGAACGACTGCCCAACGGCTACGATACGGTTCTGTCCGAATCAGGCGGCGATCTTTCTCAAGGGCAGCGACAGCTTCTCTCCATCGCCCGTGCGGTGCTCGCCGATCCGAAAATTTTAATTCTCGACGAAGCGACCTCCAGCGTAGACACACGTACAGAAATGCACATTCAATCCGCAATGGTCTCGCTGATGAAAAATCGCACCTCTTTAATCATCGCCCATCGCCTTTCCACCATCCGCGACGCAGACATGATTGTGGTACTGGACAATGGGGTGGTTGCCGAAGCAGGCTCCCATGATGAGCTGCTCGCAAAAAAAGGCGCATATTACCGACTATATCAAAACCAATACGCGGGTTTTGATACCTAAAATTAAAACAACGACAAAACAGGCGAGCTAATTCAGCTCGCCTGTTTTCTGTCGGCAATTAGAAGCCGCGCTTTACATATTCAGTATGCAGAATCTCATGAGCCTTGTGGCTGTTAGGTTTGCCGAAGAATTCATCGTACAGAACCTTTACAGCGGAGTTCTCGTGAGATTTGCGGAGATCCATTGCAGAATCCGCCTTGTAGAGAACGGATGCACGGAGTGCACGCAGGTCGTAAGAAGCACGCTCTTCAGCGGTGTGGAGAGGCTGACCACCACCGTTGACACATCCGCCGGGGCATGCCATGATCTCGATGAAGTCTACCTTTTCTTCGCCGGACTTAACGCGATTAAGCAGTTCACGTGCGTTCTTAGTACCGGAAGCAACCGCAACCTTGATTTCAACATCGCCGAGCTTGTAGGTTGCGCGCTTGATGGGCGCGGTACCACGTACATCGTCGAAATCAATCTTCTCAAGCTTTTTACCGAGGACAACCTCAGCAGCAGTACGAAGCGCAGCTTCCATAACACCGCCGGTTGCGCCGAAAATTGCGCCTGCGCCGGAACCGATATCGAAAGGCTGATCGAACTTCTCATCCTCGAGCTTGTTGAACTTGATGCCTGGCTTCTCGATCATACGAGCAAGCTCGCGAGTCGTGATAGCTACATCTACATCCCAAATGCCTTCACCTGCTGCGCTTTCGCCGGGGCGACGGCACTCAAACTTCTTGGAAGTACAGGGAACGCAAGAAACAAAGAAGATGTCCTTGGGATCCATGTTATGCTTCTGTGCGTAGTAGGTCTTGTACAGCGCACCGAACATCTGCTGAGGAGACTTGCAGGTAGAAAGATTCTCGGTCATATCCGGGAAATAGTGCTCACAGAACTTAACCCATCCGGGCGAGCAGGAAGTGATCATCGGAAGCTTGCCGCCATTCTGGAAGCGATCGAGGAACTCGTGCGCTTCTTCCACGATGGTAAGGTCCGCGGTAAGGTTCATGTCATAAACGCCATCGAAGCCGAGACGTTTGATGGCAGCGACCATCTTGCCCTCAACATCGGTGCCGGGCTCGTGACCGAAGCACTCGCCAATGGTTGCACGGACAGACGGAGCGGTGCAGATAGCAACATGCTTGGATGGATCAGCCAGCGCCTCAAAGATCTGCTGGGTATCATCCTTCTCGTAAAGTGCGCCGACGGGGCAAGCAACGATACACTGACCGCAAGCAACACAAGCGGTTTCCATAAGCTTCTTTTCAAATGCCTGACCGATGTGTGTATCAAAGCCGCGATCGTTCGCGCCGATGACACCGATGCCCTGCATGTTTTTGCAGGCTGCTACACAGCGACGGCAAAGAATACATTTGTTGTTATCGCGAACGAGGAAGGGAGTGGACTCATCCAGCGGATAATGGATGCTATCGCCCTCAAAGTGGCCTTCTTCGCAGCCGTATTCGTTAGCCAGCTTCTGCAGCTCGCAAGAGGTGGAGCGAACACAGGAGAGGCACTTCTTTTCGTGGTTGGAGAGAACCAGCTCCAGATTGGTCTTGCGAGCAGCAAGGATCTTGGGAGAGTTGGTGACGATCTCCATGCCCTCATTGACGGGATATACGCAAGCGGTTACAAGTCCGCGTGCGCCGACAACCTCAACGAGGCAGAGACGGCATGCGCCGATCTCGTTGATATCCTTCAGATAGCAGAGGGTAGGAATTTCGATTCCGGCGTACTTCGCAGCCTCGAGAACCGTGGAGTTCGCGGGAACGGCATACTCTCTGCCGTTAATTTTTACATTTACCATATCCATTGTAAATCAATTTCTCCTTTCGTGGCACTCGATTACTTCTTGGAAATCGCGCCGAACTTACATTTTTCCATACAAGCGCCGCACTTGATACACTTAGCGGTATCAATGACGTGAGGCTGCTTAACGGAACCGCTGATCGCGCCAACGGGGCAAACGCGCGAGCAGAGCGTGCAACCCTTACACTTATCGGCATCGATAACGTAGGAGAGCAGCTTCTTGCAGACGCCTGCAGGGCACTTCTTATCTACAACGTGAGCAATATACTCGTCGCGGAAGTAACGAAGCGTGGAAAGAATCGGGTTCGGAGCGGTCTGACCGAGGCCGCAGAGAGATGCGCTCTTAACATAGTTTGCAAGCTCTTCCAGACGGTCGATGTCCTCAAGTTCGCCTCTGCCGTCGGTGATCTTTTCGAGAATTTCCAGCATGCGCTTGGTGCCGATACGGCAGGGAGCGCACTTACCGCAGGACTCGTCAACGGTGAATTCGAGGAAGAACTTTGCAATGTCAACCATGCAGGAATCTTCGTCCATGACGATAAGTCCGCCTGAACCCATCATGGAGCCGATGGCGATCAGATTATCATAGTCGATGGGCGTGTCGATGAGAGATGCGGGGATGCATCCGCCGGAAGGACCACCGGTCTGAGCAGCCTTGAACTTCTTGCCGTTCGGAACGCCGCCGCCGATTTCCTCAACAACCTCGCGCAGGGTGGTACCCATGGGGATCTCAACAAGACCGGTGTTGGTGATCTTGCCGCCCAGTGCGAATACCTTGGTACCCTTGGATGTTTCGGTACCCATGGATGCAAACCAATCAGAGCCGTTCAGGATGATCTGCGGAATGTTTGCATAGGTTTCAACGTTGTTGATAATGGTGGGCTGACCGAACAGACCCTTGACTGCGGGGAACGGAGGACGGGGACGCGGCTCGCCGCGGTTGCCCTCAATGGAGGTAAGCAGAGCTGTCTCTTCGCCGCAAACGAATGCGCCTGCGCCGAGACGGATGGTAATATCGAAATTGAAGCCGGTGCCGAAGATGTCCTTGCCGAGCAGACCGTACTCACGCGCCTGCTTGAGCGCGATGGTGAGACGCTTAACAGCGATCGGGTACTCTGCACGAACATAAACGTAACCTTCGTCTGCGCCGATTGCATAGCCGGCGATTGCCATTGCCTCAATCAGAGCGTGGGGATCGCCCTCGAGAACGGAGCGGTCCATGAATGCGCCGGGGTCGCCCTCGTCCGCATTACATACAACATACTTTTTATCGGAAACGGAAGCCTTCGCGAACATCCACTTTCTGCCGGTGGGGAATCCGCCGCCGCCGCGTCCGCGCAGACCGGAATCAAGAATGGTCTTGATAACATCGTCGGGAGTCATGGTGGTCAGAACTTTTTCCAGCGCAAAGTAGCCGTCCATTGCGATGTACTCGTCAATTTCTTCGGGGTTGATAACACCGCAATTACGCAGTGCAACGCGCTTCTGTTTCTTGTAGAACAAGGTCTCGTTCAGAGAAGCCGCTTCAGCCTCATCCTCGCCCTTTGCATCGCCGGTGTCATTATAAACAAGGCGATCAACGATACGGCCCTTGAGCAGATGCTCTTCAACGATTTCGGGAATATCTTCGGGAGTAACGCGGCTGTAGAAGGTGCCTTCGGGGTAAACGATCATAATCGGACCCAGAGCACACAGACCGAAGCAACCGGTCATAACGATCTTGATCTCTTCTTCAAGACCCTTTGTTTTCAGCTCGGCAGCGAGCTTATCCTTGAGTGCAACAGAGCCGGACGAAGTACAACCGGTACCGCCGCAAATAAGTACATGAGAACGAATCATTTGTTTAGTTTCCTCCTAATTATTTCGTAGCAGCGCCGATGGTGTACTCAGTAACGATCTTGCCGCCCTTGACGTGCTTTTCAAGCACTTCCTTTGCGCGCTCGGCGGTCATCTTCACGTAGGTGACCTTCTCCTCGCCGCTCTTGTAAACCTCAACAACAGGCTCATACTGGCAAATGCCGATACAGCCGGTCTGGGTAACGATCACGCTGTCGCCGATACCGTTGGCAGCAACGCCCTCAACAAATGCGTTGAGAACAGGGCGAGCGCCTGCTGCGATGCCGCAGGTAGCCATACCGACTACGATACGGGTCTCTGCGCTGGAGGTGCGAAGATTTACCTTGTCCTGCATTTTCGCTTTGATAGCTTTCAGCTCTTCAAGAGATTTCATGGTGTTATTCCTTTCTGTATTTTGAATTTTGTTTACTGATTTTTTGAGGGGATCTCATCGTATTGCTCTTCGAGATACGCCCCGATCCAGCTTAATATTTCCGGCTCACCAAGCGAGATGTCCTCGCCCAGCGTTTCACGCAACATGGCCGTGGAAAGGGAGACTTCCCCGCCCTCCATTGTATGCGTAAACGTAAAATTCACCGTCGGTGAACCTTGAACCAATGTTTTAACTGACGCGATCATATCGCCAAGCGGTATGAAGTCGATATGGTTCATGCCGAATTTTGCTTGGGTAGTTGTGCCGTGATCCTCGCCCTCCGACTCATGCTTCGATGTGATGTGCACATAGCCGCCTGTCATTTCGGCGAGCATGGTGAGAAAGGGGATGCCAAGTCCGACCTTGCGTGTTTTTCGGGTGGTAAAAAAGGGATCGGTCAGTCGCTGAACCTGCTCGGGAGTCATCCCACAGCCATTGTCTTTGACTGTGAAATACAGCCATTCACCGTCCTCTCGGAGCGTGATTTCGATCTCCGAAGCACCGGCTCGCACCGAATTCATGGTGATGTCCAAAACATAAAGTGACAGCTCGTCCATCGTTTACCTCATCTAAATCCCAACAGCTTGTCAATGAGCCGATTTCGTACCAGCGAGGAAGAATAGGGCTCATCATCCAGTTCGATGGGATAGCCTGTTTCCGAAATATCCGTCAGATAATGTGCATCGGATGACACGATGTGTGTAAGAGATCGTTCGGTGATGATCGGGAATTTTGAGCGGCAATCCGAAGCCGACGTTGCATCGTTCAGCTCAAAGGCGGTGAAATGCGGCTCGGGCGGGAAATCGCCAAGCATGGCAATCATGCCGTTTGCGCTTCGGTCTATATGCGCGGGAAAGCAGACGCCATCTCGCTTGATCACCTCGCGATGTGCTTCCTCCAGGGTAAAGGATGAAGCGTTGATGAGAAGGATCTCTTCTTCACCGACGATCTCATCATTTTCGTCGATGATGCGCTGATTACCAAAAATCGCAGGCTTGTTTTTGATTTTCGGACGCCTTTCTTCGATAAATTCACCGAAGCGCATGGCATCCTCAAGCTCTCTGAAAAGGCACACCACGTGAATGTCCTCTGCGGTGGTTAGCTCCATGCCCGCCACGGGAATCAGCCCATATTGCTTGCACGCCGCGAAAAACGCGGGGCAGTTTTTTGTGGAATTATGGTCGGTCAATGCCACGATCTGCAAGCCGTTCAGCGCAGCCATACCGGCAATGTTGCCCGGGGTCATGTCATCGTCACCGCAGGGCGACAGACAGGAATGAATATGCAGATCACACAGATAGCGGCTCATTTTAAGTTATACAGCATACCGCAAAGCTCATACGCGCCAAGCGGCGAGCCGAGCACCGTAATGCCGTTCTTTTCGGCAGCCTCTAACATTTCCGCCGTCGGCTCCACATCCTCTGCGAGGATGATCGCCGCGGGCTCCGTCAGCGTTGCCACCGCGATCACATTGACGTTTGCCATAATGGTGATCCAGAGGTTATCCACTTCCACTCTGCTCATGCAGCGGCTGAGAAGATCGCCGGCGTAAACGCCGTCAAACTCCTTCTCTGTCGTTCCGCAGAAGCACCGAAAGGAAAGCGATGCGATTTCACTGATTTTCATCGCCCTGATCCTCCGTCTCATCTTTTTTCGGTGTAATCGGCTTCAGACGCTCCTTGAAGGACTCCAGCCGTTTATCACCGAGATATTCGTGGAATATTTTACGCATGATCACCGTGCATTCATCGGCGGTGGTCTCGTTCTTGACAATGTCCTCGGCAAATGCCATGCAGGTCGGTGCCCCACATGAGCCGCAGTCAAGTCCGGGAAGCTCGCAATGAATACTTTCGATATCGCTCATCATGCGCATGGCGGTTTTGCGGTCATCGGACAGCAGGCTGTAGGGATTGTATTCCACGATCTTTTCGTTGAAATACATATCGGGGATCCAGTCGCTTGCCGGACGATTGGGCGAAACCGGAAGATAACGCTTGAGGCTCTGCAGTCTGGCTTGGGCAATATAGGGGTTGGCAACAGCCATTGCGCCGCCCACACAGCCGCCGCTGCAGGCATTCAGTTCTACAAAGTCGAGGTGTACAATATCG